>JANXZS010000120.1 GCA_025355385.1 Acidobacteriaceae bacterium | reverse complement strand
CAGGCGACCCCAGCAGCACCATAGGGAAATGGTTACAGAATACGCCGTTCGGAGCAGATCCGCTGAAGGTCGCCGCGAGCGCCCTGGACGCTTCCGCATTGAAACTCTCTGGTGCCGCCGACGCGATCTCCGGCGCGATATCCGGCGCTGCAGGTGTGTCCTCCGTCAAGTCATCCGGCGGCATCGGGGAACTGTTCTCGGGCGCTTCCAGCGCTAATCCGTTCATCTTCCACAATCAACCAGGGGACGGAAACGAAATCCTGGGCTCTGCCCCTATTGGCCCGCTTGCTCCTGATCTCATCATGACTGGTAAGACCAATGTCGGTTCCGGCGGAATTGGCCTCAATTCCAAGACCGTAGCATCTGCAGCCGCAATTGGGGGGGGCGCGCTAACTGCATATGACGGCTTCAGACACGGCGGGGTACGCGGTGCCGCCGAGGGCGTGTCGGGCGTTCTAGGTGCTGCTGCCGGGATTGCAGCATTGATACCAGGTGGGCAGGCCGTGGCGCTTGGGCTTGGCATTGCTGCTGTCGCGACAGGCTTTATCACTTCGATCTTGCCCGATCCCAAACAGATCCGGGAGAAGCAGATCAACAAGATGCTGGAGCAAAATAAGTACTACGCACCGGAAGCGATTACGGCATCGCAGAGCACCAGCGGAACGTTTGCCGATTTCGACGCTCGCGGCAATCTAAGAACATCGAATTTCAGCCCGTATTCACAGAGTTCCGATCCATATACATGGTGGAAGGGGCAAACTCCGTACAGCGTACCAGGTCGCATCAATAACCAGTTTGGAGATGCCGTGCAGGCTCCCACCACAATCATTATCCAAGCAGTGGACGCGCAGAGTTTCAACGATATGGCACAGCGGCACAAGGACACTCTGGCCGACGCCGTGGCATCACATTTGCAGACCAGTGACAGCCGCCTCAGCAACGCGGTAAGATTCGTGGCGAGCAACTAAATGGCAGTCCCCGTTCTCCGCGGCTCATCCGCACTGATCTACCCGTTTACGTGGACAATTTCATTTCTGACCGACGTCGCGCAGATGCAGAATGGATACCAGCAGCGGGCCGTAAAGCGGGCCCCGCTTGTGCGGTTTGAATGGACCTATGCGGCGCTCAGTATGGCTCAGAAAAATACGCTCCTTACTTGGTTTAACTCTGCGAAAGGGCAGATGAGCGGAAGCGAGTCCCTGGCGTTCGGCGGCGTTACATACACCAATCTGTCCAGCGATGCGGACGAGTTTACCGCTCGCGAGTCGCAAACTATGCAATACGACTGCCCGCTAAAGCTGAGCCAGGTAATCGCTCAGGACTTGTCGCCGGGGACGGCTGGAGGGGCATTCCCACCGCTGGCATCTGGAGCGATAGGGATCCTCCCCTACACGCAGGGTATGCGCTTCCAGAGCATCGTGACGGCCACGCCTTCCGGGGCTAAGTTTGCATTCGCTGAGTTCGCCGGCGGATTGGCCAGCTACCCTTCGACGGGACTAAAATTCTGGGAGCTGGCTGAGTCGCATGTGTCGGATGCGGACCTTGCTACGCGCACCGCGCATTTCATCGCCAACTGGGGCAGGGCGAAGCAGTTTAGCTTCACTGATGAGGACGGCACTCCCCACACGAAGTGCCACTACGCTATGGATGATTTAGCGATCCGCGTGACCGGCCCGAACGATTCCGCACTGACGATAAAAATCGAAGAGACCAACAACTGATGCACGTATTGATGCGGGCCGAAATCATCTTCCGGCCAAGGCCAGCACGCAGATATCACGAGGTATCAGAACGCAAGGCACGTCAATAGTGCACCTCAGCCCGGATTGTCTCCATCGGAAAATTGGGTCGCTTCCACCCATTGGAATAGATACCTGATTGACTATCACTTCCCGGACGTTCAGCGGCACCTCGATGCAAAGTTTTGCGGCAATCCCGTCAGAGCTTAATATTGTGAGAATTTTTGGACGAAACCAATCCATCCTTAAACTGTAACGCGGACAAATGCCTTTCACCATCCTGACGAACAAAGAATCTGCGACACCAGGCAAGCCTCTGGTCTTAATCCGCATCGTCGCGGTGGACGGCGACACTGTATATTTCTGCACCACTCCGGCTGGCGGCGGCACATCTCTCGTGTACGGCGGCAACACATACCAGGCGCGACTCCAAAGCAACGTGATCGACCAGATCCAGGCGATGAGCCCGCAGGGATACGATATCCCCGGCGCGATCAATCTGAAAATTGCTGATGGCGATCTCTCTGTCTGGACCAACCACGTCAGTCCGCATGGATGGCGCGGGGCGACAATCACGGCGATATACGTGCACTGGGATATCCCGACAAACGCCTACAGCACCGATGCTTTTGTGTGGACGTTCCTCTCGGGAAAGGCGAATATGCCAAGCCCCGGAACGATCACGGTAGAGGGCACAACGCAGACCAGCATGGCGCGTCTGAAGATTCCCAACGTCACCAGGCAGCGGCGATGTCCCTGGGTGTTTCCATCCACGTCAGCACAGCGATCGGCGGGCCTGAATGATCCGTCATCCATCTATTACCAGTGCGGATACTCGCCGGATCAAACTGGCGGCGTGGGGGACTACAGCAGCGGCACCACGCCATTTGCGAGCTGTGATTATACCCGCGAGTCATGCAAGGTGCGGGGCATGTTCTCGATTGACCACACATCCGCAATTACCGGTCGGTTCGGGGGGGACACATGGAAGGCTCCATCTGAGTTTTCAGGAACGCAATATACCACCGGGCAGAAGGTCTACGGATTTAACCAATCCACTTTTGGCCCAGGCCAGTATTATCCAATGGTCTACGGCCTCCAGTGGGTGAATTGCGCGATTCTGGAGCCTGCTGCCGATCCCAGCAGCCTGCGAGCTGAGGTGGTGGCTTGCATCGCGCCCGATGGCCCAGCATACGTTCGGACGCTCAACGTAAATGGCGTTCAGGTCTCGCAGGGCGGAGACAAGTTGTTCACATGGCGCTACGTCAACCAGGGTGGACGAAATGGCAGCATCAATCATGATGCTATTTACGATGGCGCAGGCGACCCTCACGGCTCACAGTGCTGCCTGGAGTTCGTGGTCCCTTCGCAACTAGCTGCTGGTGGCAGTACGCCCAGCGTTCGGGCGCTCATACAGGGGCCTCCAACACTACAAATTTACCCAATCCAGACGGCCGTGGGTAGTGGAGGCAATATCGTAATCACATTCCCCGGTCTGAATATGGCCTGCGCGGGGATCTCACCGTTTAAGGTCGGAATTAGCGGGAATGGATTTGTCGCGGACGGCTTCTATGGTCTGGCAGATTGGACATCATCCACTATCACGATTGCTCAGACCGGAACCGGCAGCGCATCCGGCGGGTATGTGTTCTTTTATGTCTATTCCACTAATCCGGTCTGGCACCTGATGGATCTGATGACGTGGGGTCCGTGGAAGATATCCGACTTCGATGCTCGGGCGTGGTTCGATGCAGCAGCCTTTTGCGATGTTGCTGTCACCTATACCGACATGTACGGCAACGCCGGGGCCAGCCATGCGAGGTATAAATCCTCGTTCGCGCTGGAGCAGGGCAACCGGCAAGCCCTTTCCGCTGCGGTGACGGCACTCCGCGCGAACGCTGGGATTATTCTTTCGCGGAATCCCGCAACCGGGCTTATTCAGGCATCCATCGAGCGAACGCTGGCAGACCAGCAGCCAGCCCCAGTCGATGGATCGAATTACAGCGCCGCGGTGGCATCCATTGCTGCCGATGGCACAGCGAAAAACGGGTACCTGGCGTACTTATTCGACGGTGCAGGGTCGATCCTGAAAGACTCGTTTGTGATTAGCGGGCGCGGAATTCAGGACATGCCGAACAGGGTTGCATTTCAGTTTCAGGACGAGGACAATAAACACCAGCAGGACTCCATTTCTACCATTGATCCAGATGGCTACACGGCATCGGGCAATCAGGAAGTGGATGTGCCGCTTCAAATCATGGGGATCTCTAATTTCGACCAAGGCACGCGGCGGTCAAATGTGGAACTTGCCAAGGCGACACGAGGAAACCTGCGCGCGGACGCCGGCGGAACTGAAATAATAGAATTCACCTCAACATGCAAGGCGGTCCATTTGGCTAGTAAAGTCGGTAGTATCTGCGGAATAAATTACGCGCAATTGGGTTTCGTGATGACCCTTGCCAGGCTACTTTCTGCATCGCCAACTGACGACGCGGAGCGCTGGAAGCTGAAGTTCCAACTGCATCTGGATCAGTGGCATGTGGACAGCTACGGCCAGAATCCTACGCCATTCTATCGCCAGCCCGGACTCGGCGGAAGGGTCGGGCCGCCTTACCCGTGGGCTCCGGCGGTGGTGTCCGGTGGCGTCAATGACTCGATCTGGCCAAGCCGGGGGAATTTCTTCGACCTGGCTTTGAATACGGACAGCTACCCGGCACATCTTTCGATGTCTGGCAATGTGCCTGTCAACGTCCCAAATGCCGGAAGCCCTCCGCTGGTGCCGTTGCAGGCGAGTACGGCCAACACTGGCGGGACTATCGTCCCCGGCACTTACGTAGTGCGCCTCAGCTCAAGTATCAATTTCGGGCCGGTCTCTGAGATCGCGAGCGTCATTGTCCCGGCTGGCACCAACACGAATACCGTCACCATCTCGGGCATAACGTGGCCCGGTTCCGCTTTCCCGAATTGGTCTGCCTACATCGGGACGTCATCCATGAAAATGGCACTGGCGCTGAATGGAGTATCTGCGACCGGATCTTCTCCAGATGCAAACGGGAATCCAACCGTTGTCAAGATTTCCGCGGTCCTCGATTCAGTGGGCCTGCCGGATGTCAACGCGAAGACGTTTGTGGTGCGGGAGTACCCCATTCAGCACGGCGGCGCATGGGGCGATGCGGTCACATCCGTATCGGGGTCTGATTTATACTTCGCCGGATCTGGTGCGGCATGGACGGTCAACCAGTGGGCTGGTCGCGTGCTATCGCTTTACTATCGCCCGGGCACCGGGGATGCCGCTCAGCCCCTGCTGAATTTCACTGTGGTCTCCAATACGGCGGATACGCTTACCCTAAATCACCCCGGCTTCCAGGCTGGCGATGTTGTGGTGATGCGTTTCGTCTCTCAGCACATCAGCAGCACGACCATCGGCGATGATCTGGCCATCAATAACTATGCCCCGGCGGGCCTCGATCTCACCGCAGAAAAAGGTCGGCAGATCCAAATTCTTGCGGGGACTGGCGCGGGCCAGCCACCGAAAACTATCCTCTCGAATACCTCTAAGATTTTCACGATTTCCCAGCCCTGGGACGTCACTCCTGATGCCACCAGCGTCTGGATTGTAACGTCGCCAACTATAGCCTACGAGTACCAGACAAAGACATTCACGAATGATGGGACTGGCGGGATCGGATTGATCGATGTCCTTGTCGCACAGACTCCAGCCGTGACTACAGAGGCGCAATCACTGCTGATTGAGGTGGCTACCGCAGACGATGCGGGGAATTTCTGGCCGATGCGATACCAGCCTTTCCGGGAGGTGTACGTGCCGCAATCTGCGCTGGTAGGGACTTGGGGGCCTGGACATGAGTAGCATATATCCACAAGCATTTACTGACAGGACAGTATCAGAGGGCTTTGGTGACACTCCATCGGTACTATCGTGGATTCCGAAGGGGATGCGTGCCGGCATCCGAGCGCGTGCTCTCACTGATAATGTAGCGCAGTACTTCAATAATGCCCTCGCAGATGCTGTAGACCGGCTGATTGTTCCAGATGGCGACTACCTGCTGAATGGAACCGGAGCTCAGCTTCTGCTGAGAACTCAACCGATTAATCTCCAGTTCCAACCAGCGGCCCGCCTGCTTTTACACCGCGACGTACCTGCAACGACGGACGTGCTTAGGCTCTTACCTCCGTCGGGCGGCGCTACGCAATATCTGATTGATGGCCTTTCTATCAGGCCCGCCGATGGCCCGATTGTGGTAAGTGGCGCGACCAATGCATCTCCGATAATATTGTCAGTAGCGAGTGCCCCATTGACAGGCACGAAAGTGTATGTCTACGATGTTGGCGGAAACGCTGCTGCGAACGGGTTCCGTACCGTTACCCGCATTGACGGAACTCACGTCAGCCTGGATGGTTCGGGGGGCTCAGGGGCGTATACGAGTGGCGGCGCAATGCAGATTATTCCCGCCAGACACGGCCTGCATATCGACTGCACAACTGATGACCTATATAAATCCGAATTCGAGCGGATGAATATTCAGAATGTCAGCGGATGCGGTATCTACGCAGGAAATCCCGCCGCACGCAGGGACGGCGGATTATTCACCTCGACGATTCGCGAGAGCTATTTTGGCAACTGCCAGGGTGCAGCCGGTATCCATCTTGATCGCACCGGCGACTCAATCCACATCATCAAGTCCACATTTTTTGGCGACGAACTGGGTATTCTGCTGGACTCGATCACCGGTGCCCACGGCTTCATGCTGACGGACGCTAACTCATCGTCCCTGAAGGGCATGATCAAGATACTATCCGGCGATTCTGCGACCATTTACGGCGGTGACCTGGAAGTTACGGTAGCAACTTCGACAGGCACGCCGGAGCCTGCAATCATCCATATTGCGGGGCGCGCCGGAGCGCCCGTCACCAATACCCTGATCGACGCACGATATCTCGGGGTCGCCACTATCCAGCGGGCGATCAAGGTGGATTACGCGCAGGATACGCACATCCGAAGCGTGCAGTGCGATATAGGATATGGCCCCGGAACGGCAGGCAGCAACGAGATGATCCATTTGACCGTCAACGCGGTCAACACAGTGATCGGTGAGCACGTCACGTTCGGCGGAAACGCTCCACCTTCGCGCAATTTCCTGGACGAATCTGCTACTACCAAGTACCCTCCCAACGTTGCGCCGCAGGGAAATTCAATCGCTCAGAGAGATGCGTCCGGCTCCCTTCAGGCGTCCAGCCTAAGCGCCCGATATGGTGCGCTAGGGACGTATGGCAACCTGGTATTTAAGCCGCTCGCCTTTGAAAACGCGGGCTGGAATAAAGCGGGCGGCTCGATTTCGGCATCGGCTGGAACATCTCCAACCGGCGCATCTGATGCGCGGAAACTGGTGGAAGACAGTAGTACCGGACTGCACCTGTTTTACCAAAATCAGGGAGTGACATCATCTGGTGAGGTGCTTTGGTTTTCCGTTTTCGCGAAGGCAAGCTCGCGCACGCAATTGCGATTAGTTATATACGACGGCGGGGCAAACGGCGGGCAAGCGAATTTTGACCTGACGACCGGCAATGTGATCGGTTCTTCCGTGTTTGGAACGGTAGCATCCGGAAGCCTGCAAGCGTACTCAGTTCCGTATGCGAACGGATGGTATCGGCTTATTACGTCGGTAAAAAGCGTCTCTTTTGCGGATATATACTGCCAGGTTGCCCTGCAAAATGCGGGCAGCGCATCGTACGCCGGGGACGGTACATCAGGGGCTTTGGTGTGGGGCGCTTCGCTTAGTAGAGGGCAGCTTTCGGTGTTACTGAAAACGCAGTTTCCTGTTTCGCAGGGACTTGTTGTTAGCCCGCTAGATCCTGCGGCCCAATCCTATTTGGATGGTCCGCTCCTGCTGACAGGGCCGGTTGTTTCGCGCAATGCCGAGGGCACTACGAGTGAGACGATTCAGTGCGGAGCTACTCAGGGTTCGATGCCGCTCAAGATTTATTTGGACGCCAGCGGCGCGTTCATGTCATTGGTCGCAGCAACAGGAGAGTTGTCTTTCCAGAACGGCCTGCGGATGTTTTGGCGCGACTCTACCGGTGTCACCATACCAGTGCTCGGCGTGGAGTCGGACGATGCGTTCTATGTTGGCTTTCGCGGCGTTACCGCCACAAACGGACACCTCGTTTTCTGCACTGGAGGGCCTACACCGAAATTTCCAGGCCGATTCACGCCTGCTGGGGTGTTCCTGGTAGGTACAGGATCGCCGCTCAGTACCGAGATCGCCCGCTTCAACGGCACGGTGGAGGCGACCGGTTTTTCAGTCGGCGGGGTTCCGCTGATTTCTGGCAATCTGACAGGGGATGTGACTACCAGCGGATCATCGGCCACGACAATTTCGTCATCTGGTATGGCCGCAATCAACGCCGCGTTGGGCAGTGCTGCCAACTTCGCCACGCTGGTTGCAGCCGTAAAAGCGGCGCTTGCTCTCGGCATTAGTGATGTCAGCGGACTTACCGCCGCGCTGGCCGCAAAGGCTACTGCTGGCGGCACTACCAGCAGTGCTGGAACGCCTGCACATACGCACACGATATGAGGATCCTATGACAAAGCTCATTGCGCTTTTACTGATCGCTTCCGCTGCCTACGCGCAGCCCACATGCGTCTACGTTGCCGATACTATCTACAGTGGCGCGGGCGGCGTTGCGGTGACGACAGGAACTATTGACGACACCTTTGCCTACACGACCGCGAGTAACGGCGCTACAGTTGTGCAGGGCGTCGGAAGGATTACGGTCACGGCGGGCGTAGTGCCATCGACGTGCCTTGTCGGCGGGACCACTCACACGATGGTCTATGCCATGCGTCGCACTGGCGGGCTGTCTGGCGTGTCCACCTACACCAGGTACTGGACGATTCCCGCATCTGGTGGGCCCTACAAAGTATGGCAAGTGGAGGGGACGGTTGCCACCACGCCAACCACCAGTGTCGCTCTATCCCAGCTCACGCCATGCCCTCCGGGGTATGTGATCGGAACCGCATCGAGCGGGGTGGTCACATCGTGCATTGCCGGGGGAAGCGGGGGTTCCACTGGGCCGACAGGCGCGACAGGCACGAACGGCACCAACGGCGCAACAGGCGCAGTGGGTCCGACCGGTGCGAATGGAGCAACTGGGACCGCAGGCGCAACTGGATCCCAGGGTACAGTAGGAGCGGCCGGCGCGACTGGTGCGACCGGAGCACAGGGTACCACTGGTGCAGCAGGCACAAACGGCGCTGCAGGAGCAACAGGTCCAACCGGCGCAACCGGAACCCAAGGCACAGCAGGCTCGACAGGCGCGACCGGAACTCAGGGCGTAGCGGGTGCGACAGGCGCGACCGGTCCAATCGGCGCAACCGGTCCGACTGGACCGGCCGGAGCGACCGGAGCAACGGGCGCCACCGGCCCGGCCGGAACTTTCCCCACCTCGGGCGGCACGATCCAGAACGCGGCGCTGGTTGGCGTCAACACAACGGCGTCC
>JANXZS010000090.1 GCA_025355385.1 Acidobacteriaceae bacterium | reverse complement strand
CTGATCATCTTCATGGTCATTGTGCCAGTAACGCCAAAGGGACTGGATGCGCTGGTTCCCCAGCCGCCAAAAAATCCCCAGAACGAGCAGGTCAACGACAGAACCATCGTCGTTCAGATCGCTCATCATGCCGGCGGTGGCGCTCCCAGCTATAAGATCAACCAGGACGATGTAGCCAAAGCAGAACTGGAGTCGAGGCTGACTGCCATCTTTGCGACCCGCGCCGAACGTGTCATGTTCGTCAAGGGCGACGACGACTTGAACTTTGCTGACGTTGCCGAAGTGATCGACATGGGCCACGGCGCCGGTGTGGACCACATTGGACTGATTACACCGAAAATTGAGGCGGGACAGTAGAGGCCCTGACGTGTTGTCCGCGGCGGAAGATGTTAAACTTGCCGCGGCTTCTGTTTGTTCTTCAGTTAAGTCATTGCCAGAGCGCAGAAACCTATTACAATCATAGCGCGGAAAGTTTACAGTTTTCTGCCGATAAGCATCAAGGATGCCAGACGCCAGTCTGGCGATCGAAGGAGATGAGAAGCAGAATGAAACAAATCGCACGTTTTCCGGTGCTGGCGGTGGCTATCCTGTCCCTGCTGACCTTTATGACCGGGTGCAATCGCCTCCAGGCCCGCGACCAACTCAACAAAGGGGTCGCAGCGTACAAGAATGCAAAGTACGAAGAGGCAATTGGCCATTTTCAGAAGGCCGTCCAGTTGGATCCGACCCTACCCATGGCGAAGCTCTACTTGGCGACCGCATACGCTCAACAAGTCGTTCCCGATCTTGAAACCCCCGAGAATTTACAGAGTGCCCAGATGGCCATCGACGGTTTCAAGGATGTTCTGGTTAAGGAACCGAAAGATCTCACCGCGCTGAAGGGCACTGCCTCGCTTTATTTCAATACCAAGAAGTACGATCTGGCGAGAGAGTGGCAAAAGAAAGTTATCGAAGTTGACCCGCAGGATCCTGAGGCACACTACTCGGTTGGTGTGATTGACTGGCGATTGGCCTACCGAAATGCGGTGAAGTTGCTGTCAAGCGTTGGCATGCAGGATGACGGCAATGGCAATCCTAAATTGCCGAAGGCCGCCTGTGGACAACTGCAGCAGGACAATGGCCCACTGGTCAGTGAAGGAATCGAATACCTTCAGAAGGCAATCGACCTTCGCCCTGCCTACGATGATGCCATGTCCTACATCAATCTCGCCTATCGCCGCAAGGCAGACCTTGAGTGCGGCAACGACGCTGCTCGCAAGGCTGACCTCGAACAGGCAGGTATCTGGCGCGATAAGTCAATGGGAACCCGTAAGGCAAATGAAGAAAAGAAGAACGAGGCGACGCCGGGCGGAATCACGCAATAGGTGGTCTGACACAGCCTCCTCCTGAAGTCAAAAGAAGCCTCCCTCCCCGGAGGCTTCTATCTTTGAGTCCCAACTAATCCTGTACAATCCGCCCATCGTGCGAACCATCCGCAAAATCCTGATTGCAAATCGAGGAGAGATTGCTCTCCGCATCCAACGAGCGGCCCGGGAACTGGGTATTCCTTCCGTCGTGGTCTATTCCGATGCGGATCGCGCAGCGTTGCATGTGCTGCAGGCGGAGGAGGCCTACCGGCTCGGACCCTCACCAGCGCTGGAGTCCTATCTCCGCGGAGATCTAATCCTCCAAATCGCACGCCAGTGCGGCGCCGATGCAATTCACCCCGGGTACGGATTTCTCTCAGAAAACCCGGACTTCGCCGCAGCCTGCCAGACGGCCGGTATCAAGTTCATAGGACCTACCGCCGAGGCGATGCAGTTGCTTGGCTCCAAGACGAGAGCTCGCCAGGCAGCCGAGGCATCCGGTCTGGCTCGCGTGCCGGGCTCGGTTACTGGCCTCTCGTCGGTTGCAGAAGCATGCCGGGTTGCCCAGGATATCCGCTACCCGGTAATGCTCAAAGCGGTCGCGGGGGGCGGAGGCAAGGGCATGCGCGCGGTCGCGACGCCGTCCGAAATGCCAGAGGCATATCGCAGCGCACAAAGCGAAGCAGAACGAGCTTTCGCATCGGGGAATCTCTACCTTGAAAAGCTGGTAGAGAGGGCGCGGCACATCGAGATCCAGATCCTGGCAGACGAACACGGTCACTGCATCTACCTGGGCGAACGGGAATGCTCCTTACAGCGACGCCACCAGAAGGTCGTCGAAGAGGCACCATCACCCGTCGTCGGGCCGGATCTGCGCAAGCGCATGGGAGAGGCCGCCGTTCGGCTGGCCATGTCGGCGGGATATACCAACGCTGGAACTGTCGAATTTCTCGTCGATCCGGATGGCAATTTCTACTTTCTTGAAATGAACACCCGCCTTCAGGTGGAGCATCCGGTTACCGAGCTGGTCACCGGGATTGACATCGTTCAGCTCCAGATCCGCATTGCACAGGGAGAGCCGCTTGCTCTCACGCAGCGTGATGTCATCGTTCGCGGCCACGCCATCGAGTGCCGCATCTACGCGGAGGACCCTGAGAATGGCTTCTTCCCTTCGCCCGGCAGGATCACTCGCCTGCTGCAGCCCTCGGGACCAGGTATTCGAGAGGATTGCGGCATCTACGAGGGTTGGGTCGTTCCCCTGGATTATGACCCGCTGTTGTCCAAGCTGATCGCGTACGCTCCCACGCGTGACCTCGCCATCGCCCGTTTGCAGCGCGCGCTCGACGAGTACGTCATATGCGGAATACGAACCAACCTCAGCATCTTCCGCGCCATTCTGAAGGATCAGGACTTCCGCGCCGCACGCATGGATACAGGCAGTCTTGATCGAACCCTGGCCCACGACAAGAGTGCGTCACTCAATCAGCCGGCGTCGCAGGAAGACGAGCAGGCCGCCACCATTGCGGCTGCGCTCTTCCACGCCCTGGCGCTCGAGCCCGCCGCCATCTCGGGACCGCCCACATCAGGATGGAAGGCTGCGGCCCGCCAGGAAGGCCTCAGGTCATGATCGTGCAAATCGACCTTGCGGGTAGCGTGCGAGCCGTCCAACTGGACCAGGATAGCGCCGACGGCATCTACCGCGTTTCGCTAAATGGAAAAGAGCTTGCGGTAGAGGCAAGACTGTTGCGGCCCGGTGTGTTGTCGCTTCTGATAGGCGGCAAAGCCTATCGCTGCGTGCTGGAAGAGTATGCAACGGCTCCTGCTATCCACATCGGCGGTCACCGATACTTGTATCGCGTCGATGACCCCCGCTCCCTCAACTCCCGCCGCCGTGGCAAGGGAGGAGCTGCCACTGGCCCCGTCTCCATCAAGGCACCCATGCCCGGCCGTGTGGTGCGACTCATGGCGGTGGAGGGGGACGAAGTCTCAAGTCAGCAGGGGATCGTGGTAATCGAGGCGATGAAGATGCAGAATGAACTCAAGGCGCCGAAGGCAGGGCGGGTTATCCGAATTCTCGTCGAAACGGGAGAGACTGTCGTCTCTGGCCAACCGCTGGCAGTGATCGAGTAGGCTTAAGCGCGACTCCACACTACTGTCCTATGTCTTCCGTCAATACGCGTGATGGGGCGCTTTTCCCAGGGAAAAGCCCCGCTGCGATCTGCCACTTCGGATTACCCCTGCAACAGAATTCCTCTAGAGCAGAAGCAGGGTTACTGTAAGGTGAGGCGCAAAGCTCTGCAGGCATTTTCATCAAGAAAATGCCTACATCGCTGACGCTGGATACATCACACCATCCCTGCTTCTGCTTTAGTGACCCGCGATTGTCTGGCGCGAGCCTGTTCGCCAGGCTGCATAGGTTGCATCCAGCACTCGCTGATTTACCAGTCCGTCCTCACCCGTGGCCAGGTAGGAGCTATCACCCGCGACCGCTCCCGCGAATGAGTCAAGCATGCGGCTATAGGAGTCCGCGTTCGACAGCGCCTCCGCCAAAACCGTCTGCCCGTCTTGAATCAGTTCAAGCTCAACCGGGCGCTCCACCGTCAAGCCATTCTCGCAAAGGATAGTTCCGCGCTCGCCAGCCACTTCGAAGAGAGACCGGTAAGCGGCACGCGTGGTCACGCTGACCATGCCAAGAGCCCCGCCCACTAACTCCAGAGCGATGACGGCGGAGGATTCGACCTCTCCGGACCGGTCGTCTTTGCGGGCAAGTGTAGACACCGCGACAGGCTCGTCCTGGAGCAGGAAGCGCATCGCATCAATGCAGTGGATACCTACGTCGCCGATAGGCCCTCCACAGGCCAGCGAGGGGTCGTATATCCACTCCCTGGGACTGCGTTCCGCGTCGTAACAAAACTGAAGATGCGCAAGACGCGGCTTACCGATGCGCCCCTCTGCAATCCACTGCCGTGCCAGCGATACGCTGGCGTTGTAGCGAAAATTCTGGGCGACGCCGAAGACCACACCCGCCTGCCGTGAAGCTTTCAACATCGCCTCGACCTCTGAGGCATTCATGCCGAGCGGCTTCTCGCAGAGCACAGGCTTGCCGTGTTGGATGGCGAGCAACACATGCTCCATATGCATCGCGTCCGGTGAGGTTACAAAGATTGCGTCGATTTCTTCAGAGGCGCAGAGCTCTGCGGCAGTCGCAAAAACCTGGGCAACACCGAAATCGCGCGCGTTTTCCCGCGCCTTGTCAGGATTGCGACGCCAAAGACCAGTAAGCCTGCAGGCATTGGAGCGCGCGAAGGCCGGGACGAGCCGCAGAATAGCATGGTGCCCAAAACCAAGAACGCCGAAGCGAAGCATAGCCACCTTATTGGGACTTCTTGAAGATCTCTTCTGCAAAGTAGTTCTGCACACGCGCCTGGTCGTGCAGCATCTCGTAGTAGGCATTCTTAAGCAATTGTGCCCGGCCATCGCGCAGCTGCTGGCGAATCGCCTGTTGCACACGCGGATCGTTCAATTCACGCTGCCCCGCGGCATCCTTCGAGATAAGCTTGTAGATGGCGTAACCGACCACACGTTTGGAGCCCCCACCCTCATAAATCGGCAGGATGTCCGTAATCTGGCCAGCCTTCAGCCTGCCGACGCTGTTGTAGACATTGATGTCAGTATGAAGTTGAGACTCCTTCACGAAGCCCATATCGCCGCCATTGCTGGCCGTGTTTGGCTGCTCTGAGAAGTTTGCGGCGACGGCTCCGAAATCCTCGCCACTTTCCAGGCGGTTATGCAGGGATTCGATCTTTTTGCGAGCCTCAACCTCGCTCGTAGCCTTCGAATTTTGCAGGTTGCCCGCCTGCTGGCTCGCCATGGAGGTGACCACGATCTGCGACAGGCGATATTGCGGCTCGATCAGGTTGAACTCGGACTTGTGCGTGTTGTAGTAGTTGCTGATGTCGGAGTCGCTGATGTTGATCTTGGAGTTGATTTCCTTGTTCAGCAGTTTCTCCGTCGTGAGCGAGCGGCGCAGATCGTGACGCAGATCGTCGATGGTCAGATTCTTTGCCTTCAGTCGGCTGTTGAACTCTTCCTGTGTGTAAGGAGATTTGACTTCGGCGAGCTTTGCGTCCACCTCTTCGTCCGTGGCCACCAGGTTCAGCTTTGCCGCGCGCTGCTGCACGATCTCGTCGTCCACCAGTTGCCGCAGAATACTTAGCCGCGCGTTATCTGCCTGCTCTACCGGCGGCTCCTGCTGCGATTCCCCAAGCCCGTTGCGGTAGTACTTTTCCACATCCGCTTTCTGGATCGCGTGGCCGTTGACGGTTGCCATCACATCCGGCGCGTGCGCACGGCTGCACCCGGTTCCAGCCGCTCCGCAAAGAGCCAGAAGCCCGATGAGAGAAGCAAATCCTTGAAGTTTGTGGGGAAGGACTGAACTTGGCGGACCTGGACTACCCGTTCGATCGAATTGGGATTGCAACAGTTTTCTCCTTCAGAGATCAGTCGGCGCGTCCATGTGCCCGGGATTAGCGAACCGTTGATTCTCGGCTGGTTCCTGCGTCCGTCTCTGAAAATACTGCAATTGGTTCTAAGGTAGAGCAGCTAATTCTTGACCGGCGCTGCTTCCTTACCCTGTGTCGCCGGTACGGCTGGTTGTGCTTGCGCGGGCGGTGGAGGGGGAGGCTGTATGCCGACGCCTAGCAACGCTCGATCCACGGCCGCCTGTATAACCCCTGGCGGAACCGCTCCACCGATGCGCTCTCCGTTGATAAACAGCATTGGGGTTCCATCCACACCGAGAGTCTCGCCCTCCTTCATAGAGGAACGCACCGGTGCTTCATCCTGTTTTGTCAGACAAGTACTAAGCTTGGCTGCATCCAATTTGCTTCGCTGACCCTCTTCGCGCGCCAGTCGATCCAGCGTCGTCTTAGCCGCCTCCGGGTCGCGCTTCGTGCCATTCACCTCGGCACCGTTGGCATGGAGGTAATCCACATAGTTCCAATACGCCGTGCCGCTCTGATCTGCCAGGCAATTGCTGTCTATCGCAGCATGCATCGCCCAGGGGTGGATCTCTACCAGTGGATAGTCCTTGTAGACCACGCGGACCAGGCCCTTATAGCGATCGAGCAGGCCGGGGAACAGCTCCGTGTGCATCTTGGCACAATACGGACATTCCAGGTCGTCGAAGTTAACAACCACAACCTTTGCCGCGGGATTGCCTCGAAGTGGCCGGTTGGCATACGACACCGCCTCCGCCGGATCCTTACTGAGATCGAACTTCTCCAGTCGCACCAGCGTCTTGCTGTCGGCGGAAAGGAGGAACTTTGCGGTGCTCTTATTCTTCCCGCGCTCGAAGCTGACAGGCACATCGTCGTAGCCCGCAAAAGCACTCTTGCTGCGCTCCCCTACCGATACGGTATAGCCGGGCGGCACCGGAAACTGGCTGCGAACCAGGATCTCTATGCGACGAGTCAGCTGTGCGTCGACCGCCGTGCTCTGGGCCCTGCAGCCGACTGCGAGAATGGCAAGCAGGCAGCAAAAAAAAGTTCGGATACGGAACAAGCAAGCCGCCTTTCGTAAATCTACTTAATTATCGCACCCGCACGATTCCCCGGCACTTCTCGTTAAGATAAGTATTCCCCGGTATGGTCGCTGCAATTCCTCATAGGAGTCATTCATGCATGTCACCAAACAAATTCGCCACGCTTTGCTGCTCCTGCTTGCCAGCGTCTGCAGCTTATCTGGCGGTGCGCAGAATCCCTCCGAACTCAAGCCCTCCCCGCAGCAGGTAGCGTGGCAGGATATGGAAGTTGGCGTCCTGATCCACTTCGGCACCAACACCTTTCTCAATCGCGAATGGGGAGATGGAACCGCAGACGTAAAGCTCTTCAGGCCATCGGATGCCAATCCAGCCCAATGGATGGAGGCGGCCAAGGCAGGCGGGGCCAAATATGCCATTCTGGTGGCCAAGCATCACGATGGCTTTTGTCTTTGGCCTTCAGCGGGAACTGAGTACAGCGTCAAAAATAGTCCCTGGAAAAACGGTAAGGGCGATCTGGTTCGCGAAGCATCCGATGCGGCGCGGCAGAACGGCCTCAAGTTTGGAGTCTATCTCTCACCATGGGACCGCCACGACCCGCGCTATCCCGACGTGAAAGCTTACGACCAGTACTACCTGGGGCAATTAGAGGAGCTGGCGACAAACTACGGCGATCTGGTGGAGTTTTGGCTGGACGGCGCGGGTAGCGGTGGGCGCACGTATGACTTCCCCCGCATCATCGAGACCCTGCGCACCTATCAGCCCAATACGCTGGTATTCGCGGATGTAGCCCTCTTCCCGTTCGCCGATCTGCGCTGGGTGGGTAATGAGAGCGGCACCGTGACTTACGAGAACTGGAACGTGGTAGACCGCGCCGGCTATCTGCGTTGGCGACCCGTGGAGGCAGATACTCCTCTGCGCAAAGAGCACTGGTTCTGGCATCCTCACGACGAAGCCAGCCTGAAAAGCGTTGCCGAACTGGTGGATACTTACAACAGGACGGTGGGCAAAGGTGCCCAGCTTTTATTAGGACTAGCACCAGATAATACTGGTCGTCTCCCCCAGGGGGATGCGGCACGGCTGCGCGAATTTGGCGAGGCGATTCATAAACTGTATGCCCACAATCTGGTCCTCGAACGCCAGTCCGGGGGAGGGGCTGCCGACGCACTCGATAGTGATCTTGATACCTTCTGGACCGCGCCCACGGGTTCGCATCACGCCATGCTTGAAGTGGATTTTGCGCATCCGGTGACGTTTGATCGCGCCCTCACCATGGAGTGGCTGAACGATGGGCAAAAAGTACAAAAGTACGCCGTCGAGGTGTACGAACAGGGCGCATGGAAGCGTGTAGCGGAAGGGCAGGCCATAGGTCATAAGAAAATCGATATCTTCCCGGCGGTTACTGCACGGCGGATTCGCCTCAACCTGCTTTCGACTACGTCTGAGGCATCGATCCGCGAGTTCCAGCTATACGACGGCTCGAACTCCAAGTGATCGCCAGGCCGAACACCTAGAGCAGAAGCAGGGTTGCTGTAAGGTGAGCCACAGATCTCTGCAGGCATTTTTATCAAGGAAATGCCTACATCGCTGACGCTGGATACATCATTCTTTCCCTGCTTCTGCTTTAAGGCTGCCGCAGCAGCTTCTGCACGTCGGGTTCAATCGATTGCATCTCAGCATCGCCAACCAGCTTGCGAGAGATACGACCCCGCCGATCGATGAGAAAAGCTATCGGCAAACCCAAAACTCCCCCGTAGGCTTCTGCCACCTTTACGTTACCCAGCGCGATGGGATAGTTGATCCCAAGCTCACGCGCAAAGATCCTCACTGGTTCCGGCCCATCGTCCATGGACAAGCCGATCACCTGCAGTCCCTGTGTTTTATATTTGTTCTGAAGTACGATCAGGCGGGGAATTTCGATCTTGCACGGGGCACACCATGTCGCCCAGTAGTCAATAAGAACTACCTTCCCATGGAAGCTGCTCAACTTCAGAGGCTGGCCGTTTAGATCAGTGAGCGAAAACTCGGGAGCTATCGGCAAAGCCTCAGAAGCGCCAATGAGCTTGCCACCTTGCGAGCGAGAACGAGGATGCCTGACTGTATATATCCCAAACACCAATCCAATCGACAGCAAGATAACCGTCAGCGCACCCATGGCGCGATACGACTTCAGCACCTTACTTGCCCTTCGCGGTCGGGTAGCCCTTGTCCACCCAGTCTGCCCCAAAGTTATTGGCGATATAGAGCATCTTCACTTTGGTAAATCCCATCGACCGCAACTCGCCATAAGCAGGATGAATGTTAGGGCAGCGGCTCCACGGGCAACAGCCACAATAGAGAACAATAGATCGTCCGTGAGGCACAGCCTGGACCCGCTTTTTTAACATTTCGTTGGACGCCGAGCTAGAACCCGGGGCAATGTACTCCGCACCCGGAATATGCGCCTGGGCATACAGCAGACGTGGTCCCACGTTGAGGATGATGGGTTGATCGCCCTTGGGAATCTGGAGCAGCTTGACTAACTCCTCCGGCGAAATCGCCGTATCTCGCTCTCCCACTGGTACAGCAACCGTCGCCTGATTCATAGCATGAGTAACAACTTGTGCCTGCCCCGCAGTCGTCATAGCGAGGGCCACCGCAGTGATCGATGAGAGGTGCAATAGGGCTCGAAACCAAGAGCTAGGCTTCATATAACCTCAAATGAAAAATGATGATGCGCAGATGATAACTCTCCAACTATAAAACTACCAATCGTGAGGAGCGTTAAAAGAGCCGCTCCGCTCGCCGCAGATTCCCCGCCGTGCCCACACCCGCCAGCGAAAAGTTGAAGCGATACTGGTTTTCGGTGCGCACTGAACCAAGCGCAAATCGCGTGTATTCGAAGCTGATGCCGCAGCAATCCCAGTTGTAGGTAGTCTGCGCGCCCACATACTCCAGGGCATTCTGGGCGAAGTCGTAACCCATATTTCCCGCCAGGTTCAGTCCGCGGCGAGCAAGGTTTCCGAAGCCGGCGAACACGCGCAACTGGCTAAAGTTGGACACCGTCGCAACAGATCCCAGGCTGGATTGTTCTGGCGCGCTAAGCCGGGCATGCCCAACACCCGCGACAAAATTTCCCGTGCGGTAGTCGGCGAAGAGGTTGCTAGATTCGATGCGGCCGGCGCGTGTGTCGTAGTCCAGATCCCATTCCAGATCAGTGCGCTCTGTGGTGCGTGTCCTCAGCCGGGAGATGACCGGTGAAATATCACGCGGAGATACCAGGAAGGCAACGCCCGTCAGATCCAACGTCGTCGCCAGCAGGTTCCGCTGTCCTGTTGTGATGGCCCCCCCGAAATTCGGATCGATAAAATATTTCTGACCTACCATCCAGGTGACCCACTCGCGGGTGTTGTGATCGCAATTCTGCGCAACTGTTTCGCTGGGCGGGGCACAGGGCCTGCTCGTCAGATTTCGTGTGAACAAGTGCTGAGTGAGCGAGTACTCCACCTCGTTGGTGTCACTGGCAACATCGGTTTCATCAAAGCGCAGGATGGAGTGAAAGTCGTTAATCCCGCCAACGAAGTTGTACTGCACCAAGGGCTCGATGGTGTGTCGCAACTCCCGCTGCAGCAGGTTCACCAGCCAGCCAGTGCTAAAATCCCGCTGCAGAACTGGTGGCCGAATTTCCATACCCGCCTCCAGATCGAAGCGATTCAGCGTCGCACCGCGCTCTTTCGGCACTCCCACACCAAGCCGCTGGCTCTTGGTGTAAAAAGTGTCGCGAATCCCCACCTCGGGCCTTAGAGTCCATCCATCAAAATGAAGTGGAAGCGACAGGTGTGGATGAATGTCGAGTCGGCCCACCTCATGCGAGGTCTGGAAGTTGGGTTCCGCGCGCGAGAGCCCCGCCATCGAAGTCGCCAGCCCCCAGTAGAAGGGCGTGCGCCCGAGCGGCTCGTCTACTGCTTCATAGCGCAGGCTGGGCAGGTGCAGAATTCGAATCTCGTCTCCTGGCGTCGTGCTCTGAAAACTTTGATAGCGGTCGAAATTTACGCTCGCGCTATGCCCATCGCTGGAGTGGGTCAGGAAGGCGTTCGACTTCACTTCGGAGTTCACCGCGTTGGCGAAAGTTTCAGTGAAGGCCTGGCGGTAGATATAGGAGCTCAGGTATTCGAGATTGGAGACCGCTCGGGTCTTTTCGCTGAAATCGCGGCGGCCATTCACGGTCATATCGAGTCCACCCTGGTTCTTCGAGCCCGATGTTTGATCCAGCATGGAGTGGAACCGCAGCGTAATAAAATTCCGGTCAAATCCCCGGTAGCGGAATTCCCCATTCGGTGCCCAACCGCGCTTGCTGTAGTACTCAGCCCCCAGGGTTATATCCGTGCTGCGATTGATAGCCCAGTAGATGGATTCTCCAAATATGGTTCCCTTAGTTGTCGAGGTCCCTAATGTGGGAATCAGAAATCCGCTTTGCCGCCCTGCAGTGCTGACGGGGTGAGTGACATAAGGCAGGTAAAGGATGGGAACGTCGAGTAATCGAAAAGTGGTTTTACTTGCCCGCGCCTGGTCGTTGTCCACGGTAATCTCTCTCGCCAGCAGCCGCCAATCCGGCTTCGGCAGACGGCACGATGTCATGGAGCCGTCAAGAACCCTGTAGCTGCGCGGGCCTGTCTTGATGACCTCCCTGCCGGTGAATAGAAATGGATTCGCGGTGGAGTAGACCGACTTGTGTCCCGACTGGCGCACTCCGATGGTTCCAATCACGTCGTAGAAATGCCCGGTCTGCTGGTCGAAATTGACGGTGCCATGACTGGCATTGATCATCTCGTCGTCGGGTCCGCCTTCAACCTGTACATGGCCCTCAGCCTCGGCCTGCTCCGTCCCCGCGTTATAGCTTATGCGGTCCGCACGCAAAATGTAGTCACGATACTCAATCACTACCTCGCCGGTGAGCGACCATAAGTCGCCCTGCTTCTTTTGCTCCCTGGCGCGAATGTGCACGGGAACACCCGCGGGGGCGATGGCTTCCGGTTCCGCCACGGGAATGTAGCTGGCGCTGGGTGCGTCAGGGAGAGTCTTTGCGTCGGCGCTTTCCTGCGCCTGGACGCGGGCGTCAACGGAAGTTGTTGTCCCGGATGCGTCCAGGGGAAACTCCTTCGTTAACTGCTGCGGCCAAAGCAGCGGATGACATAGGAACAACAGCGTGATACATAAAAAGGTGTAGATGTTCATCACCTGGGACAAGGCAAGAGCAGGTTTCCTTTTGGGTGTACACCGGAGCTAATGAGGTGGCGCTGCTTTTCCATTTAGAAAAAGCTGCGCGAGACCGCAACCGTGGTGCATAGCAATCGGAAATCCGCTTTAGGATACCAAAGAGCCAAGGTCCAGAGGAGGAACGCTCATCGCTCTGGCTTCTAAACTAGTACGTTCTCTCGCCCGCATTGGAGTTGTGCCAATGGCCGATAGCACGTCTGTCCGTTGCTCCACCTCCTCTCCCTCGATGACAAGAATCAAGAGACGCACGGAGTTCCGCTGTCGGCGATCTAAACTTCGAGCTGGCAGTAAGGATTGCGCAGGAAACGAGGATTTCAGTTGAGTACTACTTCAAGTTTGCGGTCCGATTCCCAGGAAGTTCTTCCCTCGTGGAAACGAGAGGCAAAAGAGCGCCTGGCTGCCCATCGTACGCGGCGCCCTCCCAAATCAGACGAACAAACCAGTCTGCCGCTGGAGGTGGAGTCGAACGAGTCTCGCGCTGCCCAGGTCGCTGCTCGTGTAGCGGCGCGTTACGCCAAAGTCCCCTCCTACAGCGAAGTGCTGGCGCAGGAGGCACACGCCACCGCCCTCGCCGAGCAAGCCTCTGCGCAGGAGAAGAGTGCTGCAGCGCAGGCCGCGGTCGATGGCATTGGGAAGGGTCCGACTGCCAACCCCGCAACGGCAAAAAAGTCGAGCCCGACCGCTGCTGTCTCCGTGCCCGTTCCCGTGCACCAACAAGCGGCCCCATCCGCCCCGCGCAGCCAGGAAGCAGTGCAGCGTGGGATCGACCTCCTGTCCGAGGCGACGATTGAGCCGGTCGAGACCATCGCTGGAAATTTGATCGAATTTCCCCGAGAGATTGTTGCGCCCCGCAGGGCAAGGCCACGCCTCGCCGAAGGCCCCCTCCGCGAAGAAGCCCACGCAGACGCTCCGCAGCTGAGGATCTTTGAGGTTGACGCAGAAGCCATTTCGAAAACTCCCCCAGTCGAACACCCGATGCCGGAGTGGTCTACCATCCGTCTCGATGCACGAAGTGCCCAGGATGGTGATGCGGATCCCCGGCTTACAAATTATCTCGAGATCCCCATGAACACCGCCTCCATGGAGGACCGCCTGATGGCAGCGCTGGTGGATTTATGCCTGGCCAGCCTGGCATTCCTGGTCTTCGTGGCGGTATTCGTCTCCTGCACAGCCCATCCCCCAACCGGCAAACCGGCCCTCGCAGCTGCGGGCGGGACTCTGGTTTTCTTCCTGCTGCTGTATCAGTACCTGTTCTTCACCTTCTCGGAATGCACACCCGGCATGCGCTATGCGCGCATTGCTCTTTGCACCTTTGAAGATGAGAATCCGACCCGCCGACAGATGAAGCATCGCATCGGAGCCCTGCTACTCTCCGCCTGCACGCTCGGCATGGGATTCGCATGGGCCTGGTTTGATGAGGACGGCCTCGGCTGGCACGACCGCCTCTCCCGCACCTACCAGCGCAGCTACCGCTAGGACAATCTCAGCATCGGAGTTGCTCTCGCGTTTGCGTGAAATGGGTTCCCCATTTCACGTGCAAGAGCAAGGGAAGCCGCTGTAACCCATGTCTCGTGTGAGAGCACAAAAGATGGTGGGTGCCCCATGTCTCGCTTTTGAGACATGGGTCTTCTCCCACACCCACCCGACGCCCTGTCTGCGAAATACAACAGTGCACTCCCGACTACACTGGTTCCATGAGGCTCTACGCCATCACCGATGCTGCGCGGCTCTCCCCCAGCGCGCCGTCCGCTGAGGACACCCTGATATCCCTGGCCTCGCAATGGGCTGCAGGCGGAGTTGAAGTGATCCAGATTCGCGAGCGACATCTGACCGCCCGCGCCCTGGAGAGGCTTGCCCGCGGAATTGTTGCCGCCGTACGAGAAGCGCAGGTTGCCAGGGCTCCAGTTGTGCACACGAAAGTCCTTGTCAATGGCCGCGCTGACGTGGCCATCGCCACCGGAGCGGATGGGGTTCACCTTCCCGGCACGGGAGCCCTGACACCCGCCGAAGTGCGGCGCCTCTATGCTGAGTGTGCCCGCAACCCGCCCATCCTCAGCGTAGCCTGTCACTCAGTTGCAGATGTAGAGAGAGCACGGGACAACGGGGCCACCATGGCCCTATTCGCTCCGGTCTTCGGTAAGGTGTCGCGTAAGGATGAGGATGAGCCGATCGCCAGCAGCGCCGTCCTTCCCGGTGTCGGCCTTGTTGCACTCGGTGCAGCCTGCCAGGTTGCGGGATCGATGCCAGTCTTTGCGCTGGGGGGTGTCACCCTGCAGAATGCCGCCTCCTGCATCGAGGCCGGAGCGGCGGGAGTAGCCGCCATACGCCTCTTTCAGTCCGCAGGGTGGCCATCCCTGCATGGGTAGCTCGAATGCAGAAGCATCGGAGACACCAGTCTGGTAGCAGCGCGTTGACGAATCTCATCGTTTGACGCAGGACGGCGCGCTCCTTACTCTCAAGTAGGACGCTTCGGGGAGAGTACTCCCTGAGGAGTTGCCTTTTTCGCCCTGGAGAGAAGCTTTACTATGTTGATTACCGTGGTCGATCTGGAGCGGGAGCCGCTTGAGTTTGACGAGCCCGTACAGCCGGGTACCATTGAATACGTGTCGGATGTGAAGCAGCTCGACACCTTTCGCGTTACCGGGCGGGCTGACCTGTTGCAGGAACATCGCGGCCCCCGGGACGTAGTCGCCGACATCCGCATTCGTGCCCACTACGAAGGCCGCTTTGAGGTTCCCTGTGCCCGCTGCGTTGAGCCGGTGAACTACGACCTCAACGGCGACTTCGACCTGCTGTTCCGTCCGGTGGGGGCGGATGGCGAGGCTGCGGAGCACTCCATCACCACATCCGAGACCGAAATCGGTTATTATCAAGGAGGGAGTCTTGAGCTCGAAGATGTCCTCAGGGAGCAGGTGCTTCTATCCTTGCCCGCTAAGACACTTTGCCGCCCGGACTGCAAAGGATTATGCCCGCGCTGCGGTACCAATCTGAACACTGAAACGTGCACCTGCGACCAGACAAAGTCCGATCCGCGGTGGACCGCGCTCTCAGATCTTCGCAGCCGGATAAAACTTTAAGAATCAAGCGTACCGCATCCATCCCGGGCCTTGGCATGCTGTGCCAGGGTTAACTTTTACTGAGAGCCAAGGGGTTCAGGACGGACGCATGAAAGGAATCTGCAATGCCTAATCCAAAGCGGCGCCATTCCAAGGCCCGTACCTCCAAACGCCGTGCGCATGA
Organism: Acidobacteriaceae bacterium; assembly: GCA_025355385.1. Lineage (GTDB taxonomy): Bacteria > Acidobacteriota > Terriglobia > Terriglobales > Acidobacteriaceae > JANXZS01. The sequence continues at coordinate 20,218 of JANXZS010000090.1, read as the reverse complement.
TGCTCTTACCCCCATCGGACTAAGCGAATGTCCCAATTGTCACGAGCGTAAATTGCCCCACCGTGCCTGCCCCAAGTGCGGCACTTACAAGGGACGCGAAGTCATCCAAGTCAAGGAAGCGAAGTAACTGCAGCCGATCCCGATGCTGACGGACATTGCTCTCGATGCAATGGGTTCGGACAAGGCTCCAGATCCTGAGATCCGGGGCGCTATCCTTGCCTGTCGCCAATTGCCGGTGCGTGTGCACCTGGTGGGGGCAGAGCTAGAGCTGCGTTCCGTTCTCTCTGAATACCTCCGTGGCGAGAGCCTTCCCATCGTGATTCATCATGCCAGCGAGATTATCGGCATGGACGAAAAAGCAGCGCTCGCGGTCCGCCAGAAACGCGACAGCTCCATGCGCGTGGGTCTGCGGCTGGTGAGAGAGAAGACAGCAGCGGGATTCCTGACTGCGGGCAATACCGGTGCGGCAATGGCCTGCGCCAAAATGGTGCTGGGTGCGATTCAGGGTGTTGACCGCCCCGCTCTGGCCACGGTCATGCCCACAGCCACCGGCTCCCCTTGCGTGTTGCTGGACGTCGGCGCCAACGTGGAGTGCAAGCCCCAAAATCTGGAGCAATTCGCCGTGATGGGCGAGATGTATGCCCGCCGCGTACTTAAGATCCGCCGCCCCCGGGTCGGACTACTCTCCATCGGACAGGAAGAGGGTAAGGGCAACGAGCTCACCCGGCAGGCCTTCCCCCTGCTCAAGCGGCTCCCCATCCAATTTGTGGGCAACGTCGAAGGCCGCGATATCTTCAACGGCAACTGCGATGTGGTCGTCTGCGATGGCTTTGTCGGCAATGTTGCGTTGAAGGCCTCCGAAGGTCTGGGGAAACTGGTTCGGGTCTTGCTGCGGGAGTCGCTCAACTCCACCGTAAAGGCTCAGGTGGGCGCGATGCTATCGCGCCGCGCATTTAACGACTTCAACAAGCGGCTGGATTACACCGAGTATGGCGGAGCACCCCTCCTGGGCCTGCGCGGAGTCTGCGTAGTAGGGCACGGGTCATCCAACGATCGGGCGATTTACAATGGCATTCGCGTCGCAGCGGAATTTGTCCAGGCTGGCATCAGTGAAGGGATCGAGCGTGAGTTTGGCAGCCGTCCAGATGGCATCGCGGCAGACGGCGACCAGAGCCAGTAGCACGTGATTCCTCGCTTGCATCCTTACGGGTTAATCGCTTGAATAGCATCAGCATGACGACCCAAAAACTGGCGTTTCTTTTTCCCGGACAGGGCTCGCAGTCCGTAGGCATGGGTCGCGACCTCTACGAACATTTTCCCGTTGCCCGCCAGGTTTTCGAAGAGGCCGATCAAGCCCTCGGATTTAGCTTGTCGAAGCTCTGCTTTGAGGGGCCGGAGGATCAGCTCCGTCTGACGGAGTTTACTCAGCCCGCCATCTTCACCGTTTCGATCGCCGCCCTGCGGGTGCTCGCCGGGCACGGAGTGGAGCCGAGTTACGTCGCGGGGCACTCGCTGGGGGAGTATTCCGCGAACGTGGCGGCCGGCACCCTGAGCTTTGTCGATGCCGTGTGCACAGTGCGGAGCCGTGGTTGTTACATGCAGGAAGCCGTACCTGCAGGCCAAGGCACCATGGCCGCGATTCTCGGTATGGCAGAGCGAGACGTGGTAAAGGTTTGCGAGGACGCCGCTGCCGAAACCAATACGGTGGTCTCCGCTGCCAACCGGAACTCTGTGGAGCAGACCGTTATTTCCGGAGCAGTACCCGGGGTCGAACGTGCCGTTGTTCTGGCTAAAGAGCGCGGCGCAAAAAAGGCCGTCTTGCTGCAGGTGAGCGCGCCCTTCCATTGCGCGTTGATGCAGCCGGCACAGGATAGACTGGCGCCGCTCCTGCAGGCGACAGACTTTACCGATCCCCGGATACCCATCGTAGGCAACGTAGATGCCCAGTTCATTCGGGATGCCGAAGGCGCACGCGACGCGCTGATCCGTCAGGTGACGGGAGCCGTGCTGTGGGGGGAGTCGGTTCAGCTCCTCATTCGCGAGCAACCGCAACATTTTATCGAAGTCGGTCCCGGCAGAGTCTTGAGTGGTCTAATGCGCCAGATCGACCGCAGCCAGAAGTGCCTCTATGTAGAGGACTCGGCGAGCCTGGAAAAGACCCTGGCCGCACTGGCCACGCCAAGCCAGCAAGGCAGCGATTCAGCTAGCTAGCGACTCAACAAAGAGCAAGTCAGCAAAATAACTGGCGCAAAAGAAGCTGTCCGCGCAAAAAGCCGTCAGCGTGAAAATGCATGCGCGCAAGAATAGCTCGACCAGCATCGCAATCTGTTTTCGCAATTCGGATGCGCTCGCTCAATTAGGGTAATAGACATTCAGGACTCAGCAGCTTTGCTGGGCACTTTACCTGCCGAAGATCTCAAAATAGGCGGAAGATATACGGTTTTGACTGGGTAGGCCACGTCCTGCGACGATTTCATAAGCGGAATTACTATGTGCTATTTTTGGCACAGTTTTGGCGAGGCTTCAGAACTGCAACACGGGCACAGATGATCGGTGCCTTCATTGTTGTCTGTATTCCCGTGTTTTAAATCAAGTACGGAATCATTCATTCGGCAGAAGTTCACGCTAGCTACTCGGCCATAGCTTGGCCTTATATGCTCGTGGTTGGTGCGGTGTTTGTTGGGCACTTGTCAATCCCGCGATAAAAGTTCAATCCAGAAACCAGTGCCAGTAATCGGCACCAGGTATAGATTTATAGAAAAAAGCGACATTTATGCTCAAAACAGGCCGCTCTTTGGGGAACAAACTTTTGGGTAGCGTCTAGTATTCCAGCTCGACGGGAGAGAAGCCGAGCTGCTTGGTTTTGCCCTCGACCCATAGGAAGGTGGGCGTCTTCCTTTTGTTCAGCTCAACCCCGATTACCGTGCCTGAACCGGTGCCTTTAGCCATGACAATGTGATGGCTGGTGATCTGTCCCCAGTCACTGGATTGGCCCCAATCCACCACGAAGGTTCCGTACTTGTAGCTGGAATACTGTTGCGGATGCTGCTGCCAGTTTGGGTCGTTATTCCAGACGCCGTAGGCCTTCGCCATGTCCTTCGTCTCCACGGCTTCGAAGAAGCGATTCACGCGGTGTTCGGCGGGCCAGTTCCAGAACCAGAAGGTAAGGAAGGCGAGCAGAACGACAGCCACAGCGGCAGCGATCCCAAGGTTTCGGCGCCGGTGTGCACGCGCCAGGTCGTACTGCGGTGCATCGAGCAATGTCACGGCCGTTCCTCCATCCCACGACTTTCGTCGTGACCATCCTACAGCCATAAGTAGGTGGCCAACGCGCACCGCCTACTTTACGCTATAGGAATTCTGTTCCTTTTCCCGATGGCGTTCCACTGCCAGTTCAATCAGCCGGGTAATCAGCGTGCTGTAAGCGACGCCGGAGGCTGCCCACAACTTGGGATACATGCTGATGGATGTAAAGCCCGGCAGCGTGTTGAGCTCGTTCACATAGATGCGCTGCGTCTTGCCCGGGTCCATCAAAAAGTCAACCCTTGCCAGGCCCGCGCAGTCACACGCCTGGAAGGCGGCAATCGCCATCTGCTGGATCCGTTTGGTCTGCTGCCGCGTGAGCTTTGCAGGAATGATTGGGACCGAGCCCTCGCTCAGGTACTTCGCTTCGTAGTCGTAAAACTCTTTGCCGGGAACGATCTCGCCCACCACGGAAGCCTCCGGTTTATCGTTGCCCAGCACTCCGACTTCGAGTTCGCGAGCTCTCCGCTTCGCTCCCCCGACGCCCTGCTCCACGACGATCTTGCGGTCGAAAGTGGCGGCTAAGCTAAGCGCCGGACCAAGTTCCCTGCGGTCATGCGCCTTGCTGATACCGACGGAGGAGCCGAGATTCGCGGGCTTAACAAACAGCGGATATTTAAGCGCTGCCTCAATGCGCCCGACGACCTTGCGCGGACTATCCTGCCACTCTGCGCGCAGTAAAGAGACATGCTTCACCATCGGCAGACCAGAAAAGGCGAAGAGTTTTTTCATCACGTCCTTGTCCATGCCGGTCGAGGAGCCGAGGACTCCTGAGCCAACGTAAGCGATGCCCGCAAGTTCGAAGAGCCCTTGAATCGTGCCGTCTTCGCCGAACGTTCCGTGCAACACGGGAAAGATTACGTCCAGGGACTGGCCATTCAGGCAGACCGCTTCGTGCGTCGACGCCGGCAACATCTCTCCGCTAAAGTCTTGGCGGACTGGCGCGGGCGGCAGGACAGCGGCTCTGGCATCCGTCAGCAACGCGGCGGGTACGGTGGCTGAGGGGTCTCCCGCGCGCAGCGTACCGGGTGCAGCGAGTGCAGATTGTGTCGCAGTGGCTACGCCCCCTGTAAGCAGCCGCTCTGCGTTCGAAGACGTAAGCCAGTGACCCTCTTTCGTAATACCGATGGGAACGACTTCAAACTTTCTCTTGTCGATTGCTTCGAGAACAGAGGCGGCCGAGAGCAGGGAAACTTCATGCTCTCCGCTGCGCCCACCAAACAGAACACCAACCCGTAGTTTTTTCATGATCGCATTTCATTGTATGTGCAAGCGCCGGGAGTAGGAGCCATCTTGGTTACTAACCGTAGAGCTAACGCTCGGTTACCTTTCATTTTCTCTAAGCCTTTGAGACTTGATAAGACCTACAGCAGGTCCGCAGGCAGCTCGTTATCTGAAATGTTTCACATTTACCATCGCCTCATCTGCGAAGACACACGATACGAAGAAAGGTCGGCAACGGGGGGTGAGCCCCACTCCCTGCATGCCGTAGTAGAAATCTGACTCACATGAGCGCCATGCTGCACAATGGTTCGCTGATGCATTCTGTTTGAAAGCTGCTCAACTTGTGTTGAGATAGCAACCAGGAGAATTCGATGGCAGAGCGGCGGCTCAGTACACACGACATCGCGAAGAGAGCGAAAGTCTCCATCGGCACGGTTTCCAATGTAGTCAATGGAAGCACCAAGGTGCGGGAGGAATTGAGGGTCCGCGTTGTTCAGGCGATGGATGAGCTCGGATGGCAACCGAACGCACTGGCACGTGGTCTCCGCATGGCATCTTCCAATCTCATCGGCATGATCATTCCAGACATCACAAATCCCTTTTTCCCTTCAGTCGTGCGGGGAGCTGAGGATGTATTATCGCTTCACTTCCATCGCATTATTCTTTGCAACACAGACAACAGCTCGACCAAGGAGCTTGGCGCGTTTTCAGATCTCCGCAGCTTTAACCCTGCTGGCTTTTTGATTATCCCTTCCGTTGACAGCGGTATCGAGCCGATGATCACTCAATACAAAAAGCCGGTTGTGTTCATCGACCGCAGTCCCGCCAACTGGAAAGGAGATTCTGTGAAAGCCAACAACGAAGAAGGCTCCTACCAGGCGACCAAACACCTGATTGTTCGTGGGCACCGCCGACTGGCTATCATCACCGGCCCCCTTCGTTCCTCCATCGGATGCGAGCGGCTCTCCGGCTTTCAACGTGCATGTAAGGAAGCAGGCCTACAAATTAAAAGCGAGTTTCAGCAGGAAGCTCAGTTTACCCGTGACAGCGGCTACCTTGCGGCCAGAAATCTCATCAGCATGCTTCCGCGGCCGACAGGCATCTTCGCTTCGAACGATCTCATTGCCGCGGGAACGCTGATAGCGCTGCGCGAGGCCGGTCTGCGCTGCCCTCAAGATGTGTCGATTGTCGGCTTCGACAATCTCGATTTTGCCGAGCTGACTGACCCGAACTTGACCTCCGTCCATCAGCCCGCATACCAGATGGGTAAGTGTGCCGCACGATTACTCATCGAACGCATCAAGCAGTTCGACAGACCCGCCGAACAGCTGGTGCTTCCAACGGAACTACGTACCCGCTCGTCCGTTTGCACGATTGCTGTCGAACGTCCTTTACCGTCCCGGAAAAAGGCGGCGGCGCAGCCTCGGTGAAGCACAACTTCTAAGCCGTTGACAGTTTTAGTCCTTCAGAATACCGTTTGTCGTGAAAGCTTTTACCAGAGCCATTGGACAGGAAACACGCAGCCACCAAGCCTTGATTGCATCAGGAGCTAATCGTCTCCATGTATCAACCGCAACTGTACGCCGCGGCCCTTTTCCTCATGTTTGTCAGCATGTTCTGTTGGGGGTCCTGGGCCAACACAATGAAGCTGACGGTCGGATGGCCTTTTCAGGCTTTCTACTGGGACTATGTCGTTGGTATCTGCATCGGCAGCATCGCCTGGGGGGTCCTGCTCGGCGGGGGGAGCAACTTCTTCATCCGCCTGGCGCAATCTGATTCCGGACATATCTGGATGGCTGTCGCGGGAGGTATCCTCTTCAACGTGGCCAATCTTTTTCTTGTTGGAGCCATCGAGATCGCAGGGATGGCAGTGGCTTTCCCAATCGGAATTGGTCTGGCCCTGGTAGTCGGTGTTCTGCTCAATTTTGTGATTGCACCCGTCGGAAATCCCTTGTTTATCGCAGCAGGAGTCGTTCTCGTAATATCGGCGATCGTGCTTGATGCCCTCGCGTATCGACGGCGCGAATCTTCGCATTCTGCCGTAAGCTCACGTGGCATCCGGATCAGCATCATCGCGGGTGTCCTGATGGGTCTATTCTATCCACTCGTTGCAAAATCCCTGCGCGGCTCGCTCGCACTTGATCCTTATACAGTCTCGGTGTTCTTCGCTCTGGGTGTTCTTATTTGCGCCCTTCCGCTGAACTACTTTTTGATGCGCCGGCCGCTTGTAACGGGCCCACCGGTTTCATGGGGAACGTATCGTCGAGCCAAAATCTCGTGGCATCTGTCCGCGCTGGTCGGTGGCTTGATCTGGTGTACCGGTGCGGAGGCGAACTTTGTGGCATCACAGACACACATCGTTGGGCCGGCCACCTCCTACGCGTTAGGGCAGGGAGCCACGATGGTCTCCGCACTCTGGGGCGTGTATGTCTGGAAGGAGTTCGCAACGGCCCCTCAGGTTTCGCGCAAACTACTTCCTCCTATGTTTTTGCTTTTTGTCCTCGGTCTCACATGCGTTGCTCTAGCCCCTCTCTTTTAACAGGGTCTACATAGAACGGAGTTATCCAGTGGACTGCATTGTCGTGCTAGGAAGTGTAAATGCAGATCTCGTGACCAGAAGCCTGCGCCTGCCCAACATAGGGGAGACCGTATCTGGGTCGGAGTTCGCGATATATCCTGGCGGCAAGGGCGCAAATCAGGCAGTCGGCGCTGCACGGCTCGGTGCAAAGACCTGTTTCATGGGCGCCATTGGCGAAGACGATTTCGGCTCCCTCCTCGAAAACTCTCTGAAAGGTTCAGGTGTGGATGTAGCCGCCCTCGAGCGCCATCCCGGTGCCTCCGGAGTCGCCGTCATCAACATTGATGAGCAAGGCAACAACCGCATCGTGGTCGTTCCCGGCGCCAATGGTCAGATCACCTCGGATTACATTGACACGCATCGTGAAACGTTTCTCCAGGCAAAAATTTTGATGCTCCAATTAGAGGTCCCTATTGAGTCGGTGTGCTATGCATCTTTCCTCGCCAAGGACGCTGGTATCACTGTTATGCTGGACCCGGCCCCGGTGCAGGAGCTGTCTCCAGAGCTGCTGGCAGCAGTTACATGGCTGACGCCAAATCAGAGTGAGGCTTGCCGGTTGAGTCATCGGCAGGAAATAGTACTTACGTCCGTAGAGGCTGTTGCCTTCGCTGCGGACTTGTTGGCGCTAGGCTCGGAGAACGTGCTTCTCAAGCTGGGAGGCAGCGGACTTGCACTAGCGACCCGAAGCGGTATTCGACACTACCTTCCCGCCTTTTCTGTACCTGTTGTCGACACAACAGCCGCCGGTGACGCATTGAATGCAGGGTTTGCGGTCGCGCTCTCTCGCGGATTGGAACCGGTGGATGCAGCACTCTTTGCGTCAGCTGTCGCCGCACTTTCGGTCACCAGAGCAGGCGCGCAACCCTCGATGCCCACGCTGGACGAGGTGTGCAATTTTATTGCACATCAACCGGTCCCGGTTCCGCTGACACGATGACCGCAGGGACGTTGATGAAAACTCTAATTTTCTTCTCGGAATTCGACGGAGTCTAGGGTCGGGTGAGCACGCAGGATCTATAACTGACGTTCCATAATGTCCAGCGAAACCGTAACCCTGATCCGAACTTCATACCGGTCGCTCGAGTCTGTGCGCAGCTGGAGGTGCAGTGGAGAATATGGGATCACCATACTCCCTACAATCACAAAGAATTTGCTGTGAGTCAGGAGTTTAGGAAGTTCGTTGGTGCCGAAGAAGGGACTCGAACCCCCACACCCTTGCGAGTACGTGGACCTGAACCACGCGCGTCTGCCAATTCCGCCACTCCGGCACGTCACTCCTCCAGCGAAATCCACCGGATAAGCATGAAACAATAGTTTCTCCGAGACGGCGCTCTGTGTCAAACCATGACGCCTCAGCCCCGTACAGCCGATGCTTTCGCCCGGCAGCGCATTTCTCAGCATACTATTAGAGCGGAACTTTGGCGCCAAAGAGGACATCTGTCGATGAAGAGCGAAAGCAAAATTCCAAAACCTTCCTTCACTCAGTCACAATCCGCTACATCGACTCCCGCTGAAGGCCCTGCGTCCCCCGTAAACGCCACCATCGCCCCCGAGCAGGCCGTCGAGATTCGGCGACTCGTTCATGATTTAAGCAACGGACTGGAGATCATCATCCAGTCAAGCTACCTGCTCAGTACTTCCGAGCTTCCTGAAGATAGCCGGCAGTGGGTGAAGCTCCTGGAGCACGGCGTGCAGCAAGCGGCCCGGGTCAATCAAGAATTGCGAGCCTACATCCTGGAACATAGCTAGAGCATTTTCAGTTCTACTTTGTAATGCCACGACCAGCAAGGTGCGCCTCTTCTTCAAGAAAACGCGCGTCGACCTTGGACGCTTCATCTACGCCGGAACTGAAAACGCTCCAGCACGTGAAACTGGACTGCCAGGAGCGTCCCACCTAAAATGAAAGCGCCGCAGCTTTTCGCTGCGGCGCTTCCTTCTAGCAAGCTGGAAATCAGATCCCCGAACTCTTCAAACCAATTTGGCGTCCAGCGTAATCTCCGTATTGCCCTTGAATAACCGCGAGATGGGGCAGTTTGCCTTGGCTTCCTGAGCCGCCTTGTCGAACACTGCTGCGTCCGCACCTGGGACTTTCGCCTTGGTGACGAGCGCGATTTTCGTGATGGTCGGACCCGCATCGGTCTTACCGAAAGTTACTGCTGCAGTCGTTTCGATAGACTCCGGCGTCAGGCCGGCAGTGGTCAACTGCCCGCTCAGAGCCATGGTGAAGCAACCAGCGTGCGCTGCCGCAATCAATTCCTCCGGATTCGTACCTATCCCGTTCTCAAAGCGAGTTCCGAAAGAATATTGCGCTTCCTTCAGCACCCCACTCTGCGAAGAGATGACACCCTTGCCGTCTTTCAACCCACCGTGCCAAACGGCACTTGCTGTGCGCTCCATAGCTACCCCTTTTCAAATTCATGTTGTGAACTGCTTTCAGAAGTTTGATGCATCAACCGCCGGATTCACTCCAGGAATAAAAAACGCGCAGCATCCGCGCAATTCCTGGGCGGGCGATGAGCGCGGGGAGGCAGATTTTGAACTGGAAGCGGCCCTCAAGCCGCCTCCTTCACTCACATCCCAACGCCAGAATTGCCCTACCCTTGCCGCGACTGCTTCAGGCTTACCCTCCTGCGCTCCGACCTGCCACCTGCCACGTCGTACTTCATGAGCGTCCCCTGCAGCAGGTAATAGCCTTCTTCAGCCCGGGTTTTGCCCATTCCACGCTCGATCGTCCCTTCAAAGGAATACCAGATTCCATGCACTTGTTGAGTGGCGAATCCCAACCGCGCCCCATCCAGATTGGTGTGCGTAAAGAAAAATGTCAGCGGAGTACCCTGATCGCTCTCCGCATCCCCACGCTTGGAAATGTACCCCCCCAGCTCCCGATCCTGCAGGCTGATCTGGATCACTTCGCCCGGATCACTGCCCAGAAGATACTCGCCGGACGCGTCCTGCGGCAACCTGGACGGAGCCCTCATTTCAGTCACCGGCACAGTGCTTTTCTCTGCCCGATCGTCCGCGCGCCGATGGAGCGCCACCGTGGATGCCTCCTGCGCTGGGGCGATCGCCCCACAGCACAGCAGACAGCAAAGGCGAAGAAGCACGACCACCTCTCTACGCCCGCTGCAGTAAGAGAATTGCCTTGCCGATCGCAATCTCTCTTCCCCCCAGAGGTTCTGATCTGCGGTTGGTCCAGTCGCTAAAGTTTCAACGAAAAAGTCTCGGATTTCGATTGATCTCCGGGGGCCGCATTTCTGGCGCTTGAGACACGGGTTTCCACCGCAAGCAGGATGACTCAAGAGAATAATACTCTACATAAATCAGCGACTCTATTTGCCACCCATGCTCTTCTTTCGGGCTGCCTCGAACTCGTCGCCAGATTGCCAGCCAACCACTGCGGGCATGGCCGACGCCTGCCATCCCAGCAAGAACCCGAACTGCGCCATCTTCGCATTGCCGCTGAAATCCCAGTCGTGATGATATTCGTCTGAAGGCTGATGATAATGCTTAGCGACAAAATCCTTGGCTTGGTTCAGGCCCCACTCCGGGTCATGGCCTTCAAACAGAGTACCCTGCCCCACCGAAAATGCAGGCACGCCGAAGCGGGCCATACTGAAATGATCCGAGCGGTAATAATGGCCAGCACCGGGCGTCGGGTCGGGCTCCAGTTCCAGGTGAAGTTCTTTGGCCGTGCTCTGCACAACTGAATAAAAAGTTGTGCGCTCCGCCCCACTCACGTCGGCCGAGAGCGGTATCCCAATCGGCATCAGCATGTCGTAGTTCAGATCGAGCGAAATCCTGCTCGAAGGAATCGGGGGATGCATCCCGAGATATTCTGAGCCCAGCAATCCTTGCTCCTCTGCCGTAACCGCCGCAAAGTAGACGGCGTGGGCAGGCTTGATCTTCGACTCGGCAAATGCCCGCGCGATCTCCAGCAGGATTCCGCAGCCGGTAGCATTGTCCGCCGCCCCGTTGTAGATGTTGTCGCCCTTCATGTCCGGGTCGATGCCCAGGTGGTCGTAATGCGCGGTGAAGAATACTGCCTGCTGCTTATCCGAAACTCCCGGAACCATAGCGATGACATTGCTGGAATCATACTTGCGGATTCTGCTGGCGATGTGAGCCTTCAGCCGTACCGGCAATTCAATCGCTTTGAAGCCCGGTTTGCCAGCCGCATCGATGGCTTTATCCGCGTCGATGCCTACCCCGCCGAGCAGCTTGCGCGCGACCTCCATCTGGATCCAGCTAGCCGCCTTCAATGTCGAAAGAGGATCGTTCTGCAAATAGGATTTTTCTATCGCCTGGGAGTTGCGCACTACCTCCCAGCCATAGCTGGCCAGATCGGTGCGATGAACAATCAGTACGCCCACGGCACCTCTGCGCGCCGCTTCCTCGTACTTGTACGTCCAGCGCCCATAGTAGGTCAGGGCCTTCCCTTTAAAGAATTTTTCGTCCTGGGACGGCGGCTCATTGACGATCACCAGCAGCACTTTCCCCTTCACGTCCACGCCCTTGAAGTCGTTCCACTGATACTCCGGCGCCTCAATGCCATAGCCAACAAAGACAATGGGCGCGTCAATGTCCGCTGCCGTAGCGCCGGTCTCATCCTTGGTGACATAATCCTCGCCATACTTCAGCTGGATCGGTCCGCCATTCTTCGGCTCCAGCGTAAAGCTGGTCTTATCCTCCAGCGTGTGCACCGCCAGCAGCGGAACCTTCTGGAAATACTTGCCGTTCTCGCCTGCCGGCTTAAGTCCCGACAACATGAACTGAGAAGCGATATACTGCGAAGCTATTTCCGCTCCGCGCAGCCCCGGACCCCGCCCTTCCAGCAGATCGTCAGAAAGAAAGCGAACATGGGCGCGAATCTTTTCCGCGTCAATCGCCGCCGCCGCCTGGCGTGCCTCCGCAGGCACCTGGGGCAATTCGGGAATAGCATTCGCCTGATTCATCTGGGCTCCAGTAAAGGCAGGTGCAATCCATGCGAGCGACGCACAGGCAAGGGTGAGGCGACGGTTCATTATGGCTCCTGATAGAGGGCTTCCGGCAGGGGTACAACGCCCCTAGCACGCAAAAGCTCTAACTTCTACATTAAGAGTATGCACGCTGCCGGGCAATCGCTCTCACCGAGTCTCTAGGAAGAGTGCGCTAGTTTCCCAACAGCGTCGGGTAGCGAACTTCATCCCGATCTATCTTTGCTGCGCAGATGTAGCAGAGCCAAATTCCATTCTCGAGTGAGGACCGACTCTCGGGCGACAAAGCTGGGTCGAAGCGCGGGCCCCCAGGCGACGCGGCGGTGATGTGTGCAGCTATCCCAAGGTTCACAGCGCGATCGGCGTCCGAATGAGGTCCGCTCGTCCCGCGTCCACACTCTGGATTGGAGCAGCGTTGTCCCCCGCTCTCTTCGCAAGGGGAGTACTGGGTGGCTGTAGTGAAATCGTCCCTGTCCCGTCTTGAACTCATCAGATTCCAAAGTACCGAAGTATATCTGCCTCGGCATCATGGTTCCGTATTGGGGGCAGACTATGGACACGCTTTAGCCGAAATAAATGTCAGGCTTTACGCTTCGGACGGCTTCAATCGACTGTTGAACCAACTCCGCACAGGAACGTACGAAAGCATCATCCACGAGGACCAGGGTATCCGGTTCAGACACGTCACCCTCAAAGAAGAAGTGTTGGTCCCGAGCCTTGATGACAAAAGGGAGCGCATCAAAAGACAGCAATCGATCGTAGCTTCGACCTTTGCCGTGCTTTAGGACATTAACGGCAGCACAGAACTGCTCAAAGCGTATTGCGAGGTCCTGGTTATTGGCGTTTAACAAGACCGTTCGAAGCTCAGCGAATCCATCAGAGCAGTTGAGGCCATCCTGGAGTCTGGCTTCAAAGATCGAGAATATACCGACTGCAATGACAACTTTGCCGAGTTGAAGAGCCTGAGCATTCTTCACGAAGATCGTGCTTGCGTCGCTACCGTCGCCGAGGTTGGCCTTAGTTGCCTCATTCAAGCCATCGATCATGAGGCCTACACATCTCGCGGTTACATCACTAAATCTTTCCATGAGAGAATTTGACACCCGTTTTCTCAGGTCGATCAAATGCTTCAGCAGCCACAGGGCCTCAGATTGTGCTTAGCCAAGCCGCAAAGTCGATCCAGAAGTTTTAACGGGACAGAATTGGTACCAATAAACGCCGTTGTGATCCTAAACTCCCGAATTAGGAATCAGGCTGCCCAATTACGACTGCCCGCGCGAAGCAGTCATCAATCCCGCCCGTCGTAGCACCTTAAGCGTGAGACCAGTCAGCGGCATGAGAGACAACGCATCCAGCGCGATCCAGGATGCCACGTGCTGATTCAGTTGATGCCGCGGAAAAACCTCAGCACTCATCGCGTGCACCTGCACGACGTAGTTTGTTTGCATGATGGCGTGGCGCACGATCATCTCCGCAGACTCCGCGTCGAGCCCCTCCGAGCCGATCTCCGGCAACTCCCACATGCCCTGCATCACCGTAGCTTCGGCGGGCCTCTGCTGCAGCAGCACCCGCGCCCATTGTGGTGGTGTCGTCGCGACGATCAGGGCGCAGGCGACGTCCCGACGCACCATGGATTTGCGGGGCGCAACAGGATGCTCTCCGCGCGTCTGGCATAGATGGGCAACGGGGCACCGCGAACAGACCGGATTCCGCGGCAGGCAGAGCGTCGCACCCAGCTCCATCATGGCTTGATTAAAATCCCCGGGATGCTCATGATCCAAGAGTTCCTCGGCTAGTTGTCGAATGCGGGTCTGCAAGCAGCGATCCTCGCCGCTGCCCGGTGCCAGCCCTGCCACGCGTGTAATAACGCGCTCAACGTTGCCATCCACCGCAGCGACAGGCTCGCCAAAGGCTATGCTAGCGATCGCTGCCGCCGTGTATCCGCCGATGCCAGGCAGCGCGACCAGCGCCGCTGCCGTGGCCGGAAGCGCCGCTTCATACTCGGTTGCTACCGCCTGCGCGCCCCGGTGGAGCATCCGTGCGCGACGGTAATAGCCCAGGCCACTCCATACTGCAAGCACGTCTGCCTCTGGTGCATCAGCCAAGGTCGTGACGGTTGGAAAGCGGCGCAGGAACTCCGCGTAGTGCTCCAGAACCGCCGCAACCCGCGTCTGCTGCAACATGATCTCGGAGACCCAGATTTTGTAAGGATCCTGAGTACGGCGCCAGGGGAGATCCCGGCGATGATCGCCAAACCAGCTCAGCAGCTTCGAGCGAAACTTCTTGCGCTCGGCAGCGGTCCATTTCTCCCCCGTCATATGCTGATTCTAACTGGTCGTCCCGGTCCTACTTTGCAGACCCGGCACGGGGGGTTTCGCTATGCGCCACCATGATCAGGTTGGCTCCCACCTGTTGCCACAGGCTGACAACAGCCAGTTCTATCGGCGTCGTCGATCTGCCATCTGTGACCGACGCGAAATAGCTCACCACCGTATCGGAACCCTGAGGCTTCACCTGCACAGCGCCAATCAAGTATTCCTTCGGCGGCGCACCCTGGAGCAAGGACAGCCAGCGCGCGCCGTCGACGAGCTCGCCCTGCCGTGTTGCGTAAACAATGCTTGGCCCCTGCAGCGCGGCGGCCTGCTGCCAATCGCCCTTCTGAACGGCTTTCCAGTACAGTCGCTCGTACTGCTCTGCACTGGTCGTCGAGGCGAGCGTCGCAGTCCGCTTTTCCGGATAGATCGTGCAACCCGCCATCGAGCCCAGTAACCCAGCCGCCATCAGCCCAACCATCGCTCGTTTCAGCATGCCTCTAGTTTGGATGCGGAATCGCCAAAGTACCATGGCAAAAAGTGTTGTGGCAAAAAAAAGTAAGAGGCCACCCGAAGGTAGCCTCTTGTGGTAGCCCTTGCCTTTGCGGCAACGCCGCGTTCGCATACGGCTGGTCCTAGTCCCCCATCACCTCTTCAGCCTTGGGGGCTGGCTTGGGAGCCGGTGCAATGGAGCTCAGCGAAACCATCCCGGGGGTCGGCTTCTCGCCCAGGACGTGCTCGCGGTAGAGTTGCGCCATTTGGGCGTTCTCCGCATCCGTCTTCAGTTTATCTCCTCGCGCGCGAAGCTTCTCTTCGCGGGAGTTCTTGGCGATGCCAAGCTTGTCCAGCGAATCATTGGCTGCGGCGCGAACATGCTCGTCGTTGAGCACCAGGTTATGCTCCATCGATGCCATGCCAACCTTCTTGCCACCCGCGAAAATCTCATGACGCCCGTGCTCTTCGTACCACTTGGTCAGAGTCGCGGTCATGTGCATCTTCTCGATGATGTTGCGCCAGCCCACACCCGTGTTGTAGGCGCAAAAGCTGATCTCGCCTTCCTGCGTGGCGTACGGAATGATGCATTGCTCGGTGCGGCGGAAGTCGTAGTTGAATAGATCCTGGAACCACATGCCTGCGATGAACAGGAAATTCCAGCGGTCGGCGCGACGGAACTTGATATCTTCCATCGTGCGGTCGCCCTTTACGCTGCCATAGTTTCGACCCGTTACGCCAAAGCACTTGTCAAATTTCTTCAGCATATCCATGATGCTGAAGTGAGTTGGCGACTTCCTAGGATCATAGTTGCGCAGCATGGCCAAGGTGATACCGAGGCCGGAGAGGAACTTGCCGCGAGCGGCGTCGTTGATCTTGGCTACGTCTTTGGCCAGCCTGTCCGCGTTCAAAAACGCAGTCACCGGAACAGCTTCCTTCGTTTCCTTATCGACCATCAGCGCCATGCCGATGCCGCAATTGGGGTGGCAACCGCAGCTTAGCTGGCCCCAGTCTGCCGCCGGTCCGTGCATCAGATCCCCGAAATCGGAGAAGGTGCTCATAAAGCTGATGGGGAACCAGTCGCGAACCGGTTCGCCCAGTCCCGTTTGGTTCTTGACATCGTGTGCCATGTGGCTGAGCGTGTAGCGCTGCGCCACGCGACGCTCGTCGGTGATGTCCTCATCGCGGCCCGTGAATGAAACCGGCTGGAACGACAGGAAGCTGATCGTTTTGGGATTGTCCAGCGCAAACTGGATGATGTGCCCGACCTGCTCATTGTTGATGCCGTTGATGATCGTCGTCACCGGAACAATGTCCACCCCGGCTTCATGCAGGTTGTGGATCGCCTGCATCTTGACGTCAAACAGATTGCCTACCTTACGGTGCGAGTTGGCGGCATTGCCTATCCCGTCAAATTGCAGATACACATAGCGCAGCCCCGCTTCGGCAGCTCCGCGGCAAAGCTCCTTCGACTTGGCAAACTCAATCCCGTTGCTGGCAGCCTGAACCGAGTTGTAACCCACCTTGCGAGCGTAGGCTACCGCATCCAGGAAGTAGGGCGAAAGCGTCGGCTCACCACCGGAAAACTGCACACTCATCTGGCGCCTCGGCTTGATCTGCGCGGCATTGTCCAGCATGGTCTTTATCTCATCCCACATCAGCTCATGCACAAACCCGACCTGGTTCGCGTCCATGAAGCAGGGATCACACATCATGTTGCAACGGTTAGTCAGATCGATGGTCAATACCGAACCGCGACCGTGGGTAACCGTCGAGGTGCCATGATTGTGAAGCTTTTCGTCATTGTGCGCGCGAATGTCTCGACCCGGGAAAACCTCTTCCAGATGCTTGAAAAACTCGGTGTCCATCGACATCAAGTCTTCAAAATGACCGTGCTTGGGACAATCCTTCACCATGAGGATCTGGCCGTCGCGCTCGATAATCTGCGCCTTGATTTCGCCAACCTTCTCGTTCAGAAGGACTTCATGAGGCAGTTTGCCATCGAGAATCTGCTTGCGGATCTCAGGGACGCACTTGGGGCAGAGCGAATCGGTGGTACGTGGCCAACCTAGAGGAGGCTTCTCCTTCTGGTAAGACTTCAATAGCGGCTTATCGGACCACTTCGGTGTAAACGAAGGATTCGGGCTGATGGTATTCAGCCTTTCAAAGACTGCCCACGCGCCCTTGGCTGCGTAGGTTACCGCTCTCTCGGCGTACTTCACCGTCTTCGACATTCTCTCTTTTCTCCTCAGTGATCAGAACCTGCGCTACTGTGCGATTTGCTACGGGAGTCGCACGCTGCAGGGACGACAGGTACAACGTCCAACGGGTGGTGGGAAGCACTTGTAAACCACCTAATAAAGTTCCGTCAAACCTGCCACGATAATCGTATGCAGCCCTTAATTGAAAGCAAAGCACTTATGGTCGAACGGCGAAAATAGGGGCGCCGATGGTGAGCCTCGTCAGCGAACAGCGACAACTCCGCAGATTGACAGCCTTTGTCCCTGCATTCTGCAAAACTCGGGAAGCTAAAACCTTACACTCGCGGACCTCGCTGGTCCTTCCTCGGAACGTGCCGGGGACTGCGAGTAATCAGCTCGGCACCTTGCAATACAGGATGCCGAGACGGAGCGGAAAACCGCGATAATGAATAGCAACATGAAACTTGGCTGACAATAGGAGATTTTCCCATGACCGGCAACTCCCAAGATCCGCTGCGCGGCCGCCTGGAAGACCTGGGCCGCAAACTCGATGAGCACATCGGTACCGCCATCCCTCGCGCCGAAGAAGAATTGAGGCGTGTGGTTGCCTATCTAAATGATGAAGTGGTGCCCCAGGTTCGACGCAATTCCTCCAGCGCGCTCAAAGTCGCTGCCGAACAGCTTCATAAGCTGGCCGAAGCTCTTGAGGGTGCCAGGGGTCCTCAACCGCCCGTGGGAGGCAACCGCTAGCGCGTTCTCCCCGGGAGAGTAGAGGAGAACAGACACGATGTAGCCGTCCCATCAAAGGGCGGCTAATCGCAACAATGCAACGGCTGCACAGCGGCAGGAGAAATGCTTTACATGAAAGCCTTGTGGCAACGCCTTCTGCCCGGTGCAGCCTTGCTGCCGGTCGTTCTCATCATGGGAGGCTGCGCTCGGAAGGTCAGGGTTGTCTACGTCCCGGCCCCTCCACCCCCGCCACCTATCACTTCTCCGCGAACTACCACGCCGCCTGAAGCGCGACCACCCGTGATAAGTGCAGCCAATCCAGTTACCGAAGGGGTTAGCAACGCGGATACCGAGTTCGTCGCCACCCATTCTCCCATCTCTACTCAAGAGGGTCTGGCAAGCTGGTATGGGCCGCCCTATCACAACCGCCGCGGAGCCAATGGCCAGGTCTTTGACCAGAATGCGCTCACCGCTGCTCATCGCACCCTACCCATGAACTCCCTTCTCAAGGTGACCAACTTGGGGACCAGGCAGTCGGTTGTCGTGCGCGTCACCGATCGCGGGCCTTTCGTTCAAGGTCGCCTGCTCGATCTTTCGCTGGCCTCGGCAAAAGTAGCGGGGGTATGGAGGCCGGGTACAGCCAAGGTGCGCGTCGATGTCTACCAGACCCCTTCTCCCATCGAGGACGGCGGCCGCTGGTGCGTTCAAGTGGGAGCCTTCAAGAATGGCGAGGAGGCGTTGAAGCTGCGAGATCACCTGCTGCGCAAATACCACACCGCCAACGTGATCGAATTCACCGGACCCACCGGCCACTGGGTGCGCATTCGTCCCCAGAACGACGACAAAGGAAAAGCCGTCAACATTGCCAGTGAGCTCATACCCGTCGAAGGCAATGCCTACCTGGTACGGCTGGACTGATTATCAGGGGTTTTCAGGCTGGGTGTGCAAGCAGAGCTGCATCCAGCGAAACTGCCAGTGCGCTGCGCGGGAGCAAGCTTCGCTCCCGCTAAGCGGGAACCAATGACAAAGATGCACAGAATTGCAATAGGAACAGAGCTAGCCTTGCTTCCAGAACCCTGCAAAAAGGCGGGGTATGAAGACTTCCACGTTTCATAGGACAATTTCCAAGTAAAGTGCTCTCACGATTGCGCAACTTGCGAACCGGCAGCGAGAGGGCAAGATCTGGAGGCATAGATTGAAATTGCGCTTTCCCCTTCCAGCGTGGCAATGGATCTTCAGGTCTATTGCGGGACTTCTGCTGCCTGTGCTTCTATTCCCCGCGCAGACTCTGCTGGCGACATCGATACCCGGCTCTTCCGTCCCTTTCGCCCAAGGAGACGCTTCGGCGACAACTACCCAAACGCCCGCTCCGAACACAAACGCCGCTTACAGCCTTCCCCCTGAGAAGCTTGCCAAAGCGATTCGGCTGAGCCGCGACTACACGATTCTCCAGTTTGCCGCGACTGCCTGGCAGTTGATCTTTCTCGTCCTGCTGCTCTTCACTCGCAGCCTTGCCGCTTTGGCGGGTTGGGCGGAAGATCTAACCTCGAAGCGCTGGCTGCAGGGGCTCCTCTTCCTTCCGCTCCTGCTGCTGCTCATCTCCCTGTCCAACCTGCCCTTCAGCATGACGGGACACTGGCTGTCGGTCAGCTACGGCCTGTCCATTCAGCATTGGGGAAGCTGGTTCCTCGATCGCGGCAAGTCCTTGCTGCTCACGCTGGTTTTTGGCACTCTGATACTGCTGGTACTGGAGAGGCTCATCCGCAAGTTTCCTCGTAGGTGGTGGCTCTACTTCTGGGTGGGTTCTCTGCCATTCATCGTCGGCACAATTTTTGTAATACCCGTTGTAATAGACCCCATATTCAATCACTTTGAGCCGCTTACCCGGTCCAACCCCGCGTTGGTGAACGACCTCGAGCGCGTAGTCGCGCGCACTGGCACCAACATCCCGCCAGAGCGTATGTACCTGATGAAGGCCAGTGAAAAGTTGACCGTGCCCAACGCCTACGTGACTGGTCTCGGATCCACCAAGCGTGTCGTCGTCTGGGATACCACGATCAAGACCGCGCCAACAGACGACATTCTGTTCATCTTCGGCCACGAGAGCGGCCACTATGTCCTGAACCACATTTGGAAGGGCATCGCCTTCTACTCCCTCGTACTCCTGCTGCTGTTGTGGATTGGCTACCACTTTGTCGCTTGGCTGATCGCTCGCTATGGAGAGCGCTGGCGCATCGCGAAGGTGGAGGACTGGGCGGCGGTCGGTGTTCTCCTGCTGGCCTTCTCACTGCTCAACTTCTTGTCGGACCCCATTAACAACACCTTCAGCCGGGCGCTGGAACACGATGCCGACGTATATGGACAGGAGGCGATGCACGGGGTCGTCGCCGATCCTCAGGCCACTGC
>JANXZS010000074.1 GCA_025355385.1 Acidobacteriaceae bacterium | reverse complement strand
CTCAGTTTCCACTTGAGCGGCACGGATCTGCCATCTACATCAGCAAATTCGATCAAAGTCTCAGAAATCCTGTTGTTCCAGCCCGCGAGTTGAGCAGTCTTCAGGCCCACCACCCGCGGAGCTTCCTCACCCGCTTCCACCTGCAAAGTGGTCTGCTGAGTTTGGATCGAAGCGGAGGTCTGGCCCGATGCTACGAACGTGCAGGCAAACAAAATCAGCCACAAACAGTACCCAATCACTCTACGATGCACGTCAGCCTCCAAGGCCAGGAAATGGAGGAGCCGACTTTAGTGGAGTCGGCTCCGATGAGAGAGACCTAAAAGAAGAGACGCAAACCAATCTGCATGATGCGTGCGCCACTTTTTCCACTGACTCCGCCAAAGGTGGGCGAATCAGGGTCATTGTTGATTGTTCCTAAAACCGGATGGTTGAATACATTGGTCGCCTCCACCCGTGTCTCAAGATACCGCTCCTGATCCTGCCCAAGATAGAACTTCTTCAACAGGGTCGCATCGGTGGAAAAGTCCCCAGGATTGCGAACGTCAGGATAGACAAAGGGGGCATTGCTGAAGCTATAGTCCGCAGTGCGAACAAACGACTGCGGAATAAAGATACCCGAGGGATCGGGGTTGATAAACGCGCCGTTCACATAAACTCCCCGGGAGTAGTTCTTAGAGGACTTGACATAGTTTCCCGGTGCAAGACCCCAGCGAACTGCTGCTCCCGGGGCTGTTACGCTACCGTCGACTGTAGGCAGGAGCACTGGCGTTCCTTTTGGATCCCAAACAGCGATACCCGCCACCGCCCAACCGCCTATGAAGGCATCCAGCAGATTTGCCCCGAAACCACTTGGACCCGTCATGTACTGGCGCCCGCGTCCAACAGGAAGATCATAGGAGACATTCACCTTCATCGTCTGCGGTTTTTCATACAGCGCTAAACCATAGCCCTCCATCAGATTGTGCGGATTCTGAAGCAGACCCATGTTGGTGCCAGCGCTGTGCTGGATGTCTTTACCACCGGTGTTGGTGAGTGTCTTGCGAATTGCATACGATGCTAGGAGAGTAAGTCCCCTGAAGGCTCGGGTCTGTACCTGTACATTTCCAAAATTTGAAAACGACTTACCCCAAGCGGCCTGCCCTGGACTCGATTGCGCATATTGCGGGGACAGCGCGAGTAGCTGGTAAAGAGAAACGGTCGGTTGGCTGGAAAAAATCTGCGACTGACCGTAGAAGGGGTTTGGCACTTGCCCTTGTAACTGCGACCCTAGTTTATAGTAGTCAACCGGGGTGTTATTCAAGCTCCATTGGCCAACCGGCATTAGAAGATGGATGCCCCGTATTCCCTGGTACTCTGCGGAGACCACCCAGTCCTTTCCGAGTTGCCGTTGAATACCCAATCCCCACATATAGTCCATAGGACTGTCATAGTGCGGTAGCAGGGATGCGCCTCCCTGATCCGGATTCGCCGAACCTCCAAACGTCTGGTAACCATAGTCGGTATTCGTTCGGACAGGAGGGTTGAATCCAAGATTGGCTCCGGAAGGTTGCAGCGGAAATGTACCTAGACCGTGGTCATTTCCTAACTCGCTCACCCAATGCTGACCGTCAAGGGAAGGTATCTGATTAAATGTATTTGAATTGTAGTAGAAGCTGAAGTAGTCGGTAGACAGGCCATTCAGTCCCTCGTACACGAAGCCTGCGCTGGCGTGCAAGACCGTAGAAGGATCCAGCGCATAGGAGATACCAAGTCGCGGCTGGAAGTTCAGCCAGTTGGTTGTGTAGAGGTTCTTCTGCGGATACTCGGGAGTATCGAGTAATACGTCTCTTCCGGTTGCGCCCTGGCTGAGCCATGCGGGGGAAGGAAGCCCGGCTAATCCCGGCACCGCGGTTGTTACCTGTGACCAATCCCAGCCCGCATTTGATTTCAGCACATTCTTTGCCTTGATGTCGTACATCAGGCTTCCCTGTGGATGCCGTCCCTGGCGAGCGCCATCATGGTCCCACCGCACTCCCATCTGTACGGTCAGCTTGCTATTTACCTTCCAGTCGTCCATGGCATACGCAGCCTGGTTCCAGCCGAAGGGAGTAATGTCCCAGTTACCCCACTGGAAGAAATTGGACGAGCCCATCATGAGCTCGGCAAGCGGGCTGCCAGTAAGGCCGTCATTGTTATCCCAGTGCTGGTTCGAGCCACCGCCCGCGTTGATCCAGGCTGCGCCCGTGTGATCCCCACCTTTTTCGTGAAAGCGGTAGAAGTACTGCTCATATCCGACCTTGATGGAATGGCGCCCGAATATTTTGGTCAGAGCAACGGTACCGTTGGTCGTTTGATTGATGAAGGAATCAAACTCCGAACCCCCGACGGGCGTGTATCCGGGGATCGTTATAGCTGGTGGAATCTGGCTCGTAGAGCGCTCAGGATTATTCACGATCAGTGAATCAAAGCCCCAGTTGGTTGTATCGATAGTGGAGTCCGGCAACGAGCCTAGCCCTGATACACCAGTGCTGATCAGTTTTGCCGTGCCGAAGCCGACGTGCACATCGAGGATGGCTGTCGGTGAGATCACCCAGTTATAAAGCAAGCTTCCTGACCAGTCGTCATCGGTGGTGATGGACGCTCCGGCATGCAGGAACGGGGCGGGGATCGTGTTCAGCATCCCGGATTTGCTCAAGCTGAAATTCAGCCGATTGTTATTGTTTATATTCTCATCCAGGCGAACGAAGTAGCGATCAGTCGGCCGTGACGTGTGAATGGTCGAATAGTAGTTATTGTTGTGGTCGCTGTTCGCATCGGATGCATGATTAGGCAGCGGCCACAAAGCCAGGTACTTCTGAAATAGCTGGCTTTGTCCTGATAAGTTCCCTGCGGCCATTAGCGGAATTTTGCTATCCGGGTATTGCGGCCGAACCCAGTTACCGCTAGCGTCGGAGAAACCGTGAAATGGATCGTAAATCTTGGCGTATACCGGATTACCGTCCGGCCCAAGGTTGCCATTGTTGATGATGGTCTGCGAAAAATCCCCTTGGTGGTTGAGTGCTGTGGGGACCGTACTCCTCACGTTCTGCGATTGAGAGTACCGCTCCCCTTCCCAGCCAAAGAACCAGAAGGTGCGATTCTTGCCGGAATAGAGACGTGGCAAGGTGAGCGGACCTCCCGCCGAGACACCATAGTTATTCTGGTGGAAGGCCTGCCGGGGTACGCCTTGTGCATTGTTGATCCAGTCATTGCTGTTTAGAGCCTGGTTGCGGAAATACTCAAATACGCGCCCGTGAATCTGGTTCGTCCCGCTCTGTGTCTGGATCGAGACCATGCCGCCAGAGTAACGCCCCTTGTCGGCAGTCAGGACGCCACTTTCCACGCGGAACTCCCCAACGCTGTCCGGTGTCGGTACCGACCGGTTGCTGGCGTTGAACTCTGAGTCCTGTACCTGATTGCCATCAACCGAAATACTCGTGCCGTTCACCTGGCCGCCGGAAAGAGAATAGCTGTTACCGTGATTGGCTAACAAGTAGGAGGCATTCCCTAAAGTAGCGATGCTGTCGCTGAGCGGCCCGGCTCCCTGAACGGACGGGATCGTCGCCGTAAGGTCAAGCGTGTTCCGGTTGAGCTGAGGCAGCTCTGTAATCATCTTGTTGTCCAGGATAGCGGCCGTACTGGATACATCGGAAGACATTAGCCCGGCAGCCGCTGTTACCGTAACTGTCTGCTCCACCGCCCCCGGCAGCAGGGTAAAATTCTGTGAAAGGCTGTCGCCGGTGCTTAAGCGAAGTCCCGATTTGACCTGAGTACCGAATCCGCTCCTGCTCACAGTGATGCGGTACAAACCCGGTAGAACCTGCGGAAGGACGTACACCCCGGACGAATTTGTCGTCGAGGTGTAGGGGACACCTGTCGCTGCATTGACCGCACTGACCTCGGCGCTATCAACCGCTGCTCCACTGGAATCCGCCACGACTCCGCTGATCTTTGCATTCGATGATTGGCCCTGTAGGCCTTTATTAGTGCAAAGCGCCAGGCATGCCAAGGTGAGACATACCATAGCGAACCGTCTGAAGTTTCCAAACTGGATCCTGTGACTCTCCATAAAAGTCCTCGCCATGATGGTTGATTTTTTATCGAAGGTGGCAATGCGTCCGGCTTCCACCAACAATAATCAAAAGATAGCCTTCCCTTAACATCGCGAGATATGTGGGATCAAGATTATTCTTGTGTTTTACGGTTCGTAGCGGGGGAGGGTGTCGGCTACGGGCGGGAGGATCAGTGGAGGGAATGCTGCGGATCTGCGAGTGCCGATCACCCTCTAGACGCCACTGGTAAGCAGGTGGATCCATGCCTCAGGATTATGGGGGCGACCCTGTTTTCTGTGTGGCCTCCTCGCGGTGCGTGCTCATCTGGTATTCGTCGGAAAGGCGCCGCGCAGTAGCAAATGCAGTAGCTGCATCTTGGGATCGTCCAACGCGTCGCAGCGCGGTGCCCAACAGGGAATGCAGACTTCCCTTCTCGTCAGGAAATTTTTGCTGCAGGGCTGGTTCCAGATGCTTTAATGCCTCGACAAAATTGCCCATCTGCTCCAGGGCTGTAGCCAGATCGACTTGTGTCGTCAGATCTTTGGGATCATGCGTCGCGAGCTGTTCAAGGTACGGCAGGGCTTCCCTGTACTTTCGTTGCCGCATGGCCACCTGCGCAAGAGTCCGCGTGGCGGAGAAGCGGTAAGGATCGATGCGTAGCGCGGCATGTGCGTAATCAGCGGCGGCATCGAGCTGGCCATCACTAACCAACGCTTCAGCCATGCGCTCCAAGAGTCTCGGATCATCGCTTTGACTAGCAAGGGCAAGCTTGTACTCAGCGATTGCGGCCGCGCTATTGTTCTGCATGCGCAGCATCACATCTCCGCGAACCATATGTGCGACAGCTTCGCCTGCCCCTATTCGCTGCAGTCTTGCCACTGCTCTGCCCGCCTCGTTTGCATAACACGATGAGAGCAGGAATTCGGCATACACATTGTCGGATTGATTTCGAAGGCCGCGCTCCAGCGCTGGAATTGCTTGCGGCCACTTCCCCAGTTGTGCGAATGACTCACCCCATTGGAGCCATAAATCTGAGTCGCTTGTGCCGGGCGCCGGTAATGCCGAAAGGCGATCCCATCGTTGCTCACGGTAGAGTATCTCGCGGGATCCGGATGCTCTGCGCACCTCAATCGAAGACTGGTGCGAGAGCTCGTCCAGCGTACAATTCTCCTGCGCGTCACGCGCACATTCAAGAAACTTCGCTGCAGGCCCATTCACCAAACTTCCGTCGTTGGGCTGCAGCGCCGCAGGCCAATCTGAAATCACGCGCGCCAGCGCGCCAGGAGATTGGCTCGCGATTTGGTTAAGGTGCTGCGCGGCGGCAACCCATTCACCTGCATTTGCCGACAGCAGTGCCGCCACTTCACTGTAGCGTAAGTCCAGAGCACTCTCGGCACCTGCCCGACTGAGGTCGCTCTGTGCCGCTGTGGAATTGCCGGAGGCGAAGTGAGACATTGCCAATTCGCCCCAGATGCCCGGCGCTTTCGGATCAAGAGTGGCCGCATGCTCCAGCAGTTCCCTACGCTTCACATCCGCTAATGGTAGGGAAATCGCCTGCAATCGGTATGCCGCGGCCAATCCCCGGTCGGAACTACGCAGTCGTCCCGCCAACTCCCGGAATCTTTCCAGACTGTAATCGACCCAACCTTGGATCGCCTCTTGCGACAGGGGACTTAACTGCATTGCATGCAGATAAGCTTCCGCCGCCTCCGCATGATGGCCCATTGCAGCCTGCGCTTCGCCCATGTACCCGTATGGGACGTCTTCATTCGAGCGCTGCCGGGATGCCTCTTTCAGAAAGCCAACCGCCTCGTCGGGTTCGCCGGTACGGAGCATTTCAACTCCCAGCAGCAGGTTGACGAAGTAGTTGTGCGGATTCAACTTCCAGGCGCGCCGCAACAGGGGGGCCGCGTTGACGTAGTCCGCATGTTGATGGAACTCAAATCCACGACGTAGCAACGTCGAAAATTCGCCCTTGGTATCCCGGGTGCCCTGTGCCCAAAGAGGCACGAGCAGCGTCAACATCCAGCCAAGGACACCGGCCCTCGTGAGCAGTTTACCTCTACCCATCGCTTGAATTCACCCTGTCAAACCATTCCCGATGAAAGATCGCGGCCTGCTCGGCCCCATTCGGCTAGAACACTAAAACGCTGCGGCACCCGCCTCTGCAACCGCGTGATCCTGCTCGCCCGAGCCTCCGCTGACCCCAATTGCGCCAACCACCTTGCCATCCCTTTTTAGCGGAATACCGCCAGCAAAAATCATGACGCGCCCGCCATTTGAGGCGTGGATCCCGAAGAATTGATCGCCCGATTGGCTGTGTGTGGCAAGATCTCGTGTCGATATGTCAAACGCCCTCGAGGTGAAGGCTTTCTTGATCGAGATGTCGATGCTGCCTAGCCAGGCCCCATCCATCCGCACATGCGCAATGAGATTTCCACCCTCGTCCGCTACAGCTATATTCATGGGCTGGCCGATTTCCGCTGCTTTCTTTTCAGCAGCCGCAATAATTCTCTTCGCGTCGTTCAAGTTGGGCATAGGACTCCTTTGCAGCGCATGATTCGATTTTCTGGGACGTTGCTGTCCCCAATCTAGAGCATTTCCACTTTGTGGAGCAATTCCTACCTAAGATGTCCGAAAGTGGTAGAGCCCGGCGCGGCTGTTCCGTCAAGAAGACCCGCACTCCGCGACTTTCGGCAAAATGCTACAGTCGTGAATACTAAGATTCTGCCTTAGCAGTCGCCACGAAGCTTGCAGGACATTCCTGACGTAATTCCCTTCAACCAGATCATGGGCCGCAAGCTACAAGTTCAGGTGCGCCGTCAGGATGACTGGAGAATATCCGGGGCACCTGTCACACTGTACTATCCCTCGATAAGGAGTTGGTATGAAGCTGATCCGATTTGGAAATGTGAATGAGGAGCGCCCGGGCTTGCTTGCTAAGGACGGCAGACGGGTCGATCTCTCCCGCCATTTCGAAGATTGGAATCCGGCATTCTTCCGTCGCGGAGGGCTGGCCTCGCTTGCCGACCTACTCGTGCACTGCGATACATCTGAGCTTGGCGTCGTGGACGAAAGCGTGCGTCACGGTGCTCCCGTCGCCAGGCCCGGCAAGGTTATCTGTGTCGGCCTGAATTACTCCGACCATGCAGCGGAGTCAGGGATGCCCATCCCCAAGGAACCCATCCTCTTCATGAAGGCCGCTAATACTGTCGTCGGCCCTTATGACAGCCTGCTTATCCCGCGCCGCAGCACCAAGACAGATTGGGAGGTGGAGCTGGGAGTGGTCATAGGAAAGGACGCAAGATACTTAAGCAGTCCCGCCGAGGCCCCAAGCTATATCGCGGGATACTGCCTATCGCACGATGTCTCGGAACGTGAGTTTCAACTTGAGCGGGGAGGCCAGTGGACCAAAGGAAAAAGCTGCGACACTTTTAATCCGCTGGGTCCCACACTTGTCACCCCCAATGAAATTCCTGACGTGCATTCTCTCGCGATGTCGCTGTCGGTCAATGGAGAAATGCGTCAAAGCGGAAATACCAGCACCATGATCTTTAATGTCTACACGCTGGTTCATTACATCTCGCAGTTTATGACGCTTGAGGCGGGCGACCTGATCTCGACTGGCACGCCACCCGGGGTAGGACTGGGCATGAAACCTCCGCAATACCTCAAAGCGGGCGATGCGGTGGAGCTCTCGATCGAGCGCCTCGGCTCGCAAAGACAGATCTGCATAGCAGAGGCTCTCGACTGATTCTCTGCTCCCTTGCTAATCCGTACATCACATTTTTGATAGCAATGTTTTAATCCTTTTCGTCCCTCTGCAAACAACGCAACCGGGGCTCGGAACATGAACAAAGTGAAGTCACGCGATTACTTTTAAGGGCAGCTTTGAGGTCGACCACAATGGCGGGGGTTGGCCAGGTTCACGCGCGATTTGACCCTCCAAAGAAACACACACACCCGAAGGGCATGGGACCATAAAAGTCTTTCGCCGGATGAACGGGCGGACCTGGTGGTTGTTCAGTTGACGCTGAAACTCGATCCCTGGTTAAAACCCTTTACCTGACATCCGCTGTATACTTCCACCGAATCTGGACTGACGAGAATTTCATTTTTCTGCGACTCCGGGCCCAGGGGAAAGAATACTTAATGCGCAGGCTTATCGTTCTCATAGCAATTGTTCTGTTCATCTGGCTGCCTTCGATGGCAGCGACCAAAACTACGGTGAAACAACTCGATGAACTTCTAGCGGATCAGCACAAGTTGGCCCGGACCGATGAAGCCACTGCTGTAAGCCTCAAAGATCTGCATTTGACTGAACAACTAACTACCGCCGCGATCAACGGCTTGACGCGGTATGACCCGGGCCCACTCACTATCACCCAAATCAGGATTTTGGCCGCGGACAGTTCGTTGCTTCCTTCCCCTCCCAGTGATCTGCCCGCGGTCCCGGTCCCAGACAAGGCCGCTCAGTCAGCGATTATCGCGCGTGCAGTAGACTATGCCACGCACCAGTTCGCGACACTGCCGAAATTATCCGCGGAGAAGGTGACCACCCGCTATCAGAATGGCATTGAATACATCCAGACCAATTCAGGTACCTCGAGCAATTTTGCGAACGGCTCTCCCGAACTTAACCCGATCAATCAGTATCTGCGCATTCTCGGGGAGCACACATCGCCGGTACAAAGCGAAGGTGGAGTGGAATTGCCACCAGCGAAGGTGAAAGGCCTTGACCCGGCCAGCCAGAATGGACAGATTTCGCAGGGTGGCTCCGGGCCCGTCCTGGGCATGATTCTGATGGATGCCGGCAAGGGGCAGATCTCGTGGCTGCGTTGGGAATCCATCGATGATAAGCAGATTGCGGTCTTCGCATTCGCCGTCGACAAAAAGCAATCGCAGTATAGGGTTGACTACTGCTGCTTCCCGGTCAAAGAGAATGTGGGTAGCGCTATCCCCGTCGGGAACATGGGTGGCATGAGCGCTGCCCATGGGACCGTAACAACCTTCAAGCCTTTTTTAGCGAAACCGGGTTATCACGGACAACTATTCATTGATCCGGAGACGGGAACTATAGTTCGCCTGATTACACAAGCCGACCTGAAGCCCACAGACTTCGTGCACCAGGAAGACATTCGGGTCGATTACAGTCGAGTGAATATTGGCGGCAAGCAGTATGTAGTCCCGGTAAAGAGCGTCATTTTGACGGAAGTCGTTCCCAACGGGGATTCCTACGTGAAATACTCCACGCGCCGCACTCTGTTCGACATGGAATACAGGAATTACCAGTTGCGCTGAAATGCGGGATGACTGGCGGAGAACCAAAAACGCCTGGGACGATCTATTGAGTCGCATCTACCTAGACGAATAAAACGACTGCCCGCTGAAGGGCCGGCAGCCTTGTTTTTGCGCGCCGTGCTTCGCTGATCTGCGCAGGATAAACGAGCAGTTGAATTGCTCGAATACATCCCGCGCCAGGGACTCGCCGCCGCTACTGCTTCAATCGCAGCATCTCACTTAGCGACGCCAGGCTGCCATGATTGCTTTCTTTCCGGGTGAGTTTCTTGGTCTTTCCTATACAATTGCAGCCGGAAAACGTTTCCCTCGGAGGATTGACACTATGTTCTGGCTGCGTCTCGTTGCGCGATCTACCGCTTTAGCATGTTTGCCGCTTGCGATGGCGCTCTATGCTCAGCTGGCCCCCGCGCCCCAGAGCGCAGCTATTTTGGAAATTCAGGTCCTCAAACCCACAGCCAAGGTCAGCCCCATGCTTTACGGCTTGATGACGGAGGAAATTAATTACTCCTACGATGGCGGACTTTACGGAGAGCTGGTCAGCAATCGCACTCTGAATGAAGCTAGCTGGATGGGGGCACCGCATTGGCTAATCGTCCAGAAGGGGGACTCCCGGGCGTCGATGGAACTGGACAAATCGACCGGGCCAAGTGTCGCCCTCAGCAAAAGCCTGAAGCTTAATGTCAGCAAGGCAGATGCCAAGAGTCCAGCTGGTGTCGAGAATGACGGCTTCTGGGGCTTTCCCGTACGGGCACGCACAACCTACCAGGGATCCTTCTATGCCAAGGCCGACAACACGTCAGTTGGTCCCGTTACCGTGAGCTTGATCAACAACGATAGTGGCACCGTAGCTGCTTCTGCCACGGTGCCAGCGCTCACTACCGAATGGAAGAAATATGATTTCGTACTCAAGACTGGCGAGATTGCGACTTCTTCCACTAATCATCTGCTGCTTTCTGTTCAACACCCAGGCAGTATCTGGTTCGACCTCGTCTCTCTCTTTCCTCCTACCTTTCACAACCGGAAGAATGGCAATCGCATCGACCTGATGGAAAAGATGGTGGCCATGAAGCCCACATTCCTGCGCCTGCCTGGCGGGAATTATCTTGAGGGCGACCACATCTCTGAGCGGTACGAATGGAAGAAGACGATCGGCTCTCTGGTTGACCGTCCAACCCACCCCAGTCCGTGGAAGTACCACTCCTCGGATGGTATGGGCCTGCTTGAGTTTATGGAGTGGTGCGAAGACCTACGTGTACAGCCAGTGTTAGCCGTGTATGCCGGTTACTCAATGATGCAGGAGCACGTCAATCCGGGTGCCGATCTGGAACCCTACGTGCAGGATGCGCTCGACGAAATCGAGTATGTAACCGGTAGCGCCAACACTAAATGGGGGGCCGTCCGGATCAAGAACGGCCATCCTGAGCCCTTCCCTCTCACCTATGTAGAAATAGGGAATGAAGACTGGTTTGATAAGTCTAATAGCTATGATGAGCGGTACGCTCAGTTTTACAAAGCCATCAAGAAGCAGTACCCCCAACTGCAATTGATCGCAACTACCCCGGTCAAGGGACTAACTCCCGACGTGATCGACGACCACTACTATAAGCGAGCCGTCGAGTTCTTCGATGATGTGCACCACTATGACAAAACTGATCGCAACGGACCCAAAATATTTGTCGGGGAATGGGCTACACGCGAAGGCTCACCTACTCCCAACTTTGGCTCTGCCCTTGGGGATGCGGCGTGGATGACTGGCATGGAGCGAAACAGTGATGTCATCGTGATGGCCAGCTATGCGCCAATGCTGGTCAACGTCAACCCGGGAGGCATGCAATGGGAATCGGATCTTATCGGCTTCGATACGCTGAATAGTTATGGGTCGCCCAGTTACTATGCCCAGGTGATGTTTGGCAGCCACCTAGGGACGGAGGTTGTGGACTCGAAGCTCAATGGCGGCGGACCGCGCTTCTTCTACTCCGTAACTCATGATGCGGCCAAGGGACTGCTATTCCTGAAGCTGGTCAATGGTTCCTCGTCACCACAGCCACTTGAGGTCAAGCTGACAGGTGCTACACAGGTAACCCCCACAGTTAAACTCGTAAGCTTGAGCGCCCATACCACCGAGGAAACGAACTCCATCTCCGACCCAGTGCGAATTGTGCCTGTCCACAATTCCATCAAGACTGCTGGTGCCGACTTCCACCATGTCATTCCGGCCTACTCGATACAAGTGCTCGAATTGGCCGTGAAATGACTCCCAGTAACGCCGGGTACTGCTACTGACTTACACAGTTTTCTGCTCCGATCGACTAGAGCAGAAGCAGGGTTACCGTAAGGGGAGCCACAGATCTCCGCGGGCATTTTCATCAAGAAAATGCCTACATCGCTGACGCTGGATACATCACACTATCCCTGCTTCTGCTCTAAAAGTGTAGGTCAGCAGCACGGTTGTGAGTATCGTCTGTCTGGCTGATCTTTACTGGCTTTTTTCAACCGACTGAAGGCTGGCGGCTTCAATACGATTGCGCCCGGCAGACTTGGCCTGGTACAGGGCACTATCAGCGGCTTGTAGAAGTGAGCTATAGCTGGAGTCCCGCTCCGGTATCCGGGTAGCACAGCCAATGCTCACCGTGATAACAGCATGTGGATTACCTTCATGGGGTGCGCGCAGCTGTTCCACCGCATCCCGAATGTGCTCAGCAATTTCATTCGCGCCCCTGCTATCGGTGTTCGGTAGAACAACCACAAACTCTTCACCCCCATAGCGCCCCAAAAGATCCGCAGGGCGGTGCACCGCCTTCAGCGCTGTCTCCGCGACCTGGCGGAGACAATTGTCTCCCGATATATGGCCGTAGATATCGTTGTAACGCTTGAAGTGGTCCACGTCGATCAGCAGCAGTGAGATATATTCGCGATCACGGATGGCGCGCCGCCATTCAAATTCCATGGTTTCGTCCAGACGTCGGCGGTTGGCAATACCCGTAAGTCCGTCAACGCCCGCGAGGTTCTCAGCCAGGTGGAAGGCCTTTGTCAGCTCTTCCTCGGCGGCCTTGCGATGCGAGATATCGCGTTCAATGTTTACAAAACCAATGGGCTCACCGGTTGCCGAGTCGTGATAGAGTCGCAAATTAGATTCCAGCCACAGGTAAGTCCCGTCCTTCTTTCTGCACCGATAGGGGACAACTGTGGATGGCCCACCCGCTCGGCACTCCGCCAGAAGACTCGTAAATTTGGCCTCGTCATCGGGGTGGATGAGTTGGCGATGGTTGCCTCCAACCAGCTCTTCAGGATCCCAACCTAGTGTTTCGGTAACGGCAGGTGACACGTAGCGGCGCTCACCAGCAATATCCGCAAGCACGATGATGTCCCGTGAGACTTCAGCCAGTAGACGAAAGCGAGCCTCGCTCGCTTGCAGGTTTCTATCCAGATGTTCTCGCTCGGCAATAACCACTTCGACGATGTAGAGCACCAACATTGAGGTGGCTATGAAAAATTGGAAAACTAATTCGCGCGTCGAAAGGGAGGCATGCAGGACGAGCGCCACCGGACCGTGTCCCATTGTTGTCAAAAAGCCGCCAATGTTGGACACCACCAGCAGCCCGAGCGCCGATCCCGCAAGCCGGAGACGCACACCCAGCAGTAGCAGGGAAACTAATACAAGGAAAAGAAAAGGAAATTGACTTTGCCAGAAGACAAAAACCGTGGTGACGCCCAGCAATCCAAAGAGCCCTCCTACTTCCGGCCAACTACGGTTCAAAAACTCTCGTTGTCTGAATGCAAGATAGAGAGGAGTTATGGTGGCGATGCCAAGTGCGTCGGCGGTAAACCATACTTGGAAGGAGTGGAATAATGGCATCGAAAACGCTCGTGCTGACTCAAAGCTTGACGCCATCGAAGCGATGGCGGGCGCCAGCATTACTCCATAGAACAAAAAATTGATAAGCTGCCTGCGCTGAGTCAGGTCGGGATTGGGAGCGATCATCGCATAAAGCGGGATCGCTGCGATAACAACCTCGAGCATGTTGCAGGCGCCCAGGTAAACAGAGGTCAAAACGGAACAAGACAATGCACGATTGATCTCGAAATCGACTCCAAGAGCGACCGCTAGGTATGCGGGCCAATGCCGGCGGGGCGCGCATAGCAGCACCCCCAGCAGAAGCCCGTTGGACGGCCACAGTATCGTGACTCCGCCCAGACCCCAGCTGCGCGCATTGATTAGCGATGCCGCGCCTGAGAGAAGACCCAGCATCAGGGCGACCCCCGCTAGCTGGCCAATCGACGGGTAGCGCCGCCCTTCGTACTTATGCCGTATTGAGTCAGCAATCATAAGGTGTCAAAACGAACCTTTAGGACATAAAAGAAAAGCGGTGCCGTTCGTGAGCTTGAGCAATTCCAGAAACGCCATTTGGTCAGCCCAACAAGCTGATCAGTCTTTCTCCCCTTAAACGCATAATGTCTTTTGCAGTGCAGCTACTTGCTTGAAATCCTGAGAAGCTTGCATTACACTATGGGGCCTGCCGAGATCACGCCAGTAATAATCATCGGCGTTAAAAGCAAGGATTCTCTGTCCCTCGGCAGCCAGATGCAGGTAAGACGTAATGATGGAGAAGATACCCGCTCCCGTCATCGCAAAAAGACGCGGTGAAATGACGTGAATTCCAGAGAACGCCCGCAGCTGAACCTGGTGGGCAGGTCTAACAATCTCAGTCGCGACATCGTGCCCTGATTGCCGGCCACAG
This sequence comes from Acidobacteriaceae bacterium, assembly GCA_025355385.1. Lineage (GTDB taxonomy): Bacteria > Acidobacteriota > Terriglobia > Terriglobales > Acidobacteriaceae > JANXZS01. Next base: position 34,563 of record JANXZS010000074.1, on the reverse strand, counting down.
AGCTGGGATTGCTCATCAAAGAGCAGATACCGGTCGGTGACACGATCCTGCACTGCCAGCGTAGCCAGAGCACTATTTTCGGAGTGAAACTGCACCATGAGTGGTAGATCAATGGTGCTGATCACATCGACATTGTGCAAAATGAATGGCTGATCCACATCGCTTGTATTCTCAACAAAGAAATAGGCGGCTCTTTTCAGGCCTCCGCCAGTATCCAGCAAGACGTCCTCACGGGAGATTTCGATACGCATGCCGAAGTCGTCGTTCCTTTTCAGATACTCGATAATTAAGTCGCCAAAGTGATGTACATTGATGATCACTTCGCGTACTCCGCAAGTGCGTAAGCGAGAGAGCGTGATCTCCAAAAGAGTTCTTCCAGCCACTTCCACCAGCGCTTTCGGTAGATTATCGGTGAGGGGTCGCAATCGCGTGCCGAGACCGGCAGCCAGAATCATCGCTTTCATCTTGGCCAGTTCTCCTGCTCGCGGTGCTCCAACTTTATCTCCACTCCACTCGTGCCCCGCAGATGTTTCGCCAGTTGCTCCGCCAGGTAAACGGATCGATGCTGGCCTCCGGTACAACCGAACGATACCATCAGGTTCTTGAATCCGCGGCTTTGATAATTGCTGACGCTGGCATCTACAAGCGACAACGCGTGGTCGAGATACTGGCCGACACTCTCTTGCACATTGAGATACTCGACCACGGCCGCGTCTCTACCCGTCAGCGCTTTAAAGCGCTCCTCGCGACCTGGATTGGGAAGACTCCGAGCATCGAAGACGAAGCCTCCGCCATGCCCGGATTCATCCTTCGGCTGGCCCTTGTGAAATGAGAAACTGAAAATCCGTACCGTGAATTGACCTGGAGCCAGAGCCAGGCCCTGCAATTGCTCCGAGGCTAACATTCCATGAAAGGCATCCATCAGTGTCGACAGCGGGACCGGCAACTCGACGTTGTGAAGCAACCATCGTAAATTCTTCAGCGCATACGGAACACTCTGCAAGAAATGAGCTTTGCGCTCATAAAAGCCACGAAAGCCATAAGCACCGAACGCCTGCATGATTCGGACATAGACGTAGGCGTAGTAATACCGCATGAACCTCTGCCGATCAAGCTCGATGTAACCAGATAGGATGTCGAGGTAGTGATCAAGTAACTGGTGGCGTAGCTCGGGTGATAAATCGGCCTTGGCGTCGTACAGCAAAGAAGCAATGTCGTACTGAAGAGCGCCTCGACGGCCACCTTGATAATCCAAAAAAAATGGGTGTCCGTCGCGCAACATGACATTGCGCGATTGGAAATCCCGATAAAGAAAGTAGTCGCGGTCGGCGCTTAGTAGGAACTTAGTGAGGCGGCTAAAATCATTTTCCAGCGCCTGCTCGTTGAAGGCGATGCCCGCAAGCCTGAGAAAGTAGTACTTGAAATAATTTAAATCCCAGGCGATGGACTGGCGGTCGAAGCTGGCGCGCGGATAGCAAAACTTGTAATTTAGATCGCGACCGGCTTCAACCTGGAAGCGTGGCAACATCGCTACAACTTTACGATAGGCATCGACAGCTTCGGGAGCGAGGATGTGATCCGCACGATTGTGCGCCAGAAATTCGAACAGAGTAGTCTGGCCCAGGTCTTCTTCGACATACGCTCCACTGCTCAAGTCTTCAGCGTAAATCTCGGGTACCGGCAAGCCATGCCGACGAAAATGCCTTGAAAATTCCAGGAACGCGACGTTTTCTTCCCGTACGTCATACAGAATGCCGATGGCACTGAATGTTTGGCTGTTAAGTCGGACGATTTTTCGTCCGGAACCGCCCAGTTGACCCTGAAGCGAGTCCACCTGCTCGACCGGCAAGTGAAAATGCTGCTCAAAAAGTTTTTTAAGAACGTCCATAACTATGAGTTTTCCAGGGAATCAGTTGAATGGGGATTAATTGAGTAGTGAAACGCTCTCGGACTAACAGAAATGTACGTCGATGCGCATTGGCTGGCAATCCCTCGCTCCCACGGATCACTTTGTCACAATTTCGCTCTCATAGCCGCTTACAAAAAGTTATGCTTCGCGGCTCGCCCAAGTGTAGCGCAAACGCGCCTTGGACATGCCCTTTTACCAACAAGCAGAGGTTAAGCGGGAGGCAGGTACTCTTCGTCCGTGACGTGCTGCAGCCAGACCACATCGGTTCCGTGTTCGTCACTCTCCTGCATGCCTAAATGGATCATCGTGTATCTGGGAGATGCGCCGTGCCAATGCACTTCCCCCGCACCGATCCAAACCGTATCGCCGGGACGAATCTCTTGCACAGGATGACCTTTGAGCTGCACTCTGCCAATGCCTGACACGACATGAAGCGCTTGTCCGACCGGATGGGTATGCCACGCTGTGCGCGCGCCCGGCTCGAACGAAACTCGGTTCACCTTAAGCCTTGAAGGCGTTTCTCCGGTCGCAATCTCGTCTATCCACACGGTGCCGGTAAACCATGCTTCAGGACCCTTGCGGCAGCCCCGCATCTCATTTGTGAGTACTTTCATGTGGCCCATCATGCTATCCCGGTCGGAAGCCGTCAACCCTGAGACTCGATAAAACGACAGGGTGGACCGGAGCCAGTGGGGACACGGTAGGCAGACAAGACAGCGCCGCATCGTCAATGCAATCTCAAGAGACTTTGCCTCTTCCGATGGGTGCTGAGTATGCTTGCATAGATCTGGCAAGGAGGTTACTGAGCAGCTGCGGGTTACCCCCCAAGCCACTACTACTCACTTTCACTAGTCAACTTGCCTCGCGTGGAGCAACGCGATCGCTCTGCTCACTTACGCTAGTAGCCAATCAGCGCTCGTGTTGTCACGCTATATTTTGAGCATGGAGTATTGAAAATGCGCTTCTCCTGGCGTCTGGGATTGCGGTTGTTCCTGCTGGTAATCGCGTTCGCGCTGCTGTGGGTGCGCTTCAACTCTCTACGACGCACAAAGTCTCCTGAGACCAAACCGACCACGGATCTTTCGGTCACGATGCCTTTAAACCAGCCAGGAGGAAGCGAAGTCCCGGCCGAGTCTTACGATGTGTATTCGGCTCTGTACCAGACCCCAATGGACGAACCGCTCGCTTTCGCGGAAGATTCTCAGACGGATATTCCGCAGGTGGACGGGAGTTGCCTGAGGCCAGCGACGGCTACTGAGCACCTGATGCTCGATGCCTTTGTTGCCGCCAATCGGCAGAGCCACCGCTGGGAAAAGAAGTTCTCGATTCCCGAGGGATATCAATTGCTATCAAAATCCGAGGTATCCCTGGCACAGCATTGCCTCCTCACGCACTGGAGCGACGCCTCACAATGCGAAAAATACCGTCAACTCAGGCACCTGCGACTGCTGGGAGTGCCAGGCTTCGACTCCGCACATACGCGGGCGCTAGTGTCGGTGGCCAAAAGCTGTGGTGTGCATTGCGGCAGCGGAGGAGTCTTTGCTGTCGAGAAAAGGGCTGGCAAATGGCAGCGTTCAGAGACGACGGATTTCAATCGCGATTGTAGCTGGATGTACTAGCACAATTACCCAATGCGATTCGTCCTCCCCCACTCGCGCGAACAGCGCTCCCTGTAGCAGTATGGTATTGAGGATTTCCACGGTGATCGTGAACTTTGCCGAGAGAGCGCATAACCACAATTGGAATCTGGACCCGGTCACTCGCTCTTTGCTCGATACGGATTTTTACAAACTGCTCATGCTGCAGTTTATCTGGAAACATTTTCCCCGAACAAACGCAACCTTCGAGCTGATCAATCGCAGCTCTGAAGTCAGGCTGGCAGATCGCATTCCGCGCGAGGAACTGGTAGCCCAGCTGGAGCAGGTGCGCCGATTGCGGTTCCGCAAATCCGAGTTGATCTGGCTCGCGGGAAACACCTTCTACGGTCGCAGGGGCATCTTCGAGCCTGCATTTCTGGCGTGGCTGGAACATGGGTTTCGCTTGTCGGAATATGAGGTTTCGATCCAGGACGGGCAGTTTTGCTTGAAATTTGAAGGACTCTGGACCGATACAACGATGTGGGAGATATATGGCCTCTCCATTCTGGGCGAGTTGAGGACCAGGGCCGGCTTCAAAGGGATGACCGAAATCGCGCTGGATGTGTTTTATGCGCGCGCCAAGACGAGACTGTGGGAGAAGATGGAGCGATTGCGAGGGGTTCCGGGCCTTAAGGTTGCTGACTTCGGCACGCGGAGGCGGCATAGTTTTCTATGGCAGGAGTATGCCGTAAATGTTTGCCGCAGAGCGCTCGGCGAAAGCTTCTCTGGAACTTCGAATACTTACCTGGCCTACAAGCATGACATGGAGGCGATCGGCACCAATGCGCACGAGATTCCAATGGCGCTGGCCGCATTGGCTGCCGATGACCAGGCGCTCAAAGCATCTCAATACCGCGTGCTGGAGTTGTGGCAAAACACCTATCAGGGTGAGCTGCTGATCATGCTGCCCGATACTTTTGGCACAACCCAATTTCTTCAGGATGCCCCCGAATGGACTGCAGATTGGACGGGGCAGCGCATTGATAGCAAAGATCCGTACATCGCTGGCGATGAATATATACGGTGGCTTCGGCAGCACGGCCGGGAACCGCGGGACAAGCTCATCATCGCCTCAGACGCACTCGATGTGGATGCGATACTTGGGCTGCACGCCTATTTTTCCGGAACTCTTCAGCAGGGTGTGACGCCGAAAGATTTCCGGTCAGCCGCCGATTTTGACGACCCCGCCAAGTGGTCGCCCGGACGTAGGATACGCTTCAGTGCCGGCTGGGGCACTTTGCTCACCAATGATTTTCGCGGCTGTGATCCCGACGGCAGAAACGAGTTCGAACCAATCAGCCTGATCTGCAAGCTGACCGCAGCAGATGGGCGACCGGCAGTAAAACTCTCCGACAACTACGCCAAGTCTACGGGGGCCCCGGCGGAGATCGAACGCTACCGGCAAGTGTTTGGCACCAGCGGGGCCGCAAACATACCGGTTGAGATCTAACAAAAGACTAGCGCAGAAGTAGGGTTACTGTAAGGTGAGCCACAGATCTCTGCAGGCATTTTCATCAAGAAAATACCTACATCGCTTACGCTGGATACATCACACTATCCCTGCTTCTGCGCTAGCGAGTGGATGGCGTCGACGGTGGCACATCGCCCGTTGGCCACAAACCTGGCTCTTGCTCCATCGTAAGCACCAGTCGGCCGCCGTTTACAATCTCCGAGTGACGCAGCCACGCTCGATTCAGGGGCTTGCCATTCAGTTCAGCTGCGGTTACGTATTTGTTTCCTGCAGAGACATTCTTTGCTTCAATGACGAAGGTCCTGCTGTCTGCCAGATGCAGCACTGTCTGCGGAAGCCCCGGACTTCCGATCAGGTAAACATCCTGTCCCGCGTTGGGGAAAATACCCATTTGCCCGAACGCGTACCACGACGACATTGCGCCCGAATCATCATTTCCCGGCAAGCCCTTGCGCCCTGCATGGAAGTTCGCCGCCATAATTTCCCGCACTCGCGACGCGGTTTTATCGTGCCGTCCCGCCCAAATGTAAAGATACGGGCTGAGGAATCCAGGTTCGTTGCCTACGTCGTATCGACCTGGCACATTGAAGAATGCATCCAGTCTCTCCACGAATCTCTGTGGCCCACCAGATTTCTCGATGAGCCGCGCCACGTTCTGCGGCACAAACAAGGAATAGGTCCAGGAGTTACCTTCGTAAAATGTTTTGCCGCCCCAGCTACAGTCCTCGATGGTCGTGAAAGGCGTCAGCCAACTACCATCGCGGTGTCGCGGCCGGATAAACCCCCTGAACCCGCTATCATCAAGGTTGGAATCCCATAAGTTCTCCCAGTTTCCCGAATGCCTCAGATATTTCTCGTATTCCGACGTCTTTCCCATCCCCTTGGCAAGCAGCGCAATCTCGAAGTCATTCGCTGCATATTCCATCTGTTTTGAGCCGGGGCGATCCACGTCCTCGACGGTTACATAACCCGCGTCATGCCATCCGGCGAGTCCCCCGCGTCCCTCTTTGAACTGATCTTTTGGAGAGACCTCGGCATCTTTCACTTCAGCCGCATACGCGGTATTCCAGTCGATACCCTTGAGCCCTTTTACATACGCGTCTGTCAGCACGAACTCTGCGTTGCTGCCACCCTGTGTGCGCCCGTTATAATTGCCGCTCCGCGCATCCGGCAACCAGCCCTCGTTTCGATAGAGATCGACCAGAGCCCGCACAATTTTCGTCTCTCTCTCCGGCGCAATCAGCGTCAATAAGGGGCTGGACGTGCGGAAAGTATCCCAGATCGCATAGTAGTCGTCGTAGTACGGCTCCTTCGATTGCCACAAAGGGTTCTCGCCGGTTCTGTCCGTGGGCATCAGCATCGCGTGGTAGAGAGCGGTGTAGAACATCTGAGCCTGCTCTGGTGTCTCCCCCTTCAGTTCGATAGCACCCAGCGCTTTATCCCACTCCGCGGCGGAAGCCGCCCGGGTCGCGTCAAAATCGAAGCCCGCAATCTCCGATGTGGCGTTGCTCTTGGCCTGCTCGGGGTTGACAAACGATATCCCAACCTTCAACCGCACCTGCTCTCCCTGTTTAGTCGGGAAGGTAAGCCATGCGCCTGTTCCTGCGTTGGCGCCGGCCTCGGCGTGCCTTGCGCCTGGATGCATATCATGGTCTCGCCATGTGCCCCAGGACTGCGCCGGCATGTCGGTCTTCGCGTAGAAGTAAACGGTGTATGAAGTGGGTTGTTTATTCCAGCCCCCAGTTACACTGCTTGATCCGGTGACTTCGGTCGGCGACAAAACTGTGATCTGGGAAGCAGTGAGGGACTGACCTTCCCCAGCCTTGGAACCCGACTTGAGGTAGTGTCCCGCGTCAAAAAGGATGTTGGCTTGGCGCGCATCGGGATAGGTAAACCGATAGAACGCTGTGCGCCGAGCAGCCGTGATTTCGACGTCGATCGGATATCTCTGCAACGTGACTTTATAAAACCCGATAGCTCCTTGCTCTTTCTCTCGCGGCGAGCCATACCCATTCGTGACCGGAGCACCCGTCGTTGGCTGCACCAGTATGTTGCCATATTTCACCCCACCCCCCGTACCACTCACGTGGGTCTGGCTGAAGCCACGAATCTCTCCTTTCGCCGCCCATCCGGCATTGGCGTCATCCACCCCTACGTCCATATCCGGACCCGGCTTGGCCATTCCGAAAGGAGTTGTCGGTCCTGGAAAAGTATTACCTCCTCCATCCACTCCGAGCAGCGGATCGACGTGCTGCGCGACTTGTGCCGCCAGCATTGAAGTGAAGCAACAAACTCCAAAGACCACAACTCCGACTCGCATTGCTCGTCGCATGTTTTACCCTTCCGTCCGGGGAGCAATCCAACTCAGCACTATCCTATGTCACCCGGCCTCACGTGTCGTAGTCGTTTTGGAGGGCACATTCCGACGGAGAACACTAGGGTGTGGCTCACAAGCGTGGCTCAGGTGATTCGAATCAAGATTCATCGAACGGCCGCGTCCCAAGTCATCAATGGAGCTATTCGAATTCATTTGTTTTCTGGCAGAACTTGACTTAACCTCATCATCTCGACCAATGGGCCAAAGGCGAGTCCAGGCAGATTGCGGGAGTGGAAAGGCTGAAGGAGCGGCCATATTTTGTTATAGTTTGCTATAAATATCTCAATCGTTACTTTAACCATGAGCACGGGTGGCGAAGTGGCTTAACGCGCCGGCCTGCAAAGCCGGTATACATGGGTTCGACCCCCATCCCGTGCTCCACATCTCAACGCTGCCGAGCCCTTTTAACCATATCCAGCGTGCGCTGGCCCTCGCATTCTCTGCACTATGTGCTCGCAATGGCTAATACCTGGGGACGGTAGGGTCTACTTTTTCCGACCAGCGCATGATGCCTCCGGCGAGATTCGTGACCTGCTGGAAGCCTGCCTGGTGGAGAAACTCCACAGCCTTGGCGCTCCGAGTACCGCTCTTGCAGTGAATGACAATCGCCCGGCTGGAGTCCAATTCGTGGACACGCTTGGGCAGGTCGCCAATCGGGATCAGGTAACCGTTCAGATTGCAGATCTGGTACTCGTGGGGCTCGCGAACGTCTAGCACGAAAATATCTTCACCGGCATCGAGTCTGCGCTTAAGTTCTTCGGGTTGTATTTCAGGAATGCCCGCTGTCGCGGCGGCTTCTTCTCCTCTTATCCCGCAGAATTGGTCGTAGTCGATCAGTTTCCGAACCGTAGGATTGACACCACAAGCTGGACAATCAGGATTCTTGCGCACACGCAGTTCGCGGAACCGCGCGGCCAGGGCATCTACCAGCAGCAATCGCCCGATCAACGGCTCACCCGTACCCAGGATCAGCTTGATAACCTCAGTGGCCTGGATGGTGCCTAAGATCCCTGGCAGCACGCCCAGTACCCCGCCTTCGGCACACGAAGGAACTAATCCGGGTGGTGGAGGCTCCGGGTACAGGCAGCGGTAACATGGTCCGCTCTCAGTGGCGAATATAGTGGCCTGACCCTCGAAGCGAAATATGGAAGCATAAACGTTGGGCTTGCCTGAAAGTACACAGGCATCGTTGACCAGATAGCGGGTGGCGAAGTTGTCGGTGCCGTCAGCAATGATATCGAAATCCCTGAAGATCTCGAGAGCATTTGCGCTGGTGAGCTTGGTCTCAAAGCGGACAGTGTTCACAAATGGATTGATTGCGGCAATTTTCTCTGCGGCTGAATCTATCTTGTGTCGTCCCACGTCCCTCATGGTGTGGATGATCTGGCGTTGCAGGTTGCTGTAATCCACGACGTCGAAGTCGACCAGCCCGATGGTTCCCACCCCGGCTGCAGCAAGGTAGAGAATCAGCGGCGAACCGAGTCCGCCAGCGCCGACGCAGAGAACGCGGGCAGCCTTCAGCTTTCGCTGTCCAACCATGCCAACCTCGGGCATGATGAGGTGACGGGAATAGCGCAGGATCTCTTCGTTGTTGAGTTTGGCTTCGTCGTGAGTTGTTATAGGGGTAGACATGGTCAGTCTCCGGATACACCAGCGAACGCTTGTAAGCTAATTTTCCCCGCGTCTATACACAAAAGAAGGAACGATGGTGGGAGTGTCGGCGTCACTTCCTTTGCCAGATTTATTTCATGGATAGCTAGACATCGTTGTTATCCTCATGGGATCCATCTTTGGTCCCTTCCTTTGATTTGGCTGAGTGGTTTGCGGTCTCCACAAGAACTTCTTCTTCTTCAAAATGCTTTGTGTCTTCTTCGCCGAGCAACAGAAATGAGTTGGTAAGAATGGCCTTTCCCTTTTCGATGCTGGTGATGACGTACGAACAGTCGATCCAATGGGCCTCGGCCAGATCGGTTAGCGACCATTGCGCAGGGTGGTCGGGGTGGGAGTGATAAAAGCCCACGATGACTTGACCCGCCTGCTGCGATTCGCGCTGAATGCGAATGAGTTCGCGGGGATCGATATCGTAGCGATTATGGGGCGAGTCGGTGCGTGTGTTTGCACACCGTATAACCTGGAGCACGGTCCTTGATCCACCAGCGCGAGCCGCGCCCACGAGCACTCCGCAGCACTCGTGCGGATAGGTCTCTTCGCCGTGTTGACGTAGGTATTGGAGGTGTCCCGGGCTGATCTTCAGTGCCATCGTGTGTGGATGTCCTTCGGTCCCTGCCACACCTCAACGGCGGTGCCATTCGAAGCGTGCCAGCTAGTTGGCATAGTTGGAATGCTCGTTGCCGCTCTGACAATGCTCAAGGGAGAGAAAGCAGTTCCTGTCTTGGCTGCTCAACTGCAAGTGCAGATGAGGGAATGTGGCAAGCCCGGCTTATTGAGATGCGGCTTGTCCCCGTTCCTTTTCGCGCTCAAAAAAGCGTTCCATGAACTTGGTGTCGAAACGCCCGGCCTTGAAATCTTCATCTTGCAGGATTCGGCGGTGCAGCGGGATGGAGGTATGAATTCCCTCAACCACGAACATCTCGAGCGCCCGCGACATCCGGGCCATCGCCTCCGGGCGATCCTTGCCGTAGGTGATGAGCTTGGCGATAAGCGAGTCGTAATACGGGGGCACGACGCCTTCGGCATACTGGGCTGTATCGACGCGAACTCCGTTGCCGCCGGGAAGGTTGTAGGCGGTGATCTTGCCTGCGGAGGGAGTGAACTTCTCAGGGTGTTCGGCGTTGATGCGGCACTCGATGGAGTGGCCGCGTAGGACGATGGGATCGGGAATAATGCTGCTTAGCTTTTCGCCCGCGGCGATGCGTAGCTGCGCCTTTACCAGATCCACTCCCGTAATAAATTCCGTTACCGGGTGCTCGACCTGGATGCGGGTGTTCATCTCGATAAAGTGCAGACTGCCGTCTTCATCCATCAGGAATTCTACTGTTCCCGCGTTCTGGTAGCCGATATTGGCCAGACTGCGGCGGAGCGTCTTTCCGATCTCTTCGCGCAGTTTTGTATTGACCTGCAGCGAAGGCGCCTCTTCGATCAGCTTCTGGTGGCGGCGTTGAATCGAGCACTCCCGCTCGCCCAACGATAAAATGTTGCCGTGCTCATCGGCCAGCACTTGAAATTCAATGTGGCGCGGTCGCTCGATGAACTTCTCCAGGTAGAGGTCGCCGTTCCCGAACGCATTTGCTGCCTCGGTATGCGCAGCCTGAAACAGGGCGGGCAGTTCGTCGTTGGAACGGACGATGCGCATGCCGCGGCCGCCGCCGCCTGCCGCCGCTTTGAGGATGATGGGATAACCCACTGTCCGCGCCCACTCCATCGCCTCACCCTCTGACTGGAGGATGCCGTCAGAGCCAGGCAAAATCGGCACCTTGGCGCGCCTCATCGCCTGCCGTGCCCTATCCTTTTCGCCCATCAGACGGGTCACTTCAGGCGGCGGTCCAATGAACTTGATATTCGACGCACGGCAGACTTCGGCGAAATTTGCGTTCTCGCTCAACAGGCCGTAGCCGGGGTGAATGGCATCGACGTCGGCGATCTCCGCCGCGCTGATAACTGCGGGAACGTTCAGGTAACTTTCAGACGCTCGCGAGGGGCCAATGCAGATGGCCTCATCCGCAAAACGAACGTGCAAAGAGTTACGGTCCGCCTCACTGTAAACGGCGACCGTGCGAATGCCCAGCTCTTTGCAGGCACTAATAACGCGAAGCGCAATTTCGCCACGATTGGCAACGAGAACTTTCCGAAACATGGTTACCGTAACCGCAGTGCGAAAAGAGGTTGGCCATACTCCACCGGCTGGCCGGTGGCTACTAGGCGCTTCACAATCTCGCCTGCCGCATCTGACTCAATTTCGTTCATCAACTTCATCGCTTCCACAATGCAGAGGACCTGGCCATTTTCCACCTGATCGCCTTCTTTGACGAAGGCCTGCATGCCCGTAGATGGAGATTCGTAAAATGTGCCAACGATCGGTGACTTAACTATGTGAAGACAGGCGTTCTCGTCCACCGGCGCAGCCACCGCCTCTGCAGTGGCAGGAGCGGCTGCCGTTGTCGAGGGCGCTGGCGAAACTACTGGCTGCAAAACCAGGGAGTTGGCCGGCGTCGCATTCAGCATCCGTGATAGTCCCGCCAAATCTGCCGCAGACGTACTCTCGTGCGCGAACTTGATGCGCACCTTCAGGTCGCCTCGGTCCAGGTCGAACTCGCCGATCTGGTTGTCTTTCAGGAACTCGATGAGTTCCTTGAGTTCTTTCAAGTCTTCAGGATTCATTATGGATCTCGTCCTTGCGTCCCCTGCTCGTCTTATTCCTTACATCGCTCTTGAAGATAAGGTCAAAGTTCAATCAGCGCCTTGCTGGCGGGAGTTATCACCCTTCCAGCCTGGTCCGTCACTACCACCATATCCTCGATGCGAATGCCAAACCTTCCCGCAACATAGATACCGGGTTCAATGGTAATTACCATCCCGGGCGTCAAAACCTGCGTTTGAGCCGCCGCAACGCGCGGTGCTTCGTGAATTTCAATGCCCACTCCGTGCCCTGTAGAGTGCGTGAAATACTGTGCCAGTCCTGCCTCACGGAGCACGCTCCTGGCCGCCTCATCCACCTCGCCACCGGACACGCCAGGAATTACAGCATCGACCGCAGCCTGTTGCGCATCCCGCACAGAATCATACGCGAAGCGCTCAGCATCGCTGGCTTTCCCAATGAAAACCGTGCGCGTCATGTCAGAGCAATAACCACTGAGGATAACACCGAAATCCAGCACCACGAAGCCGCTGCGGGGCACTGCCGCTGAGGTGGCGTGGCCGTGCGGCAACGCTGCTCGTGGTCCTGAAGCGACGATGGTGGCAAAGGACATTCCCTCCGCTCCATTCCGGCGCGCTGCATATTCCAGCTCCGCCGCAATGGTCGTTTCCTGCACGCCACTCGCGATCTTCGGCAGAAGCTCTTCAAATAATCTGCAGCCCAGAAGCGCGGCCTCTTCCATCCGCACCAGTTCCTCCGCATCCTTGACCATGCGCAGATCTGCCACCAGTGACGTGGGGGAGGGCCGGAAGAAACCCCGGCGTTGGTTGGACGGGATGGCGGCGCGCATGACTTCGAGATCCGCAACCGTCGTGCTCGAAGGGTCAAATACAATGTGAGCGACACCGCTCGTTGCCAGAAATGCACACGCCTCGCGAAGCGCCGACTTCTCTGCGATGACGACTTTTGCTCCGGAAGTCTCTTGTTTCGCTTGAACTGTGTATCGGCCATCCGTAAACAGCGAGGCACGCTCACGACCAATCGCCAGCGCTGCGTTCGAGCCCCCAAAACCGCAGAGGTACCGAACATCCGCAAGATGGGTGACGAGCAGGGATTCAATCCCGGCAGCGGCCATATGCCGGCGAAGGGTGCGCAGACGTTTTGCGTGATTCATGTTGCACTTAGATATATCAGGATCACGCGGCAACGGGGCTGACAGATTCTTGCGGAACTGCGGTTTATTGTCCTGCGGCGCGCACCGGCTTCTTCTGACGAGGGTGCGCAACCTCCCGCGGATGCTGCTGGACCAGCGATGCAGAGGACTGCTGATCCATCCAATCATCGAGGCGCGACTTTTTGAAACGCCAGCGATTGCCCAGTTTAAAGGCCGGTACGAACCCTTCGGAGGCGTACTTATAGAGCGTATCGGAGCTGATGCCGAGGTAGTGGGATGCCTGGCGGATATCCATGACCTCACGTACTTCCAGCATTCTCATGGCTGACGTTCTCATCGGAAGCTCCTCAGCGATTCAAGGGCGCGGGCGCGGACGCGCACCCGGACCTTGTATATATCCTGTTTCACCCATATATTTCAAGAAATTCCTGTTTCCCGACGGAAAGAGTCGGCTTTTCTCCCGCTTTGCTCCACTTTGTCTACTGCTTCAGGGCTGCGTCGGTGTGAGAACCTTACTTAACAAAGGAAGGCCTGCATTTGCTGGCCTTCCTTTGTTATTGCAGTACTTTACGACGATATTCTAAACCGTTGGCTGAAGTCCCTTGAGGATCTCGAGAAAGCTGTCGTCCAGCCTGCGATTCTGCGAAACGGCTTCGGCAATAGTAATACTCTTTATTTCCGTGCCCTTCAAAACCACCATGCGCCCGAACTCGCCCTTGTGAACCAGATCGATGGCAGCGAGCCCGTAGCGGGTAGCTAACATGCGGTCGTAGGCCGTGGGCGTTCCGCCACGCTGTGTGTGCCCAAGGTTTACCGAGCGAGTCTCGTAACCGGTCTTTTCTTCGATCTTCTGTGCCAGGATCTCGGCGATACCGCTGAGCATGGCGTGTCCAAACGAGTCGAGCTTGGAACCTTTGATAACTTGGCCCTCCGGCAACTTGGCGCCTTCTGCGACGACGACGATGCCATAGTGCTTGCCATGGTCGTAGTTGTACTTCAGCAGAGCGCAGACATGGTCGAGATCGATTGGCCTTTCAGGAACGAGGACGACATGTGCGTTTCCTGCAACGCCAGCAGTCAGGGCGATCCAGCCTGCATCGCGCCCCATCACCTCGCAGACGATGACGCGGTTGTGGGCATCTGCGGTTGTGTGCAGGCGGCCGATGGCCTCGGTGGCAATCATCACTGCGGTGTCAAAGCCAAAGCAGGCGTCAGTACCAAACAGATCATTGTCAATAGTCTTGGGCACGCCGATGCCGGGAACACCAGCTTCAATCAGAGCCTGCGTAACCGACTGTGTGTCATCCCCGCCAAGAGCGATAATGGCATCAATTTTGTTGGCCTTCAGCGTCTCTACGCACTTTTGGATGCCACCTTCGATCTTGCGTACATTGGTGCGCGAAGAGTGGAGGATAGTTCCGCCAGTGAGGATTATGCCGTCCACCGCCGCGAGCGTCAGGGGCATGGTCTTGTTTTCCAGAACTCCGCGCCAGCCCTCGAGAAAACCGACGAACTCATCAGCGTGGTGTTGAATGCCTTTTTTGACAGCGGCAGCGATCACCGCATTCAGACCAGGGCAATCTCCGCCGCCCGTTAACATGCCAATACGCATTGCAATCTCCTCCAAAAAGAAATTAGGCCTGGGTTTACCGTCAGGCTAGACAGCGTTGCAGTTCATTCGTTTCTGGTATGCACTCCTCCCTCAAAGGCGCGATGATCGCGCGGTTCTTGTGAGCAAGCACAGAAGTTTGGTTCCTTGTTGCAATGATACTGGCCTCCGGCATGGGTTTCAATCCGCATCAGAAATCCGCGCCAGAATCCAATAGCGCGCGAAGTCGATGCAGATTGACGCGCAGTCAGTCGCGTTCTTCGACAAACTTGCGTCGCGCGCCGGCCAATAATTGTCGGCAGCGCCCTCCTCCTCCTACAATGGCCTCTCGCAAGGAGTTCTACAAAATGAACATCACACGCCGCCGCGTCCTTTATGGCCTGACCGCGCTTCCCTTTGCCCACCACTTAGGCTTGAGGCTCGCGGTAGGCGCCGCGCAGTCGCGACTCGCGCTCGACCCACAGCGGCCGCAGTACCACCTGTTGCCTGCTGCGAATTGGATGAACGATCCGAATGGACCCATCTACTGGCGTGGGAAGTACCACCTCTTCTTCCAGTACAACCCCAATGGCGCTTTTTGGGGTGATATGCATTGGGATCACGCCATCAGCGACGACATGGTTCATTGGCGGCACTTACCCGTCGCTTTAGCACCGACGCCCGGCGGCCCCGATAAGGACGGCTGTTTTACCGGAAGCATAGTTGTCGAAAAGGGCGTGCCCACGATGCTCTATACCGGAGTCAATCCCGAGGTGCAGTGTCTGGCTACCTCCCGCGATCCCCTGCTAGGCATCTGGGAGAAAGCCGCCAAACCCGTGATTTCCGCTCCTCCCCCAGGGCTGAATGTAACGGGCTTTCGCGATCCCTGCCCCTGGCGCGAGGGGGACACCTGGTACATGGGCGTCGGGTCGGGCATCAAGAAACGCGGCGGAGCCGTTCTGCTTTACCGCTCCACGGATCTCCGCGAGTGGGAGTACCTGCATCCTCTCGCATCGGGCACGTGGAACGGCAAGCCAACCGCCGATCCTGTGGATTCCGGCGAGCAATGGGAATGTCCGGACTTCTTCCCGCTGGGGAAAAAATATGTGCTGCTCTACTCAACCGAACGCAAGGTGTACTGGCAGAGCGGCGAACTAGACCGCAAAGAGATGGTCTTCCACCGCGAGAAACAAGGGCTCTTAGACGATGGTGCCTACTACGCGCCGAAGAGCATGCTGGACCATGAGGGCAACCGCATTCTTTGGGGATGGATTCCCGAAACTCGCCCGCTGGCGGACTACAAACGCGCTGGATGGGCCGGCGTTATGTCCTTGCCTCGGGTGCTGACCCTTAGTGGTGAGGGCGAACTGGAAATGCGCGTCGATCCGCGGGTGCGGGCACTGCGTGGGCCACAGACTAACGCACACACGGCCGTAGGAACGCTCGACGACTTGAGGATTTCGAATTACTCGGGCGAAGTGCATTGCTTGACCAAGAAAGCGGCAGGACCCGTACGCCTATCGCTGACATCTCAGGCGCAGGCGCCCGGCGCATTCTTCAGCGTGAGCTATCAACCCGAAGGCGGTGAGACAACACTTAAGATCGACAACAAGCCGATTGTCGGCAAGATCTCCGATGGGAAATTAGATATTCGGCTCTTTCTCGATGGCTCCGTAATCGAGGTATTCATAAATGACCGGATTGCCTGCACGCGGCGAATCTACCTGGAAGGCGAAAAAGCCACGGATGTGCTGGTCAAGTTTGAGGGCGGCGCCGATCAGCTGCAGGAGCTTTCCGCTTGGCGAATCAAGCCCATCAGCCATGATCGGCTAACTACCTAAAGACTGGGTGAATTTGCGGTAAAGGCTCGCTATGAACGCCAATCCCCGGGGACCAGACGGGTAGTGTATCCGTCAGGCGCTTCCGGGTGCGGACGGAAAAACTAGCCGTGCGACACCGCTTCGTCCGCATAGAACTCCGCGATCTCACTTACGTAGCGATCAATAAGGACGCGTCGCTTCAGTTTGAGGCTGGGCGTCAATTCTCCGCTGTCGATCGACCACTCGTCGGGAACAACCAGAAATCGCTTCAGGGTCTCAAAATTCGCCAGCGACGAATTCACATGGTTCACAATCGCCTGGTACAGCTCCACCACTTTCGGGTGCGACACTAGCTGCCGACGCGTCTGCGCCTCGATCCCGTGAGCATTGGCCCACTCTTCCAACACCGAAAAGTTTGGCGACAGCAGCACACTGGCAAATTTGTGGCGGTCTCCAACTAGCGCCGCTTGCGCCACCAGCATGTTCGCTTTCAGCTTGTTCTCGATGGGCTGTGGAGCAATCAGCTTTCCGCCCGAGGTCTTCAACAATTCTTTCTTACGATCAGTCACATACAAGAATCCATCCTCGTCAAAGCGCGCGATGTCTCCGGTCTGAAACCAGTGATCCTCGTCGAAGGCTTCGGAGGTAGCGGCAAGCTTTTGCCAATAGCCCTGAAAGACTGCCGGACCGCGCACCATCAGTTCCCCGTCTCCGGCAATACGGCACTCCACATTGGGCACTGTTTTGCCCACAGAACCGATGCGATAGGAGCCAGGCGTATTGACCGCGATCAGCGGAGACGTCTCCGTCAAACCATACCCTTCCAGAATCCGAATGCCCACATCGGCGAACCACTTTGCCGTATCCAGTCCCAGGGGCGCACCTCCGGAGACGTAATACTTAACTTGCCCGCCAAAGGCCTGCCGCACTTTGCTGAAAATAAGCTTGTTAGCGAGTTTCCACACCGGCGATTTCGATATTTCCCCCTTCAGTACTGAATCGCGATGGTGCTTGCCGACCGACAGAGCCCAGGCTAGAAGGCGCGACTTGGCAGGCGATAGCGATGCACGCCGCTCTACCTCCTGCCGAATCTTCTCGTACACCCGCGGCACTGCTACAAAGACTGTTGGCCTGATTGTCGTCAACGCGGACGGCAGTCTTTCAAAATTTGAACAGTAAGCGACGGTCGCTCCGTGGCAGGCGAGCGCGTAGTCGAGATGGCGGGCCGTGATGTGCGACAACGGCAGAAACGATATCCACGAGTCGAGTTCGTCAAATCCAAACTCGTCAGTCGAGTGACTTACATTCGACGCTATGTTGCCGTGCGTCAGCATTACACCCTTGGGTTCGTCCGTCGTGCCGGACGTGTAAATGATTGTTGCCAGGTCACCGGGCTGAACCTCGTAAGCACGCCTGTCGAATACTGGGTCGCGCTCTTTGCCTCGGGCATCCGCATCCTTGAGGAGAGAGGAGAATAGCACCGCATCCGGTGTGCCTTCTTCATCCATCAGCACGATGTGCTCAACCTGCGTTTGATGCAGAATGGACTCCACTTTTTCGTACTGCTTACGCGTAGAGACCACAGCGATGCGGCAACCCGAATCCGCCAGCAAAACCGCAATCTGCTCCGCGGTAAGCGTTGGGTAGATCGGTACGTCCACAGCTCCAATAGCGAGAGCAGCAAAATCTGTAACTGCCCACTCCCAGCGATTCTCTGCCAGAAGTGCGATGCGGTCGCCCTTATTAATGCCCCATGATAGGAATGTCTCCCCCAGAGCACGCACCCGTTGGTACAGTTGTGCCGCGGAGACAGGCTGCCATTCCTCACTCGCGTTTTGCCAGAGCATGGCGCGCTCGCGATGACTGGAAGTAATGTTGAAGAAGATATCGTTGAGGGTTCTCAAATCAAGCATGGCTGGGTCGCGTTCGAATGCCCTTCAGGAGGATGTCGAGGACCTGAGTTGCGGTCTGCTCGGGGTCGATGGGTTTGCCAGTAAAGAGCCACGAGCTGATCATCTCGTCCAAGGCTCCAAACAGGCACAAGGCCGCAACGCGATCCGAGACTTCCGGGCGAATCAAACCCTCTCCCTGACCGGCACGGATTACCTCGCGGACAAGGTTAATGTAGTCCACGAAAGAATGGTGCGAGAATTCTTCGAGAAACTTGGAACTCTGCCGCACTTGCGTCTGCAGGATGATCGCCAGATTGCGCCTGGCAACGAGAGTCTCCACATGCATCCGGGCAATAGTTTTCAACTGCTCAATGGGGTCATGGGTCGTGGCCAGCGCCGCCCGCACGCGGGACGAAAACTGCTCGAACGCCGAATCAATCGCGGCTCGCAAAATATGGTTCTTGTTATCGAAATACAGGTACACGGTGCCATCGGCTACGCCTGCGTTCGCGGCAATATCAGCGACGCGGGCGTGTTGAAAGCCCTTCTCGGCAACGACCTCAATCGCTGCCTCAAGAATACGATCGTATTTCTCTCCGCCACGGGGCAGAGGTGCCTTTTCATCTGTATTCTTCAACGTGAACTTCGCTTACCCGATAAGAAAACTCCGACCCCACTTTAAGTGACAGCACCAGCATTGCCAAGTGCAGTGTACGTTATTCAGACAACACGGGTTGGGTTGGTCGAGTTTATGCGACTAGTCGAGCGCTCCCTCCCTGTGCTGCCCCGTCTCCTCGAAGAACTGTGAGAGCGCGGGCAACTGACCCTAATAATTTTCAAGAATCGACCGCTGGTTTTCGCCATCCAGGCTTGCATAGTTATGCATCGGGATGTATCTTTATGCATTGGGGGGCGGCGGGCCCGGTCGCGATACTGGATGAAGCAGGAACGTCACAATGCGATTCGCGAAGTGGTTCGCTCGGCGTCGATCTCGAGCCAGGATGAACTGCGCCGCAAACTGCTGCGCCACGGATTCGACGTGACCCAGGCAACGCTCTCACGAGATATACATGAGATGCATTTATATAAAGGTCCTGACGGTTACGCGCTGCCCAACGGACACATCGGCGATGAGGACGACGACCTACCTTCGATTGAACGCGTTCTGAGCAGCTTTGGACTGAGAGTGAGACAGGCGCTGAACCAACTCGTGCTAAACACCACCAATGGAAGCGCACAACCAGTGGCCCTGGCAATCGACAACGAAGCCTGGCCGGAAGTGGTTGGCACAATAGCGGGGGACGACACCGTCCTGGTGATCTGCCCTGACAATAAGTGCGCCACACATCTGCGGAGCCGGCTTGAAGGGATGATGGGCTAATGAAGGACGGGAAGATACAAACTGCGGTGGTGGGAGTCAGCGGTTACGCGGGCATGGAACTAGCCCGTCTACTGCTGCATCATCCACGCCTTGCGACAACGCCGCCCGTATTTACTGGCCGTGTCGAAGATGGTCGCGATTCTGTTCCGCTCGTCTCCCTCTTTCCCCAGCTTGCAGACAACCATGGATCCCCGGAACTGAAGATGGAGCCGTTTACTTGGCAGATCCTTGAAGAGCGCGGTGTGGATATGCTCTTTCTCGCTACTCCGCATGAACAGTCGCGCAGTTGGGTTCCGCAGGCCATCGAGCGCGGTCTTCGTGTGGTTGATCTGAGCGGAGCATGGAGGCTGGCCGAAACCGAGAATCGTGCGGTCTATAAGCTCACCGATGAGGACCCGGAAAGAGCCGCTGAACTGCAGATGGAGAGCGTGTACGGCTTGCCAGAATTGCATCGTGCCAAAATTGCCAAGGCTCGCCTCGTCGCCAATCCCGGGTGCTATGCAACTTCAATCATCCTTGCGCTCAAGCCCCTGATTGCAAGTGGATGGGTGAATACCGAACGTGGCATTATCTGCGACGCGAAGTCTGGAGTTTCGGGTGCCGGTAAAGCGCCGACGGCAAAGACGCACTTCATGCATGCTGCGGATAACTTGTCCGCATACGGCATCTTCACCCACAGGCATTTAGGCGAATTGCTGGAGCAACTGGAGCTCGATAGTGACGAGGTCATTTTCACACCCCACCTGCTGCCGATTCCGCGCGGAATCCTGTCAACGATCTATGTCAGCTTCTGGGAGCCAAAGACAGCGGCCGAAGTGAATCGTTGCTATCACAAATTCTTTGCTCGAAGTCCAATGGTCCGTGCTTTTGGCACGCAGGTACCACAGCTTCAATATTCGGTGCGTACGAACTATTGCGATATCGGCTTTCAACTTTCACCCAATGGCCGGCGCTGCGTCATCGTCTCGTGTCTGGACAATTTGCTGAAAGGGGCCGCAGGACAAGCGGTCCAGAACATGAATCTGATGTATGGCTGGAATGAGGCCGAGGGGCTCCTATGAAATATGTCGTCAAACTCGGAGGAGCGGCCCTCGAAAATCCCGTACTGCTGCACCAGTGCGTCCAGGCTATAGCGGATCTGGTACGCGACGGTAATCAGGTAGCGCTCGTTCACGGCGGTGGTGTGCAATTGACCAGAACGTTGAAGCAGCTTGGCAAGAAAAGCGAATTCATTAGTGGACTACGCGTGACGGATGCGGAGACGCGCGATACGGCATTGATGGTGCTCGGCGGCAGCGTGAACAAGGCCCTGGTCGCGGCGCTCGGTGCTCACGGTCAGTCTGCAATGGGGCTGTCGGGAGGAGACGGAATGGTCTTCCGCGCACGTAAGAAGCGGACGGCTCAGGATCTCGGCTTCGTGGGCGAAATAGTCGGATCTGATCCGCGGTGGCTGCACGCAATCTGGAAGTTGGATGCCGTACCAGTGCTCTCCAGTTTGGCGCTCGGATTTGACGGCGAGTATTACAACATCAACGCAGACGAAATGGCCGCTGCCTGCGCCATTTGTTGCCAGGCGGATGCGCTGGTATTCCTGACGGATGTACCGGGCGTTCGCGGCGCTGACGGCGAAATCATGCGCTGGCTCAGCGTGGATCAGATTGCAGCACTGACGAAGGATTCCGTCATAAGCGGCGGAATGCTGCCCAAACTAAGCGCCTGTCGTGAAGCGCTCTTCCACGGCGTGAAGCGCGTAAGAATCCTACCTGCTGAGGCGGCGGCGGTTCTCCCCGATCTATGTAGTTCTCGAATTACATACGGTACTGAAGTGATGGTGGCATGAAGGATGAAATGGAGATGAAGCTGGATTCTATCCGCGCGGCAGAAGCAACGCTGCTGCTGTCGACCTACGAACGCAATCCGATACTTTTTGTCGGCGGCGAAGGCGTTCACCTCGTTGACGAACAAGGCAACAAATACCTCGATCTCCTCAGCGGCATAGGGGTCAACGCGCTTGGATACGGGCATCCGGCGATCGTCAATTCTCTTGCTGAGCAGAGCCGCAAGCTTATCCACACCTCCAACTTGTATTTCCACGAGGGCCAGGCAAAGCTCGCACTGCGACTGACGGAGATGACCGGACTCGACCGCGTCTTCTTTGCAAATAGCGGGACAGAGGCCTGGGAAGCTGCGATGAAGACAGCTCGCGCATACGCGGGCTTGCGCAGCAGCGAGGGCCATACCCTCGGCACCAAGTTCCTCGCGCTTGAGAACAGCTTTCACGGTCGTACTTTTGGTTCGGTTTCGACAACGCACAAAGAGAAGTATCGCGAGCCTTTTGCTCCCGTCGTCCCCGGAGTTGAATTTGTTCGCTTCAACGACGTTGACGATCTTCAAGCTAAGTTTTCCAGCGATGTCTGTGCAGTGCTGGTGGAAGTGATCCAGGGCGAAGGCGGTATTCGCCCGATCTCGCCAGAGTTCTTAGCTACAGCCCGCAAACTTACGCAGGAATCGGGTTCGTTGCTAGTCGCCGACGAAATTCAGTCGGGAATGGGAAGGACTGGTAAGTGGTGCGCTTACCAGCACTACGACATCCAGCCAGACATCACAACACTCGCCAAACCACTCGCGGGTGGGCTCCCCTTGGGTGCAATGGTCTGTTCGGAAGAGGCTGCGCGGGCGATCCACGCTGGCATGCACGGCACAACATTCGGTGGAGGTCCGCTGGCCTGCGCGGTTGCAATCGCGGTCATTGACGCCATGCGCCAGGAAGACCTTCTGGTTCATATCAATGACGTCGGCGGCTATTTCAAAGAGACGCTGCGCGCTCTCGCCAGCCGACAAGCTGTAATCACAGACATACGCGGCATGGGACTGATGCTGGCCGCTGAGTTAAATTCGGCGGACATGGCCAAGCTAGTAGTGGCAAAGATGCTACAGCGACATATCCTGATCAACCGCACCAGCGAGACTGTGCTGCGGTTCCTGCCACCCTACATTCTGGGCAGAGGCGATGTAGACACTACAATTGCTGCCCTCGACGAAATTCTTACCGAGCAGAAAGCAACGGCCCCCGAAGCCACTTCCACGATGAGCTCTTACCAAAAAAGGAACTGACATGGCCACAAGAACAGAACTTTATAACGACGACCACCACGCCATCGCTCTTTGCGCTACTGCAGATCCGATGGTTTCCCTTGAGGGTCGCGACTTTTGTTCCACGTCTGATCTCTCCCCGACGGAGCTCCGCGCTACTCTAGACCTGGCTCATGAGCTAAAGGCTCATCCCCACAAATACCGCTGGGCGCTGGATGCCAGACAAATGGTGATGTTCTTTGAAAAGGCCTCACTGCGCACGCGGCTTACCTTCGAGACAGCCATCAACACGCTAGGGGGATCGGCCATATTTGTCGACCAGACACAGTCGCCCTTGGGGGAAAGAGAATCGCTAGCCGATATGGCTCGCAATCTTGAACGCTGGACGAGTGTAATCATTCTGCGGACCTACGCGCATGAAACTATTACTGAGATGGCTCTCTACTCCAAAGTACCCGTGATCAATGCCCTCAGTGACCTTGAGCATCCCTGCCAGGCTCTCGCCGATTTCATGACGCTTGAGGAGCGCTTTAGCACAGTGAAAGGATTGAATTTCACCTACGTTGGTGACGGTAACAATGTATGTCATTCGCTCATGCTTACGGCCGCACTGCTGGGTGCGCACTGCACAATTGCGACGCCGCGAAAGTACGCGCCTAAAGCAGAAATAGTAGTGCAGGCAACGGAGATCGCATGCACGACCGGTGGCACACTAATTTTCACCCAGGATCCGGTGGCTGCGGTGACAGGTGCAGATGCCGTCTATACCGACGTATGCACAAGCATGGGTTCTGAACACGAGGAGACCAAGCGCGCTCCCATTTTTAAGCCTTATCAGGTAAATGAGGCCCTCATGGCACATGCCAGGCCGGAGGCGGTCTTTATGCACTGCCTGCCCGCGCGCCGCAATGCCGAAGTTACAGACGCCGTGCTTGATGGCCCGCGCTCAATCGTCTTCGACCAGGCCGAAAATCGTATGCATGCCCAAAAAGCCCTGCTCTTGATGCTGGTAGGAAGACACCAGAACTCCAAAGCAGACTGACCACGACACTGACCGTATAGAACGCTCTATAAACCGCCCTTGTGGCCGCATCTTTTGAAGGAGCTAGTGATGTCAAACAAAGTTGTTCTCGCATATTCGGGCGGGCTGGATACTTCCATCATCATTCCCTGGATCAATGAGAACTATGGAATGGATGTAATTGCCATGGTTGCCGACGTGGGACAGGATGAGGATTTAGAAGCAGTCGTCGCCAAGGCTTACGCGACCGGTGCGAAAAAGGTAGTGGTGCGCGATCTTCGCGACGAGTTTGTACGCGACTTCGTCTTTCCCACCGTCAAGGCAGGCGCCATCTACGAGCACAAGTATCTTCTGGGCACATCCATTGCCCGTCCGGTCATCGCCAAGCATCAGGTTGCGGTAGCCCTCGAAGAAGGTGCCGAAGCAGTTGCGCACGGTTGTACCGGCAAGGGCAACGACCAGGTGCGTTTCGAGCATGCCTACCAGGCGCTGGCACCGGAGTTGAAAGTGATTGCACCCTGGCGCGAGTGGACGCTGAAGTCCCGCGAAGAGTGTCTCGATTACGCCGAGGCCCACGGTATTCCAGTGGCGCAGAGTCGCGAAAAGATTCACAGCCGTGATCGCAACCTGTGGCACGTCAGCCATGAGGGTGGCGAACTGGAGGATGCAGGAAACGCGCCGCTCGCGACCACATGGACGATGACGCGCAGCCCGCAAGAGGCACCCGACCGGGACGAGGCCGTCGAAATTGGCTTCGTAAAAGGTTGTCCTGTATCAGTGAACGGTATGACAATCGATCCCGTCCAACTAGTGGAGTTGCTCAATGAAATTGCCGCCCGCAACGGCGTTGGCCGGATCGATCTGGTGGAGAATCGTTTCGTAGGGATGAAGTCCCGCGGATGCTACGAAACTCCTGGCGGGACGCTCATCGTAGCGGCGCATCACGAACTTGAGGCACTCACGCTTGATCGCGAAGTAGCCCACTACAAGCAGCACGTTTCGCTACGCTACGCTGAGATAGTCTACAACGGTCTCTGGTTCACGCCCCTGCGCGAGGCCCTGGACGCGTTCGTTCAAAACACTCAGGAAAATGTCACAGGTAAAGTTGAACTTTCGCTATACAAGGGCAATGTCAGTGTGCTTCGTCGCTCGAGTGAATACTCTCTGTTCTCGAATGAGCTGTCTTCATTCACCATGGGCGACACATACGATCAAAAGGATGCTAAGGGATTCATCCAGATTCTTGGACTTCCTGCGCGCACGCGTGCCCGTCTCCAAAGCCCTAAGAAAGAGGCTGTAAAGTGAAAATGTGGTCAGGCCGCTTTCGCGAGCCGCTCGACCCTGCATTCGAGCAATGGCAACGATCCATCGTTTTTGATTGGCAGCTGCTTCCCCAGGAAGTAGCTGCCAGTAAAGCTCATGCGAAGACCCTAAGTGCGGCTGCTATTCTCACGACTCCTGAACTCATAAGGATATGTGCTGCACTGGACCAGGTCCTGAAAGATTTCTGGACTCCGGAGAAGCATGGTGACATTCGCGACCATGCCACAGCTGAGGATATCCACCACTTCGTTGAGTTGCAGCTTGTAGCACGCATCGGTGATCTGGGACTGAAGTTGCATACAGGCAGGAGTAGAAACGAACAGATCGCCACCGACCTCCGCCTCTATATTCGGGAATGTATAACGATTGTCGCAGGCCAACTCATCAAATGGTCTGCGGCGCTGGCGAAGAAGGCTCATGCCGCTGGAGATGCCGTAATGCCTGCATACACGCATCTGCAGCGGGCTGAGCCTGTGCTGGTTGCTCACTGGCTGCAGGCATACGTAGAGATGTTGCTACGCGATGTAACGCGGCTCCTCGACTGCAGAACTAGGATGAACTTCTGCCCGCTGGGATCGGGCGCGGTAGCGGGTGCGACACTCCGGCTGGATCGTACGCTTGCAGCCGACGAACTGGGCTTCTCAGGTCCGACGAGCAACAGTATGGATGCAACCAGTGATCGGGATTTTATCCTGGAGTATCTTCACGCCCTCACGATCGTCGGATTACACATCAGCCGCTTCGCAGAGGAAATCACCCTCCATGCGACGGCGGAGTTTGGATTCATCGATCTCCCCGAAGCTTTCTCGACAGGGTCCAGCGCTATGCCTCAGAAGAAGAATCCTGATCTCGCTGAACTGGCAAGAGCCAAAGTCGGTCGCATCAGCGGCGCGGCGCATACGATAACGCTTTTACTCAAGGGGCTTCCCATGGCCTACAACAAAGATATGCAGGAGACCCAGGAGCCAGTCTTCGCCGCTTCTGCTGCAGCCATCAGCCTGTTGAGCCTGCTGACGCGATTCACATTAGCGCTCGAGTTCAAAACGGAAAGAATGCGGGCAGCGTGCGAAACCGGATTCTTGAATGCCATGGCGGCTGCGACTTACCTCGTGCACCAAGGGGTTCCCTTCCGTACCGCGCACGAAAAGATCGGCCATGCCGTACGGTACTGCCTTGAAAAGAGTTGTGAACTAGGCGATCTCTCGCTCGGGGAGCTAAAACAATTCGGCGAAGAATTTCAAGAAGACTTCTTTGCGTGCATCACTCTACAGGCAACCGTCGATTGCCACGACGTGGCGGGCGGCACGGCAACGGCAAGAGTTCACGAGGCATTGGCCTCGCTTGGGCCGAGGCTAGTTGAGATAACAGGATTGATCGATGGTCATTCGTAAAGCGCGTCTTCAGGACGCCTCCAACGTCTACGAACTTGTCAACAGCCTTTCCAAAGATGGAACGCTGCTGCGTCGTGCGTTTGCCGAGGTTTGTGAAAACATCCGCGACTTCACTATCGCAGAGACAGACGACGAAACCTTCCTCGGTTGCGGAGCGCTTCATCTCTACGGGCCCCACCTGGCCGAGGTTCGATCCATCATCGTACGGCCGGAATTTAGCCGGGAAGGTGCAGGTAGCAAGCTACTCGAGTCGCTGATGAACGAGGCGGAAGAAAACGGAGTGCATTCCATCTGCCTCTTCACGCGAATCCCTGAATTCTTTACTCATCATGGCTTTCGCATCATTGAGGATCGCACAGCACTACCGGATAAGATCTACAAAGATTGCCAGAGTTGCCCACGACTCTACCAGTGTGATGAGGTGGCGATGGTGCGTGGACAGGTCCCTAAAGTATCGATTCTTGGGTCAAGGATTGGCGCGGATCAGCTTGTTAAACTGCCGGTCTGACCCTCATCTGATACGGCCTCTGTTACAGACAGACCAGATTTCTTCGCATTATCAGCAATTTGTATTGCCGCTATGACGGCCTGTCCATAACTCAACCCTCCATCTCCCGGACTGACGTTAGTCTGCGCGTATACGTCAAATCCTTCATCCAACAATCTCCCGCGGATTAGCCGATGCAATAATTCATTGTGGAAGACACCCCCGCTGAGACATACCTGCGAAATTCTTGTTGCGGCGCGGGCCGCGACGGCTAACGCACAGTAGGCTTGCGCCACACTGGAGTGGAAACGCATGCTCATTACGGCCGGAGCTAATCCAAAGCGTATGTCGTCAAGTAGAGATTGCCACATAGGTGCAGGATCAAGTTGCCACGCCCCACCGCCATTCCCTTCAACCAGCGCAATCCGGTAGGCATCCCCGGGAGCAATGTCTTTTGTATCGATCGCCAGGCCTTCCAATTCAATCGCGGCTTGCGCTTCGTAGTCAACCGTTCGGCGACCCGTGATTAACACGGCAGCTGCATCGAAAAGTCGTCCACAGCTCGAGGTGAGCGGACTGTTCACCTTGCGCTCAATCATCCGTGCGAGCAGCTTCGACTCCCTCTCCGTGGCCCCGACGATCGACCGCAGCTCCGGGCTCAAGGCTTCCTCGCCGAGCGCGGAATGGAGATGACCAAAAGCCATGCGCCACGGTTCTCGAATCGCGGCCGCCGACCCGGGCATCGGTACATATCGTAAGTGACCAAATCTTTTGAACCCTCTAAGAGAAGCGATCAAAACTTCTCCCCCCCACACCTGACCATCGGTCCCGTAGCCGGTCCCATCCAGTGCGATTCCAATCACTGGCTCCATGAGCGCGTGTTCGGCCATGCAACTCGCGATGTGAGCGTGATGATGCTGCACTCCGATCAACGGGAGACGCTGTTCATGCGCCCACTGCGTGGACAGATATCCAGGATGCAAATCGCAGGCTATCGCCACTGGCTCAATCTCAAAGGTTCTCTTGAGGTGCGCCAATGCTTCGCGAAAGAATTCAAGACCCGCAAGGTTTTCAAGATCACCGAGGTGCTGACTCTGAAATGCGTGCCGACCTGACGCAAGGCAAAATACGTTCTTGAGATGGCCGCCAACCGCGAGCAGCGGGACCGAGTCGAACGGCAAATGTATGGGCAAGGGAACGAATCCGCGAGCCCGTCTCACAACCTGTTGCTGACCTCCAACGACCGCCATCACGGAATCGTCGCATCGTTGCAGAATTTCCCGATCGTGGAACAGGAACGAATCCGCGATCTCACCTAAGCGGCTTAACGCTTCGTCGTTATCGATCGCAATCGGTTCTTCGCTCAAATTCGCACTGGTCATCACCAGAACCCGAAGTTTGCCATCCGCCAGCAGCAAATGGTGGAGCGGCGCGTAAGGCAGAAACACACCGAGCCACGGAATTCCCGGCGCTACGGACGCCGCAATTTCTGCCGGCTCCTTCTTTTGCATCAGAACAATCGGTCGCTGGACGCTCATCAGCAAGTCTTCCGATTGGTCGCAATCACAGAAACTTCTGGCTGATGCAAGATCAGCAACCATCACTGCCAACGGCTTGCCGTAACGGTGCTTCCGCTGGCGCAG
Organism: Acidobacteriaceae bacterium; assembly: GCA_025355385.1. GTDB lineage: Bacteria > Acidobacteriota > Terriglobia > Terriglobales > Acidobacteriaceae > JANXZS01. The sequence continues at coordinate 6,041 of JANXZS010000074.1, read as the reverse complement.
GCGTTCCACGGCCGCATTGTTCGTAGCGTCCACCGCTAGATGAAAACCTCCTATGCCCTTGATAGCGACGATCTCGCCGGCAACAAGTCGCGCTATGGTCTCCTCCACCGCGTCGGCGGTCTCAATGCGCTGGCCCTCCGGATTCGTCAGCCAGAGTTGAGGACCGCAATCCCAGCAGGCATCTGGCTGCGCGTGGAAACGCCTATTCATCGGATCGTCATACTCCGCCTGGCAAGCGGCACACATAGGAAAGTTCGCCATCGATGTCTGGGGGCGATCGTAGGGTATCTTCCGTGTGATCGTGAAGCGCGGACCGCAGTTCGTGCAGTTGGTAAAAGGGTAGCGATAGCGCCGATCCTTGACGTCGAGCAGTTCGCGCAGACAGTCGTCGCAGGTCGCGGCATCGGCCGGAATCTGCGTCACTACGTTGCCAAGGACCTCGCTGTGTGTAATGCGGAATTGCTCATCGCCCTCGCGCGGCACATCTCTGACCTCGATCCGATCGATGTATGCCAAGCGAGGCGCTTCGAGGGGAAGACGCCGCAGGAATGCGTCAACGGAAGCCGCAGGACCCTCAATTTCAATGGTCACCCCGGCAGTGCTATTGGAGATAGTTCCAGTGACGTGCTCCTCGATCGCGAGCCTGTAGATAAAGGGTCTGAATCCTACTCCCTGCACGACCCCGGAGACTCGGATGTGGCGGCGAACATGGGCCACTTCACCTACCTGCGGCAGCAAACGCCTGGGAGCCCTTGGCAGCAGCAATGCGCGATCGCAACCATACAAGCCATTGGTCGAGCCCGCCCGGCGCTACCGCGGATGCACGCACGACTTCCATGCCAGGATGAACGCGCCGCGCATTTTCCTCCACTAGCTCCGCACTGAAAGGAACGTACGGGAGGAGATCAACTTTCATGAGTATGAAAAGGTCCGATTTGAAGAAGATGGACGGGTACTTTAACGGTTTGTCCTCGCCTTCCGTAACCGACAGCAGCACAATTTTGGACGCTTCGCCAAGGTCATAGCTGGAGGGGCAAACAAGATTGCCGACGTTTTCGATGAAGAGCAGATCAAGGTCCGCCAGCGACCAGTCTTCGAGATGCCTCTCGATCATCCTTCCGTCGAGGTGACAGGTCCCGCCAGTCGTGATCTGCTTCACCGGGAAGCCGAACCGCGCCAGACGGCGAGCATCGTTGTCTGTCTGAATGTCTCCCGTAAGAACCGCAACACGCGTGGTCGGATCAAGATGCGCGAGGGTCTGCTCCAGCAGGGCGGTTTTTCCCGAGCCTGGCGAGCTGATCAAGTTCAGGCAGAGCACGCCGTTTTCACGAAAGCGTTGACGAAGAGAGTCCGCGACCCTCTGATTTTCATTCAATACTTTCGATTCAAGGGACAGGCGCTTCATCGGTCTCTACCTCCAAATATTCTAAATCCAGCTCGTCTCCGCCATCCGCCCTCGTATCTTCACTGCCGCATGCGGGACAAACAGAGTTGTAATCCTCAATGATGAACGTATTGCCGCAACTGTTACAAATACGACGCGCTGGAATGACCTTCGTCTCCAGCTTTAACGTCTCCCACTCCGTACCGTGTACGACCACCTCAAAGCAAAAAGTAAGCGCTTCCTCATCAATGGCTGCCATCGAGCCTATACGCACTCCTACCCGCAGAGGCACTGCCCCGGGATGCAACGCTATCTCTTTGCGCACAGCATCCAGGATAGATTCGGCGATGGAAAGTTCGTGCATAATCCCTCACGTGCATCAGCCCTCAACAGATTCGAGGTAGCTGATCGCCCGCCAGCATGTCGACTACACGCATTGTGCCCAGTGCGGTCCGCATTGTCACCAGGCCGGCATGCGCCTCCGTAATCACACCAATGTCGGTAGACTCACTACCGGTATCGACCAGACGCATTGCTGCAAGTGTAGCGCTTGATTCCGAGGCGGGAACAATCGCGATCAGCTTGCCCTCATTGGCAACGTAGAGAGGATCAAGCCCGAAGAGTTCGCAGGCCCCGCGAACAGTTTCACGCACAGGAATCGAGCGCTCATTGATCTCAATGCCGACCCTCGCACTGGCCGCAATTTCATTCAACGCACTCGATAGTCCGCCACGAGTCAGATCACGCATGCAGCGCGCTTGCGGAGACGCTTTGATGATGGCCTGGGCGAGCTTATGCAATGGCGCGGTATCGCTCTTTAACTCCCCGCCAAGCTCCAGCCCCTCGCGTTGCGAAAGGATCGTGATACCGTGTTCGCCCAACGGACCACTCAGCAGGATATGGTCACCGGGTTCAACCAGCGATGCGGAAAGCGTGAGCCCCGCAGGAATCACCCCGATGCCTGACGTGTTAATGAATATCTTGTCGCCACATCCCTTTTCGACGACTTTTGTGTCGCCGGTGACAATGGAGACACCCGCGCGAGCAGCTGCGTCGCTCATCGACTTCACAATCTGGTGCAGTGTTTTTAAGGGGAGGCCCTCTTCGAGTATGAAGGAGGCGCTTAGATATTTCGGCTCTGCTCCGCCCACTGCCAAATCATTGACGGTTCCGTAGATGGCCAGTTCACCTATGTTTCCGCCAGGAAAGAACAGGGGCTTCACAATAAACGAATCGGTGCTGAATGCGATGCGTCCGCTGGCCATCTGCAGGGACGCCTGATCGTCGAGACGATTGAGCGCGGGGTTGCCGAAGGCGGGAAGAAAGACATCGCGCACCAGATCGGCTGAGAGCTTACCCCCACTGCCATGGCCGAGCACAATGTGTGTATTTACGGCAATCGGCATGGGACAGGCGAGCGAAGAAAGGGTGGCCATCAGTTTCCCCCGATCGAAACCAGAGACACGGCCTCGTGACGGCGATAATGGTAGTATGCGGCACAAGCGCCTTCAGCTGAGACCATTGGAGCTCCTAGCGGCGATTCTGGAGTGCAGCGACCTGCGAAGGCCGGGCAATCGGTTGGGCGCTTCAGGCCCTGCAATATCTCCGCGCTTATGCACTCGGTAGGCTCATCCACTGCAATGTCGTGCAAATCGTACTTTGCCTCCGCATCAAAAGCCCGAAACGCTTCCTGCATCCTCAGCCCGCTCTTCGCTATTGGGCCCAGACCACGCCACTTCTGGTCGCACACTTCAAACACTTCCGCGACAATCCGCTGCGCACGCACGTTGCCCGGCGCAGAAACTGATCGCGTGTACTGGATCTCCATCTCCGCACGGCCTTCTTCAAGCTGCGCAGTCAACATAAGTATCGCTTCCAGCAAATCGACCGGCTCAAATCCGCCGACCACGATCGGAATGTGGAATTCTGTCGCCAGCGCTTCGTAATCCCTGGTTCCCACGATTGCGCAGACGTGTCCCGGAGCAATCAGTCCCTGCACCCGGTTTACTGGCGAAGACAACAGCATTCGAACCGCGGGAGGAACCAGGACATGGGAGGCCAGCAGGGCAAAATTCTTGAGCCCCATTCGTTGAGCCTGCCATACCGCCGCTGCGTTCGCCGGTGCCGTCGTCTCAAAGCCAATACCGAAGAAAACCACCTCCCGCGTTGGATTTTCACGGGCGATCTTCAAGCTTTCAAGCGGAGAATAAACCATCCGGACATCGCCGCCGCGAGCTTTCACGTGGAGCAGATCCGTGGTCGATCCGGGCACGCGCAGCATGTCTCCGTAGGAAACCAGGATGACCTCTGGCCGCTCAGCCAGGGCCACAGCCTTGTCGATGATCTCAAGCGGAGTCACGCACACCGGGCAGCCCGGTCCGTGAACCATTTGCATACTATTAGGCAGCAGTTCGTCGATGCCATACCGCATGAGCGTATGTGTCTGGCCGCCGCAGACCTCCATCAGGACCCAACCGCGGGTGGCAATTCGCTGGAGGTTCCCTAGAAGACCGTGCGCCACCTTCTCGTCGCGGTACTCGTCGATATACTTCATGCCTTCAGCTCCACAACGGTTTCCTGCAGCGTAGGGATCGCGGCTGCGTCAGACGCGCGCATTGCAGCCAATTCCTCGTCAACCAGGCCGGTTTTCTCGAGATATTCGTAGGTTTTGCGGGCCTCTTCCTCATCGATTCGGCTGATGGCGAAACCCACGTGGACGAGCACATAGTCTCCCACCTCCGCTTCGGGTAGGAAATCCATACAGACCTCGCGGGAAATCCCGCCAAATTTGACCCTCCCTGTGAGAATGCCCTCCGCTTCAGACTTTGCGACGAGTTGACCGGGAATAGCCAGACACATAAGTACCCTCTCTCCAAATAAAGCCGAATGCCCGAGGCGGAATCGGAAATTCACCGTAGAATCGCCTGAAGTGCCTCTTGAAACGAGACTTGCACTCCAGAGTCTTGATCCGCGAATATGAGCTTATTCTAGCCCGGGGTGGATGGCCGATATGTGATCCAGATCACTCTCCTTGCCTGGCGATTTATCCCAACACCCGACTCCGATCTACAGAGCTAACAACAATCGTGTCAGAATAACGGCAGTGCATGGGGCAGCAACGTTCCCGCTGTCTCGTCCGGAGCGCCGTTGGCTTACGTTCCCTTGGACATCCCGCGAATTTGTCAAGCCCTCAATCGCCAAAGATGGCAGTTGAGCACACGAATATTTTTCCCTCCAGTGCAATCGCGCCATCACAATCGCACCGTCGGCCCGTGACGGCTGTCACTGCCCCTAGCCCACCCTCAGCTCTATAAATATGGTAGTTAGTTGAAAACATGAATTGAGCTTACGGGCTCCTCATCTTCGTTAAACCTCTCCGCATTGCAGTAATTCCGGAAGCCAGGGATGAGAGGAGACGCAGGAGAGGCCGCCGCCGCTCGCCAGTTGCAGGAAAACAGCAGGAGGAAACGTGCCAGCTTATCAAATGCCATCTCTGCCATCCGATGACAAGCGGTGGAAGATCGTAAATGGGACCATGCGCCGCCACGGCTATGCGCGTCAGGCACTCATCGAGACCCTTCACACCGTGCAGTCATCGTTCGGGTTCCTTGACGAGGATTCCATCCGGTTCGTCGCGAAATCTCTGCGCGTGCCACTAAGTCAGGCGTATGGAGTGGTCACGTTTTACCACCACTTCAGCATGAAACCCCCGGCCGACCACACCTGCACGGTTTGTACCGGCACCGCCTGCTATATCAAGGGCTCAGACAAACTGGTCGCCGAGAGCGAGAACTTCCTTCATATCAAGCAGGGCGAATCGACTAAGGATGGCAAGATTGCGTTGATGACCGCAAGATGCGTTGGTGCCTGTGGGCGCGCGCCTGTCGTACTGATCGACGGAGAACTGGTGGCTCACCTCGATCCCGCCGGAATGGTCGCACAATTTGAAAGGTGGCTGGCCTGATGGATATCCAAGAACTTGAGCAAATTGCCGAAAGCGTGCGGCACGAGCGGGGAAAATTCGATTATGAAGTGAACGTGTGCATGGGCACTGGCTGTATGTCCCAGCACAGCGACAAAATCAAAGACGAGATTACGAAGGCAGCGGCAGCCTCGGGCAAAAAGGTATTCGTGCGGAGAACTGGCTGCATGGGGTTGTGTGCGGCTGGGCCGCTGGTTCTCGTAGAACCCACGGAAGTTCTTTATCAAAGCGTGACGGCCGAGGACGCAACCCGCGTCATCCAGAGTGTGGATCAGGCGCCGATTCCCGAACTGCATTGCGACCTCAGAGCACACTTTGACGATCAGGTTCACGTCGTTCTTGAAAATTCCGGCCACATTGATCCGGAGAAGATTGACGACTATATTGGGCGCGATGGCTATCAAGGCCTGGTGAAGGCCCTGACGGAGATGAATCCGACGTCGGTCATCGACCAGATCTCCAAGAGCGGATTGAAGGGTCGCGGCGGCGGCGGCTATCCGACGGGTCTGAAGTGGGGCATGGTCGCCAAGGCTGTCGGCGAACCCAAGTATGTCATTTGCAACGGCGACGAAGGCGATCCCGGTGCATTCATGGATCGCAGCGTTCTTGAGAGCGACCCCCAGCGGGTGATCGAAGGCATGACCATCGCTGCGTATGCGGTGGGCGCAAGCCGAG
>JANXZS010000039.1 GCA_025355385.1 Acidobacteriaceae bacterium | reverse complement strand
TCTCTTCTTGTTTTCAAATGCACAGCACAATCGGTTGAAGATACTTTTCTGGGACCACAGCGGGATATGGGTTTGTGCGAAGAAGCTGGAGAAGGGACGCTTTTACTGGCATGACTCAACACGATCTTGTTCTCGGCCGTGTCTGACTCGGGCCAGTGAAAGCGTCCCTTCTCGAGCTTCTTCGCACAAACCCATAGCCCGCCGTGGTCCCAAAAAAGTATCTTCAACCGATTGCGCTGTGCGTTTGAAAACAGAAAGAGGTGACCGCTCAAGGCATCGCATAATAGTTGATCGCGGACCAGACCATAGAGCCCGTTGAAGCCTTTCCGCATGTCGGTCACGCCCGGTGCAAGGTAGATGCGCGTAGCCGCGCCTACTCCGAACACGGCTGACAACTTCTCCAGCGCTGTTAGTAACTGCGCCAGCGTGTCCGGATCGAAGCCGCGACCAACTTCTACTCGGCGATTGTTAGGCAACAACACTATCAGCGCGGGGGAAAACTCTGCGCATCGAACGATAGGCACCGTAACAGCTAACTCCACAGCTACCAGACGACTCCGCTCGATGCCCTTGCTGCGCGAATCGCTATGCCTGCTCCGCTATTTCCTCAAGTGGCGTGCGCCCTGCGAGATAACAAACGGTGTGACTTCATGTGTGATGTCGAAGATGCGCACCCGCAGCGCTACACCTTCCATCACCCCGCGACAAAGGCCTACTGCATCATCGCGGTCTCCAAAAGCCGTCATGAAAACGATCGCCCGGAGCGGAGCCTGGGCGATCACATGAAATGAGAAAAGGAGTCCAGCCGCAAGTACGAGCACGATGCGAGACTTCAGTCTGAGTATGCTCAGCGTGCGAAAGCCCATGGGAGAAAAAGAATTGCTGCGAAGGTCGAAAAGAGCTTGCAATCGACATCTCCATTGAAGATGCTCGAAGTGAACTCAATTGCACTTAGCATGGCAGAAATTGGTGGGTGACTCAACTAGGCGTTTAAGATTCGTGAGCAAGCGCACCTTCGTCTTCCCTCTTAATAAGAGACGAAGGTGCATCCAGTATGGATTGCTGCTTACTGCTTTGCGCGGCCCTGCCACTTTGCCGCGACATCCTTATCAGCCAGCGCCTTGATGTACACACCCCCCACCACGGAGCGTGCCTGAAAACCTATCATCTTCGCCGACTTGGTGTCGTACCAGTCGGTGAGCGGAACCCGGGCGGGTGTCTCGTCCACCCACCTGGGTAACGCCGCGATGAGTGCCTGGAACTGCTCGGGAGTATCGGCGAGTGTTGCGGTCCACACTTGCCAGTCGAGCTTGGTGTAGCTCTCGCGACTGTCGAGTGGCAGCCCGTATATATTCAGGTGTTTTTGATAAAAGGCAACCTCCGTCTCGCGCACCTTCGCGGGAAAGATATTCAAGCCTAGTAGCTGATCCCACACCAGGTTGTACTTCTGGCTCCAGGAGCCGGGCTTGTCAAAGGCCAGCTTGTAGTGATCGCCGTCGATAGCCAATTGCTGCCACTTCGCGGCCATCTCCTTTGCAGCTTTGCCGTAGTCTTCTGCGATGGCGGTCTTGCCGAGCGCGCGGGCCAATTGCGCATATGCAGCAATCGCGTCAATCGCTTTGATTGAGAGATTGGCGTTGTGCGCGAGGTGACCGGCGAAATCGTCTGTCGAAAGCTGGTTCTCCGGGTCGAGTCCCTTGTGGCGAACGTAGTCCGCCCACTTGGAGAGCAGCGGCCAATACTGCTCGGCCACGTGATTATTGCCCTCTGCTTTGCCCAGCGCGGCTACGAGGATGAGGAGGTTACCACTCTCCTCGACCGGCATCTGATCCTCTTCCGTGCGTTCGCCACCGCCGTATACCTGCCCATTAGCCAGTGGATACTGGCCCAGATCGTGCGGAGCAAAAGGCCACTTCCAGCGCGGCAGCAGGGCATAGTCAAGCACGGGCTTCAACTGTGCTTCCAGCAGTCTGGGGCTCAGCAGCAGGAAAAACGGAGCGGAAGGATACAGCACATCGACGGTTGCAATGCAGCCGTTGCTGAAGTTTTCCTTGGGAAAGTACGCCGGAGATCCGTCTAAGTCCACCACCAGCTTGTGCGCCGCCAACGTCTGTCGATACGCCAGCACAGCCAGATCCGCATAGCCCTTCCCGCCAACCCGCTCCAGGTCAGCGGTCAACTCGACATCAAACTTTTCCCCGCGTGCATCGAGCGCGGAGTATTGCGCCTCAGCATCTGTCAGCATCAACTGCACTGTCTGCCCGTTACGTTCCCAGTAGGGCCGTAGTTTGCGATTTAACAACTCAATCGCGTAATCCTCGGTATAGGAGAGCAGCACGTGGCGTCGCTGTTTCTCGGCACTGACGTTGCCTAGATCAAACGCTACCGCCAGACGTGCGGCGCCGTTGCGAGGTTGCTTTGGCATCTCCATGTCGTCGTCGGCGGGCAGCGTGCCGGACTTGGCGAACTCGCTCATCGATGCATCGGAAGTCGCTAGTGTTGGGTGCTCATTGTCTGGCACCGCAAGGTGAAAAAAACCCCAGTCGATGCGCAGGTTGTCGCCGGAGCGATTCAACACCTTCTGTTCACGCGAGCCAACATTTAGCACCGACAATCCGCCCACGTGCGCGCGCCCCCACACAACTTCCTGATCGTCGGAATTGACCGCGACACGGGAGTCAACGTCCAGATAAAGCGATACCTGGTGGCTCTTCGCATCCGTCGACTTCACCTCCCAGCTGAGATAGGTCACGGGTCGTGAGAGTATGTCGAGGTCCTGCACCAGGGCTGGAGTGAAAAAGGTGAGCGTGACTTCGACGCCACTACCGGCAAAGGTGTAAATAGTATGCGTCGGGGTCACACGGAGCGAGGTCTGCGCCAGCGCCGGTACTTCGCGCGGATCTGCGCCCATCACGCGATAGGCCGTACCATCGATGCGGACCATGCCGCCCAGTGGTTGCTGCGCGCCGGTCCAGTGGCGTGTATTCCCATCTGTCAACTTATCGTTCGTTGACCAGATGCTGAAGTAGGGGTCGTGGGTCACCAGAGGCACCGCTGGTGGCCGCTGTTGCGCGTGAGCGCAGACCCCAGTCAGGACCAAGACTGCCACAGCCCGCAAAACGTCGTTTAATCGCTTGCAATTCAGTGTCATTTTTCCTCTTTTACGGTCATTGGGCTTGCCTTGCATTCCTCGGTAAGCCCGGCAATGCCGAGTTGACTGAGGAACTCCATTTCAAGCGAGCAATAGGCCCTTATTTGGTTTGTGGTCACCATACTGCGAGTGGCAGAAAAAGGACAGGGCCGCTTCGCACAACGACTCCGCTCAGGGAGAGTGCGCTCGCCCATCGTCCCAAAAGACTCGATTACTACTGTCCTATCCTTGGTTCGGAGACAAAGGAGTACTGGCCCGAGCCCACTTCGTAGATAGCGGCTCCTGCTTCAGATCGTAGGAATTTCACATCCTTGTCAGTCGAGGCCAGCTTGCCGTTTACCTTTACCCCATCGGCAGATTTGGAGGGCACATAGACGGTCGCAGTCGTGTTGACAGGAACCGCCACGGCGAGTTCCAGATGAGAGCCGTCGCGCTTCCATGAGGAAGCAATCTTGCCGTACGGCGACACGTGCGAGGCGCGCACAAAGCTCAGCTTCTCCACCGCTGAAGGCTTGATCAGGAAATGCTTGAAGCCGGGCTGAGTCGGGTCGGATTGGATTCCCGCCAGATTCTCATAGAACCAGATGTTCAGATCGCCTACCAGCATCATGTGGTTGCCGGAGTTCATCTCGGGGTCCGCCGTGTTGCCATTCCACAATTCCCAGATAGTTGTCGCTCCCTGGCGAACCATGTAGCCCCAGCTTGGGTAGGTATCCTGTGCGGCGATCTCGTAGGCCAGATCCGGCCTTCCGTTATCGCTGAGGGTGCGCATGAGATATTGCGCACCAAGCAATCCCGTACCCACGTGCCCCTTATTCTGCTCCTCGATCTTCTTCACCAGTTGCTGAAAGACCGCGTCGCGGGCGCCGTCCGGAACCATACCAAAGGCCAGTGGCAAAATACTCGAAGTCTGGGAGCCGTTTGCATACTGGTTGGTGTCAGCGTGGAAATACTTGCGATTGAAACCAGCCTTCAACCGGTCCGCTAGTTCGTTGTACTCGGAGGCATCCTGTGCTTTGTTCAGAAGCGTTGCATTCTCCGCCATCAGCCGCGCCGCGCTGTACAGATAGGCAGTCGCGACAACCGAACCATCGGTACGGCGCAACGGATCTTTGGAGTGGATCAGATCCGGCGACTCTGGCGGAACGCACCAGTCTCCGTAGGTGTCCTTAGCGGTGATGCCATCCTTTACGAACGACTCCATCCGCGCGACCCACTTCTGCATCGCCGGATAGTTGCGCTCAATGCTGCGCTTGTCTCCATACTGCTGGTAGAGCATGCGATTGATGGAGAGGAATGCATAAGGCCAGGTCACATCGTCGTTGTAAAAACTCCAGTAAGGCGGAGCAACATCTGGCAGGGCGCCATCAGCCCGTTGCGAATCGGCGACATCGGTCATCCATTTGGAGTAGAGACCCGCTATCTCGAAGAGATAGGACTCTCCCAGGCTCGATGCGCCACGATCACCCAGCCAGCCCTGACGCTCGTCCCGCTGCGGGCAGTCCGTGGGCATGCTACGGTAGTTGCCCTTGGCTCCCCAGAGGATGTTGTGGTGGATGCTGTTGATCAGGTCGTTCGAGGTAGTGAAGTCGCTGATTGGGGTCAAGTCATCGTGCACAACCTGCCCCTCCAAAGCTGCCAGGGTGGGCTTTCCGGGATAGCCGGCTACCTGCACATAACGGAAGCCATGATAGGTGAAGCGAGGTTCGTATACTTCTTTGCCCTCTCCATTCAGCGTGTAGATATCGCGCGCGTCTGCGGTGCGAAGATTTGCAGTGTACAGGCTCCCATCGGGTTTGAGGGTCTCGCCATGACTTAACGTAACCGCGGTGCCCCTGGGACCTGAAACCGTAAGCCGCATCCATCCAACCATGTTCTGACCCATGTCGAAGACATAGACCCCGGGCTTGGGCTCGGTAATTGCTTTGGGCTTCATCGTTTCGGTAACGCGGATCGGCGCGATCCCTTGCGCTGCGAGAACTCCTGCGGGAGGCGCTACCAACTTCGCGGTCTGCCACCCGGCAGCGTCAAAGCCCGTCGAGTTCCAGCCCTTCTGCTTCTTGCGTGCATCGTAACGCTCGCCATCATATTCGTTCTGCGCCGTGATGGGACCATCGGTCGTAAGCTTCCAGCTTTCGTCGGTCGCTACTGTTTCAATGCTGCCATCGGTGTAGGTCACTTCCAATTGCATCAACAGCTTGGGGAAGCCGTAGTTTTTGAGCTCCGGCCTCAGTGCGTAGAAGCGCCCGCTGCCCAGCATCACGCCAATGGCATTGCCGCCTCGCTTCAGTTGCGAAGTGACATCGTAGGTCAAATAGTAGACGCGCTTGTCGTAACCGCTCACCGCCGGGGCCAGCACGTCTGCGCCCACCTTCTTGCCATTCAAAGACAGTTCAAAGATGCCCACACCACTGATGTATGCCGTTGCCTGCCTGACTGGTTTCGATGCTTCGAACTCCCTGCGCAGCATGCGTGCAGGCAGGGTGCGATGCTTCTCGTCTCCGATGCGCTGTTCCGTGGTGGCTTCCTGATCTAGACCGATCCACTTCGCTTTCCAGTCGGAGGCGGCCAGTAGTCCTGCCGACCACCGTGCTGGCGCGCTCCACTTGGAAACCTTGCCCGCTCCATCCCACGACCGAACCTTCCACCATGCGGATTGTCGCGAGATCAGCGGCTTGCCCGCATAGACAATCTGGATTGATTTGTCTGAAGCGGTTTTACCGCTGTCCCATAAATCGCCCCGACCTCCCTGCAGCGTTTTTTCGCTCCCGGCCACCAGAATCTGATAAGCAGTCTGCTTCTCGTTCCGCGCCCCAGCGTGAGAGGACTCCAATACCCAGCTCAACCGTGGTTCGAGGACGTCAGTTCCAATGGGATTGGTGCGAGACTCGCACTTGAGATCGGTCGGCAGCAACTGCGCAATCGAAGCGGGAGCAGCGACAAACGAGACGGCTGCCAGCAAAAACATGGGTGCCAGGCCGAGCCGGCCAGAGCGGATTCGCATAGACACAATCCTTCCATTTAGAAACGATTTCATTGCTGAAATCATGTCGAAGTGGAGTGTACACTTTCGTCCCGGATCAGAGCCACCTCAGTGGCAGGATCAGCTCCCCTTCAGGTGTATTTCTTGTGCCCTGACCCAGCGCGGCTTCTCTGATACACGTGGTTAGTTAGGAGTTAAAAGCTTTTCAAGTACCCCGAGGGAGAACATAAAACCAGACCGCGAAGTAGTGAAAGGCGCTGCCGGCAAGCACAAACAGATGCCACACCCCGTGAAAAAACGGCACCCGGTCAAGCGCGAAGAAAAGAACTCCGCCGGTATAACAAAGGCCACCTGCCAACAGCCATGCGGCTCCATGCCATGTCACCGCGCGGATCAACGGGCCGGTGGCAAATATCACCAACCAGCCCATCGCGATGTACACGATGGCAGAGAATACGTGAAAGCGCTCCACAGCAATGCTCTTGAAAACGACCCCCGCCACGGCCAATGTCCAGACCGCGGCAAACAGAATCCATCCGGTACGCCCTCGCAGGCTGACCAGAGTGAAGGGCGTATATGTCCCCGCAATGAGGAGGTAGATCGAGGAGTGATCGAGGATCCTGAGGACGTGTCGGGCGCGGGTGCGAATCAGGGAGTGATACAGCGTGGAACACACGTAAACCAGAATCAGAGTGGATCCAAACACACTGCAGCCGACTACCTGCCACGCGCTCCCGCGAGACGAGGCGACGATCAGAACGACTGCTCCGACGATCGCAAGCATGGCCCCAAGGCCATGTGTGACCGCGTTGGTGATAATGTCCCTGAGCCTTTGCTGATCGTGCACTGCTCAGGATAGAGCAGTCTGAGGTCACGGTCTATGAGTAGCCGCGGTCTGGCCCGAATCTCATGTTTGACCCTTTTCGATTTAGAGGTTTATGTGCGACTGCCACCGTCGCGCTCTATCCAACGACGGCAACCGCGTCCCATTCCCACACCTTTGCTATTGTTTTCTGGAGGAAAAATACTTATAATAAGAAGTTTGCGGGTGGCTGGCGAGTCGTAGAGTATCGAACCATGTACCCGGAACTCTCGTTTTTCACACTATATCTAAAGGATATCTGATCAAATGGCAAAGCGTCGAGGCAATCCTAATTGGGGTAAGCCGGAGCCAATCGGTCCCGTGGTTCCGACAGTAACCTCCTTCGAGCAGATCGTCAAAGAGTTCAAGCTCACCCCGGATCAATACATTCGTTCGACCCGGTTGCGCGAATGGGCGCGCCGCAATAAAAATTCCAAGTACATCCCCGAGGCACTCCTGGAGGCCTGGGGTTTTGAAATCGAGTCGACTCTCTAAATTCTCGCTCGATGGCAAACTAGTGCGAAGCGCCGCTCCCATCCGAGCGGCGTTTCTGCGTTGCGGCCAAAGTCGAAAGAGCCAGTGTACCGGAACTCGCTGGCGTTTCACCGCGTAGGGCATAAAATGAAGCCATGCAATCGAAGCCACCCTTTATCGACGTGCCCGGCGCACTGGAGGAATTCAAGGCTGGGCGAATGATCGTGGTTGTCGACGATGAGGACCGCGAGAACGAAGGGGATCTCACGCTGGCAGCGGAATTTGTAACGCCCGAAGCCATCAACTTCATGGCCACCCACGGACGCGGGCTCATCTGCCTTACTCTCGCCGAGGAGCGCGCCGATTATCTCCGCCTCGGGCCCATGACCCAGCAGAACTCCTCTCGCTTTGGAACCGCATTCACCGAGAGTATCGAGGCGCGCGAGGGTGTCACCACAGGAATCTCAGCCTACGATCGCGCCCGGACCATCAAAGTCGCCATTGACCCCCGTTCGTCCGCGAACGATCTGGCACGGCCCGGTCACGTTTTCCCGCTGCGGGCGCGCCGCGGAGGAGTACTAGTACGCGCCGGTCAGACAGAGGCTTCCGTCGATCTCGCACGTATGGCTGGCCTGATACCGTCGGGTGTCGTTTGCGAAATCATGAAAGACGATGGCACCATGGCCCGCGTGCCTGACCTCATCGAATTTTGTAATGAGCACGGCCTCAGAATTCTGACCGTCGCCGAACTCATCCGCTATCGCCTCCAGCACGAACGCTACATCTATCGCGTCGCGGAGAGTGTGTTGCCCACCGAGTATGGCGACTTTCGCATGATTGCCTATGAGAGTGAAGTGGATGGCGGCGAGAGTCACATCGCGCTCGTAAAGGGCGATGTCGCTTCTGACTCCGAGCCGGTACTGGTGCGCGTGCACACCCGGTGCACTGAGGGCGATATCTTCGCAGCTACCAGCTGTGACTGCTATTCAGTTATGCAGCGCTCCCTCAAGGCGATTGCCGACTCTGGCCGCGGGGCGCTGGTATATCTGCACAACACCAGCCGCGGCTTTGAGATCGATCGCATCAATCCATCAACAGCCCGCCTCGTCTTCCACCGTGAACTCCGCGCTCTCGAGCAGCGTGAAGAACGCAACCAGCGGATTCTGCGCGCCGTGGGTCTTGGCGGCCAGATCCTATCCGATCTCAACATCCGCAAGATCCGGCTATTATCAAATACCCCTACGCGCATCCCGGCGCTCGAGGGTTTCAATCTAGAAATTGTGGAGCAGATCGCCATTCCCGGAGAGGTCCACGCCAGGCCGGTGACTAGCCATCAATCGGTGTAGCCTGGCTGCCCGCCTGTCATGTGAATATCAAGAGTGGGTCTGCGGTAACTCGCTGCTGAGATGTGTGGTTTCGAACGACAAAGATGCGGGCAGCGAAATGCGGATTTGGGGGACGATGAAGTTACATTCCTCAAGCCTCATATGAGCTCCCTACAAAATGTTAACCGCCCGGCCGGCGAGCAGCACGATGGTAGACAGCGAAATCGTTGACTGTACCATCATCAAGCCTTTGGCCCAGCGTGAGAGCACACCCGTATCTGCGGGTGAGAGTGCTGTGCTGGTATTGAAAGCCAGAAACAGGTAGTCGACAAAACCCGGCCGCCACCCCGCGCCGCCCAAATTGGTCTTGGCTATGTGCTGCTGCGCCATCTGGGGGAAGAGAAATGCACCATCGGAATGCACCTCGCGCAGCGACCGCGCGTGCGGACCGCCAGCGTCCAGTCGCCAGTACCAGGAGGCAAAGACGAGTATGTTGGTAAACCACAATGCCGCCGCTGAACGGAGCAAGTCAATCGGTGCTTCCTTGTGTGCAGGCAATGCCCGTACCAGCAGCACCAGTGAAAAAACCATTGCCATGGTCACTACACCACTCAGCAAGTAGCCCAGTATATTGCTCGCCCCAACTAGCCCGGCACGATGCGCTAGGATCGATGGCACCCAGAGTACTGCGATCAGGACCAGCAATAGCCATCCCGGTCCCACAGTCAGCGGCTCAGGCAATGTCAGGTGCAAACCGCCCACCGCCAGCAGAGCCAGCAAGGCGGGCCATCTCGGCTCGTGGCTGTAGATCTTGGGTGGCTTGGCAACTGAAGGCTGCGGCATGCTTACTCTCCGTCGAAACACATCCAGCCCATGGCATCTCGGACACCTGCCTACAGGACGGTAAATGGGAAATGTTTTAGCCTACCTGCGCATCCAGCGCCAACGGCATCGGCAAAATTCGGTCAAAGCCGCGAGCCTTCAAGTCCCCTGCCAGTTGCTGCAGGTTGGTGAACAGGAATCCGTGCATACCTATTGCCTCTGCGCCGCGAATATTCTCCGGCCTGTCGTCTATAAACAATGCCTGCTGCGGCTCCACCCCAAGCTTTTCAATTGTGTAACGATAAATCTCCGGCTCCGGCTTTGCCATCTTCAATTCATAGGACCACGTGCACTGGTCATAGTCGCTTAACCAGCCAAACTGCTGCCGCATCGCATTAACCTGAGTGTCGCCAATATTCGAAAGAATACCGATCTTTATTCCTGCGGCGCGCACTTGCTGCGCCCAAGCCAGAGCGGGCTCATTCAAATACATCCACGCACGTGCATCGAGGACCAAGAGACGGCTGGTCTGCTCGGCCGACAGACGAATGCCGGCATCACTGGCGATTTTTTCCCAGTAGGTCGGTCCGTACAATGCACCGCGGTCGAAGTCATCACGGTTGGACCAGTAATATTGTTCGAACGCTTCGGGGGATAAGCCAGTCGTCTGAACCATCTCCTGGCAGGCCACTGCGTCCTGTGGAGCGCTCAGCACCATCCCATAGTCAAAAACAACGGCACGTAGATCCATGAAATACTCCGGTTGGAATAAGAAACTAACTTATTCATTATGCGGGAAAGACGCCGGTTGGTGCGATCACGCCTCCTGAATAGGTGACTGAATGAAACCTCTGGCAATTGCATTTTCAAAACGCACCGCTTGGGACACTACCGAAACTGCGCTGGCAAAAGCCCTTCGCGAGTTGCAGCAGTCGGGAGGACCAGTGCTGGACTTGACCGCGTCAAATCCAACGCGTTGCGGCTTCAACTACGATGCCGATTCCCTGCTGGCGCCACTCGCAAATCCGTCTGCGCTGGATTACGACCCTAACCCCCGCGGTATGCTTCACGCCCGAGAGGCAATTTGCCGTTATTATGCGGAACATCGAGCCAGCCTTGATCCGGAGCAGATATTTCTTACCACCGGTACCAGCGAGGCCTATAGCTTCGTCTTCCGTATGTTGTGCGACAGCGACGATGAGGTGCTGATTGCTCAACCCAGCTATCCCTTGTTTGACTTTATCGCCGAACTGGATGATGTGCGCCTAGTCCCCTACCCCCTCATTTATGACCACGGCTGGCAGATGGACGAGCAATCGATCCGCCAGCGCATTACCTCTCGCACCCGGGCCATAGTGCTGGTGAATCCGAACAATCCTACCGGGCATTTCACTAAACCCTGGGAGCGGGAGATGCTCGAAGGCCTGTCTCGCGAACATGGTTTGTCGCTGATAATCGATGAGGTCTTCCTCGATTATTCATTCGACTCATCCGCGGCCGCTCCCAGCTTTGCCCAAGGGGAGGCCGGTGTCCTCACCTTTGTGCTCAGCGGCTTGAGTAAGGTCGCGGGATTGCCCCAGATGAAAGCTGCATGGATCGCCTGCCTGGGGCCACAGGCAGAGAGGCGCCAGGCTCAGGATCGTCTTGAGGTAATCGCCGATACCTTCCTTTCAATGAACGCACCCGTGCAATGGGCTTTGCCGCATTGGCTCGCAACCCGCGCCGGAATTCAGAACCAGATCCGTGCACGGGTTCGCGAAAACCTCGCTGCACTCGACGAAATTTTGGCGGCGCAGACCCTCGCTTCCCGTCTTGCCCTCGAAGGGGGATGGTGCGCGGTGCTTCGAATTCCCTCGATTCACCATGACGAGAAAACCGCCATGGCGTTGCTTGCTGAGGGCGTTTCAGTGCATCCGGGTTACTTCTTCGGATTTCTGGAGTCGGGGTGGTTAGTCATCAGCCTTCTAGGCCTTGCCAACGATTTTCGGCGGGGAGTTTTAGCCACTCTCCACCACATCGAGCAGGAATCAAACTAGATACTAGCAAAGACGATTCCTTCAAGCTTCACCTTAATATTGCCACTTATATATATCATTGTAGTGTAGTTACCATTAAACATATAACTCTTCTTGAACCTTTAAGATGAAGTTTTATCGTGTATATGTTTAATAGTGAACCCATTAGATAACTTTCATTGAAGGAAAGGGTTTTGCCTAGCCTCCAGACCGATACTGGTTTCCGGGCCGTGGCCCGGGATCACCTTGGTCTCTGCTGGTAGAACCATCAGTCGGTCGTGTATCGAATCGATGATTTTCGCGGAGTTTCCTCCCGGGAGATCCGTGCGGCCAATTGAGCCCGCGAAGAGCGTGTCACCGGCGAGCAGCAGGTTTTGCGGTGCAAAGTGCAAGCAGACGCTTCCCTCGGTATGCCCCGGAGTGTGGAGCACCAGCGCTGGGTAGCTTGCCAGCCCGATGGTCATGCCATCCTCTAAATTGCCATCGGGGGGCGCAACCTCGGGCGGAGCGATTCCAAGCCATCCCGCCTGCATGTCCATCATCTCCAGCAGCGGAAGGTCGCGCTCATTCAGCAGGATCGGCGCTCCTGTCAGGCGTTTCAAACGCAGCGCACCGCCTACATGATCGATGTGCGCGTGCGTGATGATGATTTGCTTCACGGTGAGTCCGTGAGCATTCAGCCGCGCCACGATCTGCGGGATGTTGTCACCGGGATCTACGACGATAGCCTCGTGCGTGGCCTCGTCGCCCAGAATAGTGCAGTTGCATTGCAACGGGCCAACGGGAAAGGTTTCGCGGATCATGAAGATATTCTACGTCGAGCCCACAAATGCTAGGATTCTGCCATGGCAACGAGACTGCAGTGGACCGAGTGGCACCTCTCGCCGCGCGGCTGGGAACGCGGTTCAACACGATCGCAAGGCAAAAACAACTGGGTGGATGATCCCGAGGACAGGATCATAAGCTTCGTCCGCAAAGAGGACGAGTCAGCCGCCTCTGCGGTAGCCCATTCGACCGAAGAGACGTGGCGCTACCCGAGTGCTCGCAACATCGATGAGTTGTTGCAGAAGCACGGGAAGTGTCCCGGCACGCTATAGCACTTCTTTGGATCTTGACACGCTCCCGGAAATCAGGGAAGAAAGGCCGGAAGCCCCTGCTCCCAGTCCCATGCCGTCGAGACTATCCCTTCCAGACTGAATCGCGCAGACCATCCCAGTATCTCTCTCGCCCTTCCCGGATCCGCGTACAGGCTTGCAGGATCGCCGGGGCGGGCATCGACGAATTCATGCGGCACGGGCTTGCCCGTCACCTTTTCCACAGTAGCCAGCACTTCCTTGATCGACGTTCCCCTCCCTGTTCCAAGGTTGGCTTGGATTGAATTTCCGCCATTCGCCAGATACTCCACCGCCTTGACGTGAGCGGAACCCAGATCGCTAACGTGAATGAAGTCGCGCACGCAGGTACCGTCAGGCGTATCAAAATCGCACCCAAAGACTTTGAGCAGCGGTTTCGTTCCCAGCACCGCTTTCAGCGCTAACGGGATCAAGTGCGTCTCCGGGTCGTGATATTCGCCAATGGTTCCATCTGGATGAGCTCCGGCGGCGTTGAAGTACCGTAGCGCGGCGTACCTGAGCCCATGCGATACGTTATAGGCCGCGAGCGCATGCTCAAAGAACAGCTTGGAGGCACCATAGGGATTGATCGGTTCCTGCGGGGTATCCTCCGAAATGGGAAGCTGACGCGGAACGCCATAGGTCGCGCAGGTGGAGGAGAATACAAAGCTTCGAACATCGCTGGCCAGCACCGCATCCAGGAGCTTCAGCCCCGACTCCACATTGTTTCGGAAGTATTTGCGCGGCTTCTCAACCGACTCACCGACGTAGGCCGAAGCTGCAAAGTGGATGACGGCGTCTTTGCCCTTCAGACACTTTTGAACCTTGTCAGTATCGCCAATATCGCCTTCGACCAACTCGAAGCCCTGGGATAATTTCCGGTGGCCGGTTACGAGGTTGTCATAGATGAGAACCTCGTGACCGGCAGCCGCCAGTTCCCTAACGGCATGTGAACCAACGTACCCGCTTCCACCTGTCACCAGAATTCGCATTGAATCTCCTGCTCCCATGTCGTCTTCGCACCATGGATACAACAAAACCCCACTTGCGCCTCAGAAAGTGTCTGCTGTGATCTATTCTAAGCAAATGATTTCGGTCCTTATCCTGACCTTGAATGAAGAGCAGAATTTACCCGCGTGCCTGAAAACAGTTGGATGGAGCGACGATATCCATGTTCTCGACTCCTATAGCTCGGACACGACGATCCAGATTGCGGAGAGCGCCGGGGCCACAATGTGGTATCGGAAGTTCGACAGTTTTTCCCAGCAGCAGAACTGGGCTCTTGAAAACATCTCCTTCAAATATCCCTGGGTTTTTTACTTTGATGCTGACGAGCGGGTCACGACGGACCTCGCGGAATCTATGCAGGCGGCTGTTCGATCGCCGGGCGATCGTGTCGCGTTTCGTGTCCAGCGCCGTGATTTCTTTTTGAACACTTGGCTAAGGCATGTTCAGCTGACAGCATACTATGACCGGCTCTTCCGGCCGGAGAAGATGCGATACGAGCGGATTGGTCATTGTGTTTCCAGACCAGATGGACCGGTCGGCTCCGTTGCGGGCTATCTCGATCACTATCCCTTCAGCAAAGGGATAGCGGAATGGATAGCAAAGCACAACTTTTACAGCGGTCAGGAGGCGCAGGAGCTTGTTGCAAACCTCCACTCTGAAAACGCTGCCCGAAGGAGCCTCCCATCACTTTTCGCCAGCGCCCTGAGCGCCGACCGTACTCACGAGCGAAGGCGAATTCTCAAGGCGATTTACTACCGGATGCCGGCAAGACCGTTCATCAAGTTTATCTACATGTACTTTGTAAAGCTGGGGTTCCTGGACGGACGGGCGGGCTTCACCTACTCCATGCTCATCGCTTTTTACGAGTATTGGATCATCCTAAAAACTGAGGAAATGGAACGGCGATTGACCCGGTCGTGAGCATTGCTCTGCGGATGGATGCCTCTTAGTCATCGAAACAGCCGGTCAACCTGGTTTCTCTAGCATCAAGCCTGCTCATCCGTCCCGAGGACCATTAGTGAAGTATTAGTCTATCAATGCTGGATCAAGGGAAGTCTCATCGGTATCTATGACAAAAGTCAGCATCGTTACCATATCGTTCAATCAGGCTGAGTTTTTAGAACGGACCATTTTGTCCGTTCTCGAACAGGACTACGGGGATATCGAATACATTGTGGTTGATCCTGGATCGACGGATGGCAGCCGCGAAATCATTGAGCGCTATCGTTCGCGAATATCGAAAATCATCCTGCGCCCCGACTGTGGAGCTGCCGATGGACTAAATCATGGATTTGCTGAGGCGACAGGGGACGTTTTCGGTTTCGTGAATTCCGACGATCTGCTCCTGCCGGGAGCCCTGCGAAAGGTAGCCGAATTCTGGAAGGACCACACCCACTGCGACCTCTTCATGGGCGACGGCTTCATCGTCAACCGCCAGGGACGCCCTGTCCGTCACGTCAGGGCGGCTGGCTTCTCTGTGGCACGTTATCTTTACGGTGGCACCACCTGGTTGCAGCAAGCAACGTTTTTCCGGCGAAGCACTTTTGAAGCGACAGGCGGCTTCAATCCGGGGAATCGCTCCTGTTGGGATGGCGAGCTATTTGTGAATATGGTCGCAAAAGGCTCCAGTGTTGGCTATATTCACAGTGACTTGGGGGTGTTTCGCATCCACGCTGCGTCGATCACTGGCTCAAATAACAACACCCATATCTATGCGGCGGATTCGGCGCGCATATTCCATCAGCTGCGTGGCCGCGACTTTGACAAGCGCGATGAGTTGCTCGGGCTGGCCTACCGCGCGGGACGATTTTTGCGGGACCCTGGTGCGCTTTGGAACAGTATTCGCTACCGCATTCAGGGAGGGCAGCAGTGAGGATTGCTGTGCTTTGGACCGGACTCTCCGGCTATCTGAATGCCTGCCTCCGGGAGCTCGCCAGCAGGCCAGACGTTGAGCTTTTCATAGCTCACAACGCCACCAGCGAATTGGCTCCATTCGATGACAGCATATTTGCGTGGATGGAAAACAGGGTGGTGTGGCGCGATGCTGGCGATTTTCCCCTCTTGCAGTCTCGCCTGACAGCTTTCGATCCTGA
>JANXZS010000035.1 GCA_025355385.1 Acidobacteriaceae bacterium | reverse complement strand
GGAGATGATGATCCTGGCACTGAAGGAGCAGATGCGTCTGGCCCGCATCGCGAAGTACGGGGAGGCGCGGCAATCTTCGAGTTTCGCATGGGTCGTGGGCACGATGGGCCATTGCGTTTTCTGGGCGACTTCGAAGGCATTTTACAGACGGGGTGGAGACGGACGCTTATACGGCCTTCGACCGTGTTGGCGGACCGAAGAAGGTGCATGCGGCTTGTTGGGCGCACGCCCGGCGGAAGTTCGACGAAGCGATCAAACTCAACAAGCAGGACCTCGTCTCGACGCGGATCCTGGTGCAAATGGGAAAGTTGTTTGCCATCGACGCCCAGGCGCGGGACCAACACATGGACCATGCTCGGCGTCACGTGCTGCGCATGAAAGGGGCTTCGAACTACACGCTACGGCTGTGGGACAAGCTCACGCGTTTCCTCGACTACCCCGAGCAGGAGCTATCGAACAACCTCGCTGAGAACTCCATGCGCCCCATCTCGCTTGGCCGCCGCAACTGGACGGACGTGGGACATGTGAAAGCCGGATCACGCGTGGCCGCGATCCTGTCGATCGTCGAAACCTCCAGACGGCTTAAGATCCCCGTCCGTAAATATCTCGCCGCCGTGCCGCCCGGGCTTGCCAACATATCCATCCAGCGCCTGCACGAACTCACGCCCACCGCATGGGCCGCCAAGCATCCCTGACCGTCCAGATGCGTTGCTCTGACGGATACCGTCGAGTGGATCAATGCCCTCAAGCACTTCAAGTGGGAGCCAAGAGGCTCACGATGCATCCACGAGAAGCCCCGGGGCCTTGAGGTCCATGCCTGCAAACCATGGCCGGAAGCGGAAATTGACGCGGTTGCTCCGCGTCTGCTGGTTTGCCTGAGATCTACCGCTTCCCAGGCATTCTTCGGGCGCGACTATCGCATCACGGTGCATCGCGACGAAGTGACCCGCCTGCCTGGTTTGCCGCTTATCCTCATCACCATTCACCCCTCAGCAATTCTTCGTGTCACCGGGGATCAGGACCGGCGACGCGAGATGGAGAGTCTGGTGGGGGACCTGCGAAAGGCAGCGGAGTTGGTGCGAAAATTAGCGCCTAGCGCAGCGGTCCTTTGATCAGCAGAGCCCGCAGCACTGCGTCAGGAACTTTGCAGTTCGCCTTTTCCTCGAGGACAATCCAAATGCATCACTCTAAATCGTGCTGACCACGGTGTGCACTGTTTCGAAGTCGACGGTACCCAGTCCTCTATCGCATGCCAGCTTGAGATAGGGCAGTTTGTCGCTGTCCAGATTCCAGTAAGCCTTGGCAACATAAGCATCGAGCGCTACGGGGTCGGTTCCGGCGATCATCGTGTTCTTGATAACCACGTCTTCGAGATTGCCGCCGGTTGGTCCATTGCGCAGCAGCACGCGGTAGGCATCCATCATGGTAAGTGTAGGCCGCATGAATGCCGCGAGGTCGGCGAGGCTCTGGTGGATCTGCTGGTGCAGCCTGTTTCGCTGGCCGCCGAGGATGCCAAACCAGTTCTTCATCCCCAGGGTTGCGCCGGTAAGCCCATGATGCTTGGCGATGGGTAGATTGATGACCTTGTCAGCGTCGAGAAACGGCTCGAAGACCAGCCAGTTCTGCAGCACGTCTCCGCCCAGGTTGACTTCACGGAAGCGAGCCGGGTCCGGCAGAATAACCTCTGCCCCTTCCCGCTCGGCGGCTTCTTCAATCCCTGAGCGTTGAAAGCAGCGGCGCGGATCGTTGCAGCTAACGTCGGTGACAATAACCTTCTTCGCTCCCGCGTGCCAGCATTGCCGTACTACCTCGGCCACGACCTCGGGATTGGTATTGGCTGCTTGTTCGGGAGTGCGATCCCAGGCGACGTTAGGCTTGAGGACAACGACCTCCCCCCGGCTGACAAATCGTGAAATCCCGCCCAGATCCGCCAGTGCGCGCTGAACCAAGGCTGCTGGTTCCCCGCCCTTGACGACCGCCATCACCGGCCAGCGCGCATCGGCGGCAACGCCATGGTTTCTCATACGATTCGTCGCGGTGGCTGCGGCGGGCTTCTGGCTGTGTTCGCTCAACCATACCGCCAGCGCAGCAGTCCCGGCCCCGGCCCCGGCCAACCTGAGGATCTGCAGCATGGCCTCGCGGCGGCTCAGAGAGGACTCCCTCGTTGGCGGCGCAGGCTGCGGGTTGGTGTGCGGCTGGGATTCGGGCATGGCTCTGTGCCTACGCTTCCATGAGGGAAATCTGCCGGAGATCGTTGGTGCCGAGTTTGTGCTGGGCATCCGCGGCGGTGGCGATATAGGTAGCTGGGCGACCCACATCGGCGAGCGACTTCATTCCCTTCTCCGCACGTTTACGCTCGATGATTTGCGATCCGATGTGATCGAGGGCGACCCGATCCTGCGCGATCAACAACGAGTTGTGAGGCCATGCGTACTCGGGCTTGAAACCAGGGCCGCCGTTATAGAGGCCCGTCATGGCATCCAGCACTGTCAGTCGCATCTTTTGCCGGATCGGCGGGAGCATATTCAGATCTGCAACGTAAGGATTGCACCCGCCACCATGCAGCGCATTGGGCTTCTCTACAACTCCGTACATATTCTTCATCGCCAGCGTGACACCAGCAAGTTCATGGTCCTTGAGCAGTGGCAGATTGATCATGACATCGCAGTTTCGCGTGAGGATCTTTGACAGCTTGGCCGATACGCTGCCGAAGTTCTCCGGCATTTCTTCATAACCAAAGCCAGGCGTATCTGTGCCGAAGCAGCGCACACGGTTTGGATCGGTCGCGATGGTATAACCGGCTTTCTCAAGTTCGTGATTCGTGCGGTCCCAGATGATGATGTCGCCGGGCTTTATGCCGGCCTGTTGCAGGCGCTCGCAGATGGCGAGCACCAGCGAAACATGGGTGGACAGGCCCTTGCCCGCGATGGTGTTCACCTTGATGCTGACCTTATCACCGGGGTGAACGATGTGCTTCCACGAATCCGTGGGATGGCCTCCGTAGGCGAGCATCGCGCGATCAAGCAGCTTGGATACCCGCTGCTCCTCAGGAAGGGTGCCTTGTCCGCGCAGGTCCTTGTCGGTAGCAACCACCACCTTTGACTTACTGGCGTCCGGCGTCGCTTTAGCGAACGCGACTTTGCCTTCCGCGCCAAGAATGACAGCGCCCATAGCTGCCGTCTTGAGGAATTTTCTGCGGTTTGTAGTGTTGTCGTTACTCATATTCCACCCTCCTGTTTGCGCGATGGCGGCCGGTACATTGCACTGTCCAGGCGCGGCGCAATCTGTCAGCAATTAGAGTTTTGCCTCTATGGCGTGTGCCAGGGCAAGCTGAGCATCCTTGAGTTCCGGCGCGGCGCTGAACGAAACGATGCGCACCAGGTACGGTCCTTTGCGGAAGATCAGGCTCTGTTCATACTGGCGCGCCGCGTCTCCCACTGTGGTTATCTTTGCGTCGCCGGCAGGATCGGCTTCGAAGATCTTCTGCGCGCCCGCCTCTTTCGACATGGTGTAGACGTCGACCGACGCTTCAATCTTGCCACTGAACTTGTAGTCCGCATTCGAAGTGCTGACTACGCCCGCCTGAATGTATCGCTCTGAGTCGCCGTCGATGTACTGCCACAGATCCTGCGCCGTAAACGTGCGCGTATCGCCAACCTTCTGCCATCCGGAGACGACATTGCTCGCCGGAAATGGGTCGACTGGCTTTCTCTTGCATCCGGCGCCCGACAGGACAACTATCGCCAGCACGACCACGACTACGAATTTTGGATATTTCCCTCGCTGCTTCACGATTTAGCCTTTCCACTTTTTCTTGTCAACAGAATCTGGTTGGCGCTGGAGCGGCTTTCGCCAATGCTGGTCACGTGCACTGCAGGGTGCTCCTGCAGCGGACACGCGTACTCACATGCTCCACAACCGACGCAACGTTGCGGGTCGACGTGGGGTTGTTTGAGCGTCTTCACGTTGCCCTGCGAGTCAATGACCTGGGCATCCTGAACATAGATCGCCTTGGGTGAAACCGGGCACCACTCCTCGCACACAATGCAGTCTGTAGCCATGGCCCACGGCAGGCACCGCCCGCGATCGTAAAAAGCAGTGCCGAGACGAATTGGCTTTGATCCGCCTTCGATGTCGACAACCCAGCCTTTCTCTTTCGGCGTGATCTTCCAGATTGCACCAGTGGGGCAAACCTCTGAGCACAATACACAGCTCGGTTCGCAATAGCCGATTTCCGGCTGGAGCATCGGCGACCAGAGGCCCTCCAGGCCCGCTTGAGTAAGCGTGGGATGAAGTGCATTGGTGGGGCAGACCTTCATGCACTCGCCACAGCGAATGCAACGCGAAAGAAAGTCGGTCTCGTCGAGAGCGCCAGGAGGTCGAATCAAATGCTCATTGCGCCCCTTGGCCAACCCTGGAGTGGACCGCATCAGCGGCACCGCCAGCGCACCGGCCATCAGCCCAGTGATCGTCTTGCGACGATCGAGGCTGGGTCCAGCAATCTCGAGTTCTTTGCGGAAGAACTGGAATTGCAGGCTGCCGTGGGGACACGCTTCGACGCAGTTCATGCACAAGTGGCATTCGGCTTTACGCCAAGGCACGCCGCCAATTGGATCATCGCCCCCCTGGCAGTGCATCTCGCACCGGTTGCAACTATTGCATGTGGCAGGATCCTTATGCAGGCCGAAGATAGACCAGCGCGAGGTCACTCCCAACAAGGCACCCAGAGGGCAAATAGCCCGGCACCAGAAGCGAGTGACCCGCAGGTTCGAGGCAAGCAAAGCGAGAAACAGAATGCCGAGGAACACGCCCTGCAGGAACATGGGCTGCTGAAAGTTCAGCAACGAGTTGCGAAGAGCGCCATGAACTGCAGCCGCCGCTGCCGCGAGCCAGGCAATGTGCATGTGTTCCAGCGGGCTAAAGAACGCGCCCGCCGCATAATTGAACGCAGGCAGGATGGAGAGTCCCATAGACCGCACTAGCAGGCTGAAGGGATCGAACCATCCCACGATGCCCGTGCCGAAAAATGCCGCCACCAGGATTACGGCCAAGAGGTAATACTTGGTCGTCTGCCAAGTCTTGTAGCGGTTCGACTGGATGAGGCTCTTTCCCCGCTTGGTGTGCCACTTGAGATTGCCGAGAAAATGGTTCAGCGAACCCATGGGGCAAATCCAGCCGCAGAAGAAGCGGCCCAGGAACATTGTTGGAATCAATATAACGAGGCTAAGTAGCATCCCCTTGTAGAGGGCATGGGTGGCAAGTGCATTGGAAAGCGCGACCAGGGGATCGAGCTGAAAGAAGAGGCGAACCGGCGATCGCAGGTGGATATCGCCGCCCGCTCCAATCGCTCCCTTCAATTCGGTCCGAAACAGAAGGAAGAGGAAGACCAGGAAGAACAGCACTTGCGAGGCACGACGCAATTTGACGGCTAGACCCCGACTCACCACAGGCCTCCCAAAACGCTTTGCCTACTCCCAGAACGCAGGGTGGCCACCTGACCGTGGCAGCACTCCAACCTTCAACGGGGTTTTGATGATGATTGACCTTGAGCGCATCGATGGACGGTGACGGTCATCACGGGAGAAGTAGTGTGGGGAAATTCGACGTCAGGCCTATCCGACAGGAGGCGAGCACGACGCGAAATTTTAGTCGGGGCGGCCCCACTTCGCTGAGCATGCTCGGACATCGTAGAGCCGAATCGCTCCAGCGGGAGCGCACTGGACATGTGCAATTGCTTCCAGGGCTAGATCGCATGGCTGGCGGGTGCGGGTGGCATGCACGTAACGCCTGCCGGCCGGTCGAAGCCCACTGTCTAGAGGGGAATTTGACGGATGGAGGCGAACAAGCAAGTGGGCTGTAGAACAAGATTTGGCGAGGGTATACGGCCATGCGACACTTACGTTTGGTTGGCGTTGCTCAACGCAGAGCCGGGATGGCGGAACTGGCAGACGCAGCGGACTCAAAATCGTCCAAGACAGCGTCCGATAGCCACTCAAATTATTCAAAATAAACATTTTAGCTTGAGTCCAGCGCGACCGCTTCCGTTACACAACTCTTCCACACTTTTGTAGTATTTTGATGTCAGGAGGTGCTCTCGCATGTCCGAACATCACACCATCCTCGGTGGCAAGGTTCACGTCTACAAACGTCCGAACAGTTCTAGCTGGCAGTGCGCGACCTACTTGGCCGGTAAGAATCGGCGTACAACGACCAAAGAAGACAGCCTTTCGAAAGCGAAGGAGTTTGCTGAAGACTGGTACTTGCAGTTGCGAGGCAAGCTCCGTGACGGCGAGTTAGTGAGCGGCAAACCATTCCGTGACGCGGCCAAGTTGTATCTGCGCGAGTTCGACATCATGACGCAGGGACAACGGAACGCAACCTACGCGCGCGGCCAGCACGCGCGTACGAATGGCCATCTCGTTCCTTTCTTTGGCAGTATGGTTCTCCCTGAGATCACTGCGGGCACGATTAACGAATACCGCATCCATCGCCTTGAGGAGTCGAAGGCGTTACGCGGCAAGCCGCCCGCGCATAACACCATGCACCAGGAGATCGTCACGTTACGCCAGATCTTCAAAACGGCTCTGCGTCACGGATGGATTGAACACCTTCCGGATATGTCTGCGCCCTATCGGGCGTCGGCCAAGATTTCTCATAGAGGATGGTTCTCGCCGGAGGAGTACAAGCAGCTTTACGAAGCGACTCGCAAGCGGGCACAGCACCCGAAGCAGCCGCGCTTTCGCTGGGAAGCGGAACAGCTTCACGACTATGTTCTGTTCTCCGCAAATACAGGCCTTCGCCCGGATGAAGCGATGCGTCTCCAGTTCCGCGATGTGAAGATCGTCGACGACGAAGGTAGTGGCCAAACGATCCTCGAAATCGAAGTTCGAGGTAAGAGAGGCATTGGCTTCTGCAAGAGTACCGTCGGAGCTGTGCGACCATTTGAACGCCTGAAGGCTCGCCTGCGTCCCGATGGCGGACCGGGACGTGCGGGCAGTCGCAAGGATTCGTTGGAGAGCGGTGAATGGCAGCAGCCGGGAGCAACGGATTTGCTGTTTCCGAAGTGGTCGCGCGACTTGTTCAACGCGATCCTTGAAGAAGAGAAGCTACGGGTAGACCGCGACGGTAGACCGCGTACTGCCTATAGCCTTCGCCACACGTACATCTGTTTGCGGCTTCTCGAAGGGGCTGACATCTACCAGATCGCAAAGAATTGCCGGACCAGTGTGGAGATGATCGAGAAATACTACGCGGCCCACCTAAAGACGCAGCTCGATGCTTCTGCGATCAATGTGATGAAACCGCGTCCGAAGAAAGACTCAACCATGAAAGTGCCTCGTAGAGTTGAGCCTCATTCGCTGGCGGAGGCGATGTAAGTTGTTCTGCCCGGATGGAAGCATCCGGGCTTGCTTTGGCACCGGATCTGGGCCGCTCCGGCCCGCTTTGATCGGGTGCCGTTTCTGCACACGAGCGTATGCCTGAAGTCAAAGCCGCCACAGCCTTATATACTAGGCAAAATGCTTGCTTTCACTGTAATAGCCTTGTATATTAGGCAGTCATGCTGCCATTATCCGTCATCGCAGAGCAAATAGCCCACAAGCGTAAAGCGCTGGGACTAAGCCAGACCGCGCTTGCGAAGAAAGCGCACGTTGGTCGTTCCACCCTGGATGCTCTCGAAAATGGCCGCATGGGAGAGCTTGGATATACCAAGATCAGCAACATTCTTTCCGCACTGGGTCTTGAGATGAGGATTCAGCAGGCCGCCTCCAGCAGGCCGACTCTAGAAGAGCTGATGAGCGAGGAAAGCCATGATTAAGGTCTGGACCGATTCGCAGGAAGCTGGGATGCTTGATCGATCAGGAGACCGGGGTAGCAGTTTCGCCTACGCTACGGAGGCTCTTGCCTCGCGCGCTGTCTCGGCGACGATGCCGGTTCGTCTTGCATCATGGGACATTCGTTTCGGATTGCCGCCAATATTCGAAATGAATCTTCCCGAAGGCGTGCTTCGTGAGCGTTTGCGCTTGGCGTTTGCTAAAGCTATAGGAAGCTTCGACGAGTTTGATCTTTTAGGTGTCGTGGGGCGTTCGCAAGTGGGACGTATTCGATATACCGGTCAGCGTGAGCAGCTTCAGGAAGACGTTCCCTTCCAATCGGTAGACGAAATTCTAGAGCATCGACGCGGTGGCGATCTCTTTCGTTATCTCATTGAGAAGTTCGCGGCCTTCTCCGGTATCAGTGGAGTCCAGCCTAAGGTCCTCGTGAGAGACGAAGCCGCATTCTCTGCGCTCGACGGTTCCGGCCAACGCTTTTCTGAAAGCTACCGAGGGGCAACGCACATTGTGAAGTTCTGGGAGCAGAACGAGTATCCGCAGCTCGCGGCCAACGAATACTTCTGTCTCAAAGTTGCCAAAGCGTGCGGGCTCGAAGTGCCGTCTTATCGTCTTGCAGAAGATGGGCTAGCGCTGGTGATCGACCGATTCGATCTTCGTTCCGATGGCACCTATCGAGGCTTTGAAGATTTCTGCGTGCTGAACGCCCGGCGCACCGACGAGAAGTATCGCGGAAGCTATGAAACGTCCGTGATGAAGCGCTTTACGCAATTTGCGAACTCGCCGCATCTCGTCGAGGATACGGAACGACTCTTTACCCTCATCGCGCTCAACTGTGCGTTGCGTAATGGTGATGCGCATTTGAAGAACTTCGGCATCATCTACGACGATGTTCAAGGCGAGGCACGGCTCGCTCCCGTCTATGATCTGGTGACAACGTCGGTCTATTTGCCAAAAGACAGCATGGCGCTAACGTTGAATGGTACGACTCACTGGCCGAGCGCGAAAGATCTTCAACGTTTGGGTGAGACTCGAATGGGCGGCACGCCTGCTAGGGTCTCCGCAATTCTGGAACGAATAACTGACGCTATGTCTGAGGTCGCATCAGTTATGAAGCAATACATGAAAACTCACCCGGAATTCGAGCAGATCGGGTCTCTGATGTTGTCTCAATGGCAAGCCGGAACTACTGGATTGCTTACAGGCTAGACCGGCTCCAAGATTTCCTCGCCTATCCGAAGGACAGAGTCGTATCATGGAAGCCTGCATGAAACGCCATCTGAGTTCATCTTGCTTTACGCTGAATGCCTCAGCGCGAAAGCGTTTAGTTGCAGCCTGTTCAACTGATGAGTTTGACTGCCTACCACGCCCGGTACTTTGCTCATGAACTCACGAAACGATCCAGTTCGGACGACGTGGACAAACTTGCGTCTGCCCTCTCTGACGCTCAGGTTGATCTAAATCCCCACCAGATCGAAGCCGCGCTCTTTGCATTCCGCTCCCCACTATCGAAGGGAGCCATCCTCGCCGACGAAGTTGGCCTCGGAAAGACCATCGAGGCGGGCATTTTGCTCGCCCAGCACTGGGCGGAGCGGCGACGGACATTGCTTGTCATTTGCCCCGCCAACCTCCGCAAACAGTGGAGCCAGGAACTCCTCGACAAGTTTTTTCTCCAGAGCGTCATCCTTGAGGCTAAGACCTTCAATGAGGCGCTTCGCGCTGGCAATCTGAACCCGTTTCAGCAGCGCAAGATCATCATCTGTTCCTTCCAATTTGCCCGGTCGAAGGAACCGTACCTCCGGAGCACTCCGTGGAATCTGGTCGTTATCGACGAAGCCCACCGACTTCGGAACGTTTACAAACCCGGCAACAAGGTAGCGAACTCCATCAAGAACGCCGTAAGCGGCTTCCAAAAGGTTCTGCTGACTGCCACCCCACTACAGAACTCCCTTTTGGAGCTTTACGGACTCGTCAGTATCGTGGATGAGTTCACCTTCGGCGATCTCCGTAGTTTTCGCGCACAGTTTAGTCGGCTTGCGGGGAAAGCGGATTTCGACGCTCTCAAGCAGCGCCTCCGTCCAATCTGCCAACGTACCCTCCGGAGACAGGTACTCGCTTATGTGCCGTATACCAACCGGCACGCTATGGTGCAGGAGTTCTACCCAAGCCCCGCCGAGCAGCAGCTCTATGAACTCGTCTCCGACTACCTCATGGGGGACAAGCTATACGCTCTTCCAGCCAGCCAACGCCAGCTCATGACGCTCATCTTGCGAAAGCTGCTTGCGTCCTCAACGTACGCTATCTCTGACACCTTGCTGGGGCTTGCGACCAAGCTGGAGACGGCGGAAGCTAACCAGCAGAAGGCCGCCGAGGTTCCCGCCTCGCTGGCGGACGACTTCGAGACGCTTCCCGAAATACAAGAAGAATGGGTCGATGAGGATGAAGGTTCGGAATCAGAGTCTGACGGGGCCGATGAGAAGAAGCTACCGGAACGGCTTTCCCCGGAGCAATTAGCCGAACTTCGTGCTGAAAAGGACAAACTTCATCAGTTCCACGCTCTCGCC
>JANXZS010000235.1 GCA_025355385.1 Acidobacteriaceae bacterium | reverse complement strand
GCAAAAAGCGCCACAGCGATGGATTTCGCACGAACAAACTCAAATCCCAGCAGCCCAACTTCACCGGATTTGCACAATCAAACCCAACCTCGCTACCCGATTGGCTTTGTTTCGCAAAACACCACCCACCCCCTCTGCGATCATGAAATCGGTTCCCCAAAACATGTCGTCCACGCCCTTCGTCCATCTCCATTGCCACACGGACTACTCCCTCCTAGACGGAGCCTGCGAAATCTCCCAGCTAATGGACCTGGTCGTCGAACAAAAAATGCCCTCCATCGCCATGACCGACCATGGCAACCTCTTCGGAGCCATCGAATTCTACAACGCAGCCAAATACAAAGGCGTCCACCCGGTAATCGGCTGCGAAGTCTACGTCTCGCAAAAGGGCCACAAACTCCGCACCGAATCCGACCGCTATAACCACCTCGTCCTGCTCTGCGAAAACCAGGAAGGCTACCGCAACTTAATCAACCTGGTCTCCACCGGCTACCTCTGTGGCGATATCAACGAAACCCTTGGCGACCGGCTGGCGGAATGTTTGCCCGCCACCGACCCCAGCGAACTAATATGGCCTTACTATCATTCGGACTATTGCAAACAAGAAACTTTGCCGATACAGTGGACATCTATTCCCTTAGAAGGGGGCGATTGACATGCCCGTTCGATTCACACTCGATTTTGAAAAAGTCCTCGCGGCCCTCTCTTACTTTGGTGCGCAAGATCTTCCCGAGTTGACCAAGGGAAAGTTGTGCAAACTAATTTTCCTCGCGGACCGGGCGCACGTATTGCGCTACACCAGGCCAATCACCGGCGATGTAATGACCGCGATGCAGCATGGTCCGGTACCCTCCTACACTAAGAACGTCCTGGATCGCTTCGAGTCTGGAATAGCCGATAGTGAAACGGCGTCATTAGGGCAATACTTCAAACTAGATAGGAATTACCAATATCCGCGGTACGCCTTCATTTCCATGGCTGACCTCAGCAGCTTATCGAAGTCGGATTTGAAGGTACTCAAAGATGTAGTCCGTGACTACGGGAAAAAGACATTCACCGAGTTGCGGGCGTTAACGCACGAATTCTCCGCATGGAAAGAGGCGTGGGACACGCGAACCACTGGATCAAATACGATGCTCTACGAGAATCTCTTCGCCGAAGAAGATGCGTCTGATGCCATCACCGGAGCGATGGAAGAGATGATCGAGAACGGGCGCATCAAAGGGGTTTGCGCTGAGTAGTGTAGTGGTCCCCGAACATATCGCGCCATTTACTCTAATTCGGATTCCGTTCACCTTCCCCGATCAGTCCGGCGGTGAATCAAAGCTATTCATAGTCCTCGGCCATCTCGACGGACATGCACACTGCTTGAAAACGACCACTCAGTCGAGGTTTTACGATAGCAACCCGGATGCCATGGCCGGATGCGTGGTATATGAAGCGGGGACGGTTGCTTGTTTTCGTAAGCGAACCATCATTCCGTCCGACAGCCATTTCGAGATAAAGCATTACAAATTGACCGTTGATTCCAGTCGAGGCTCCCTGGAGGTGATCGGGCCGATGCCGCCAGACTTTCGCGGCAGATTACTTCAGGCCATTGGAAATTCTGAGACGCTCGATGGAAGAGGCAAGAGGTGGCTGGGGAATGCGCTGGAAATCGCCTTATGATTTCGTGACCCGTCTCCGCAGTCGATTCCACTCCGAAGTCCGCCGCGCCGTCAAAAGCAGCAAGCAACCAATCACCTGCTGCTCCGTGCGAATGCGGCAGTCCTCGGCGCAGCCGCGGGATGAGCCGGCTGGGGACAGGTCTTTCGGATAATTGTCGCCAGACACGCCCAAGGATTCGTGCCAAGAACATTCGTTTCAACGCAGTAACGATGCCAACTGGTAATCCCGTTGGCCTGACTCAGTATTCAACCTAACGATCCCCCTCCGGCGAAATCTCCAAAATTTATCTATTCCTGGTTCTGCAAGTCGTTCCCGGAATTCTTGCAAGAATATCCCGCCCGCAATCAACAACATCCCCAAAATTCCCAGCCTCCTCGAACGCCCTCAATGCAATCCTGACGCTGCGGGGAGCACCATGCCCACCCCCGCAAAGGAGCGGCAAGGCGATGCCTTTTACACAATCAAACCCGATCCCCTGTGGCGCACGCGCTCCGCATTCGCACAAACAAACCCAACCTCCCAC
>JANXZS010000016.1 GCA_025355385.1 Acidobacteriaceae bacterium | reverse complement strand
AGCGTTTTGTCGAGCTTCGCGATGTTTGAGGCCGCAGGCGGGGTGGCGGGCGTGGAGGGCACGCTGGTTCCGTGCGAGGCGTGTCTCGTGTCGGCCAGGGTTTTATTCAACGCATCGAGGAGAGCGGCTTGGCGTACGGGCTTGGTGAGCACGACGCTGAAATGATCCATGGGGTTGAAGGCGCGGAGCTCTTCACGACTGACGGATGAAAGCAAAATCAGGGGCAACTTTTCCCGACCGGACACTTGATGGATCTGCTGGGCAAGTTCCTGAAAAAAAGTGCTGGTGGTGCGTCCACAACCGGGACAGGCCGTGACTTGCGGCGTAAAGCTGCGGATAGAGAGGGATTGCAGAATCTGCTGCGCAGTCTGTACCTCTTCCGTGCGGTCGCCGTTAGGCTTGGGGGTTAAAGAAACGCGGATGGTATCGCCGATTCCTTCAAGGAGTAGTGGAGCCAGGCCCGCTGCCGAGGCAACGATGCCTTTCATGCCCATGCCCGCCTCGGTCAATCCCAGGTGCAGGGGATAGTCACAACGATTGGCGAGCACGCGGTAGACGTCGATAAGGTCGCGCACACCGCTTACCTTGGCGCTTAGGATGATCTTGTCGTGGCTGAGGCCGTACTTCTCTGCGGCCTGGGCAGATCCGATTGCGCTCACGACCATTGCTTCCATCATGACGTCGCGTGCTTCGAGCGGCGTCTCAAGCTTCGAGTTCTCGTCCATCATGCGTGTCAGCAAAGCCTGATCAAGCGATCCCCAGTTGACGCCTATGCGCACCGGCTTATTGTTCTCAATGGCGCACTCGATCATGATGCGGAAATTGTCGTCGTTGTGGCGGCCGATGGACACATTGCCGGGATTGATGCGGTACTTCGCCAGGGAACGTGCGCAGTCGGGGTACTTCTTCAGCAGCAGATGCCCGTTGTAATGGAAGTCACCGACGATAGGGACATGGAGCCCAAGGCGTTCCAGGCCAGCCACGATTTGCGGCACACCCTTGGCGGCTTCGTCATTGTTCACCGTAACCCGCACCAGTTCAGAGCCTGCTGCGGCCAACGCAGCAACCTGCTGAATGGTTCCGGCAACGTCGGCGGTATCGGTGTTGGTCATCGACTGCACAGCGACGGGCGCCTCCGAGCCGACGCGAACCTCGGCTGCTCCAGTACCAATGCGAACCGTTACTGTCTTCCTGCGCTGAATATCGGGCATATTCCCTCAAAGCTAGTTTACAACCCTTGACCCTACGAAGGCACGACAGGCCCGGCAGTGGCGGGTCCGCACCCACGGAGTGGCCGCGAGAATCCTGAACGTGAGGCGTATTCCGGCAAGGGGTCAGTCGGCTATACATGGGCGATCTACGCCATGTTCAATGAATGCAATGCGGCCGTGGGGGAAGCTGTTGACGAGCCAAGTCAATAGGCCGCAAGTTGCGCTTGTCAATTGAAAGCGCTAACGCTGGATTCGGGCCGATCCTCCGCGAGCGAAGTCTCTGACCTGGTCGAGTGTGGCCATAGTTGTATCCCCCGGGAAGGTAGTCAGCAGTGCACCGTGAGCCCATCCCAATTTGATCGCGTCCTCGGGAGATTCACCAGTGAGAAGGCCAAAGATAAAGCCGGAGGCAAAGCCATCACCGCCACCCACTCGATCCAAGATGTCCAAGTCGCACGTGGGAGCAAGTACAGTTTTTCCGTTCACCCATGCGACCGCGCTCCAGCTATGACGGTTTGTGGAATGGGTTTCCCGGAGTGTAGTGGCAACTATCTTGACGTGGGGATAACGGTCTATCACGCTCCCAACCATGGACAGGAAGGCATCGGGATCCAGTTTAGACCGTGCGGCTACCTCCGGGCCCTCGAAACCCAATGCCTTCTGAAGATCCTCTTCATTGCCCACAAGCACATCTACATTCCGAACGATGGCTCCCAGGACCTCTTGCGCATGCGTTGTTCCGCCCCGAGACTTCCAGAGTTTCTCACGATAATTCAGGTCGAAGGAGCAGATGACCCCGGCTGCCTTAGCGGCCTTCATCGCCTCAATGATCAGCTCCGCTGTGGTTTCAGAGAGCGAGGCAAAGATGCCCCCGCTGTGGAACCACCGCACGCCCTCTTGAAAGATTGCAGACCAGTCGAAGTCGCCAGGTTTCAGCAATGCCGCGGCTTCGTTCGAACGGTTGTAGAAGACGACTGGCGCACGCACACCGAATCCACGGTCACTGTAAACGGTCGCCATATTGGGGCCGTGTGTGCCATCGTGTGCGAACGTGCGATACAAGGGTCGCACGCCCATGGCCCGCACACGCTCTGCGATAAGCTCCCCTATCGGGTATGAGACCATTGCCGAGGCTATACCGGTGCGCATGCCAAAACAATCCGCCAGATTAGCAGCTACGTTGAATTCGCCGCCGCTTACGTGAATAGCAAATTGGGTCGCTTTGCGAAATGGGATGATACCGGGATCGATCCGGTGGACGATCGCTCCGAGCGAAACAAGATCCAGTGCTCCCTTTTCTGCGATTTTGAAGCCAAGATCCATTGAGCCCTTCTCCCTAACAGTGAGTCGCGAAATTGACGTTTTGCGCCTGGCCCTATCTCACAGCTCCCGCGTTTTTCTATGGAGTGCGGATCGCAGCGGGGCTTCAGTTACGGAGCGGCCGCCGGGCTCTGCTGCTTCAGACGAAATAACGTCTCACCAGCCCGCGGAATCAGGGCAATCCCATCCTGCTCGCGATCGCGCCATTCACTCAGATCTATACTCTCGGGATCGATGTAGCCGAGATTGATGCGGCGGCAACGCTCTTTGGGAATGCCGGTGGCAAGTGCAATGTTAATCCGCGGCGTCTCAACGCCGCTGGGCTGGTCATACTGGCCCAGACCCTTCAAATGAGTAGAGTGTGCGAGCACGCCGCCAGGGTAAAGTTTGTACTTCTCCCACTGCTTCATGAAGTAATCACGGCAATGGTAGCCGATCTCATCGATCAGTTTGCCGTGGGTATAACTAGCTTCGGTGATGTGTGGACTGTAGATGACAACCTCTCCTCCATCTGCCACCGCCGGCTCGACTTTGTACATGCCCTTGGCTCCGGTCCACAGGTCATCGTACATCTCCGGCATGACCGAGAGTACGCGACGGAAAGGCTTGTCTACATAGACGATATGCTTCTTCGCGGAGAGCGCCGCTGCCGCCGCCCACGCCTCTTTCGGCGACCCGAAATACATACCGGCCACGCCCTCATGCGCGACTACCAATGCGAAGCACGAGGTTGGGCGGGGAACGAAATCTGCGGCGCGGTCGATGACGGCACGAACCGGCGTGCAGGTGGTACCGATGATTTTGTAGTTCGTAATTAGCGCACCCAGCCAGTGGGTGAAGTTGGTAATTTCAGAACCTGCGATACCCGGGAAAAAATATTTGTTGCCCCCCGAAAAGCCCGCTACTTCGTGCGGAAACACGGGGCCGCATATCACAAGATGGTCATATTCAAGGATCAGTTTGTTCAGAGTGACCGGCACCGCCTGCGAAACTAATCCACCGGTTATCTCAGAAATGTCGTCACTCGATATAGCGCCGAATTTGATGAAAGTTCCTGGCTCTTCCCAATGATGATTGAAGACGTTTGTCTCGCCGACTTTGCCGCCAATAACCCGTCGCCCGACCAGCTTGCTCAAATGCGCGTCGGTCATCGGCGGGTGAGTGCCGAGCGCGACCAGGTAATCAAGAGTCGTGGTCCGGGGCTGCAGCAATTCCTCAAACGCGTCGAACATGTGCGGCATGGGCATGGTGCGCGTGCCGTCCGGGATAATGATCAGAACACGCTGGTTATCGAGCGCCAGAGACTCGACCGCCTCGGCAACGATCCCCCGCATTTCATCGCTGCTCAGATAGTGATCGACGCTCCCCGTTCCGCTAACCACATTGTCTCCAATCTCAGCGACGGCTGAATGATCCAGACTTAAGGATCGAACCTACGTCTCAAACGCTAGACATGGGGTCGCCATTCACCTCAACTCATTTATCACAGCTTATAAGCGTGCTGCGCAAGCCGATAGGCGAGATCTCGCGCCACTTCATGAGCCTCGTCCTCGTCCAGTCGGTGATCGGCCACCAGGCGGGCGAGATATCCGCAATCAACGCGTCTCGCAGTATCATGCCGCCCTGGGATAGAGAGCAGCGCGCGCGTGTCATCGTTGAATCCCACCGTATTGTAAAAGCCTGCAGTCTCTGTGGTGTACTCGCGAAAGCGGAGCATTCCTTCAGGGCTGTCATGGAACCACCATGGCGGCCCAAGCCGCAGACATGGATAGTGTCCAGCCAGCGGCGCCAGCTCGCGGCTGTAAGTTGACTCATCGAGCGTGAACAGAATGACGGTCAGGCGGCCTTCGTTGCCGAAGCGGTTCAACAGGGGATGCAGATGGTGCACATAGTCGGTTCTTGTCGGTATGTCTGCTCCCACGTCCCGCCCAAATTTCTGGTGCAACGCCGCATTGTGGTTGCGAAAGCTTCCCGGGTGGATCTGCATTACCAAGCCGTCGTCGAGGCTCATCCGCGCCATCTCCGTAAGCATCTGCGCGCGAAAGAGCTCCTTCTCCTCTGAGGAAGCTTTCTCGCTCGTCACCTTGCGGAACAAAGCCGCCGTTGTCGTCTCATCCAAATCTGCAGTCGCTGCAGTGGGGTGGCCATGGTCGGTTGTCGTACATCCCATTTCCTTAAACCGCGCCCTGCTCTGCCGCAACGCTGCCAGGTAGCCTACCCAGGTGCCGGTGTCTTCGCTGGTCAACTCTCCGAGCTTCCTCACATTCTGGTGAAACAAGTCGAAGTCGGGATCAACGACCGGATCGGGGCGAAATGTCGGAAGGATGCGTGTCTTGAGATTCAACGCGCGAATCGCCCGATGATGGAGCAGCGTGTCAAGCGGCGAGTCCGTGGTAGCCAGTACCTCGATGCGAAATCGCTCCAGCAATGCGCGTGGCCGGAACGTGGGCGTCTGCAGCTTCTCCGCTATTACGTCGTAAAACTTGTCTGCGTTCTCCGACGAGAGCCGCGACTCCATCCCGAAAAGTTCTTGAAAGGCATAGTCCAGCCACATGCGCGTGGGGGTAGCACGGAAAAGGTAGTAGTGTTTGGCAAACTGCCGCCAGATGGTTCTTGGGTCAGGTTCGGAATCCGCGCCAACACCGAGGTCTGTCAGCGGCACCCCCTGGCTGTACAGCATGCGATAGACATAGTGATCGGGAACGATGAAGAGGCGCGTCGGGTCAGAGAACGGTGTGTCCTCGGCAAACCACTGTGCGTTGGTATGGCCATGTGGGCTTAGGATGGGAAGGTTGCGAACTTCACCATACAGGCGGCGGGCAATGGAACGTGTCTCGGGGTCCGGGGGAAAGAGTCTGTCATCGTGAAGAATTGTCATCGCGTAATTCTCGTTTCTCACTCGGCTGTCGAGGCACCCGCACGCGCCTGTTGCACAATTGCCAGATACTTGCGGGCGTTTTCCGTAATGATCTCGGGCCTGCCTGCTTCAATTGCTTTGGCGTCGATCAGATCGCTACCAACGCCCAGCGCAAAAGCGCCAGCTACGAGAAACTCATGCGCAGTCGCAAGCGATACGCCCCCGGTTGGTATCAACTCAATCTGTGGCAGTGGACCTTTGAGCGCCTTGAGGTATTTCGCCCCCCCGACCGCGCTGCAGGGGAAGACCTTCACCACATCGCCACCCGCCTGCCATGCGGTGACAATTTCAGTAGGAGTGAGCGCACCGGGAAACACCGCAACCCCGTAACGCTGGCAAATCTCGATGGTCTTCAGGTTGAGCGCAGGGCTGACGATGAACGAAGCGCCAGCCAGCATGCAGGTACGTGCAGTTTCAGAATCGAGCACAGTACCAGCGCCAATCAGGATACGATCTCCCGCGTCCTGCACCAATCGACGAATTACCTCCAACGCTCCGGGGACGGTCATCGTGACTTCAAGCACGGAAATGCCGCCCGCCTCAATGGCGTTGGCCAATGCCATAGCCTGATTCACAGAACTTGCGCGCAACACCGGCAGCAAGCCTGTTTGATGTATCCGAGCTAAGACCTGAGATTTTTTCATCCTCGCTCCTTAAAATACGCAGCGTACCTCACTGGTTCACGCCGCTAGCGAGAAATCCACCATCCACCACAAGTATTTCACCAGTAACGAAGCTGGCTGCCTCCGAGGCGAGAAAGATCGCGGCACCCACCAGCTCTTCTGTCTTCCCAAAACGCCCCATCGGGGTGCGAGCGAGAAACTCCCGACCTCGATCTGTTCCGTCAAGCAGGCTTGAATTCAATGCCGTGCGAAAGAGGCCTGGGGCAATTGCATTCACCAGCACGCCCTGGCGGGACCACTCTACCGCCAGGGTTTTTGTCAACGCGCCGACAGCGGCCTTACTTGCCCCGTACGCCGCAACCTCGAACAGACCGACAAATGTCGAGAGTGATGCAATGTTGATAATGCGGCCGTAACCGTGGCTCAACATGTGTTTCCCAAAGACCTGGCAGCCCCGCAACGTGCCGGTAAGATTGGTTTCAAGGATGTCATTCCACGCCCCTTCAGGGAAATCGATACTTGGCGCCCGGCGGGTGATGCCTGCACAATTTACCAGGATATCGACCTTGCCAAATGCGTCGACTGCTGCACTGAGTAGCGCGTCAAGCGACTGCCTATCGCGTACATCCGACGTTACTCGGAGAGTCTTGCGCCCCTTCGCTATAATTTCACCGGCTGTCCTTTCCACCTGTTCTAGACGCCGCGAAGACGCTATCACGTCGGCTCCAGCATCCGCTAAACCCAGCGAAATTGCATGGCCGATTCCGGTGGTTCCGCCGATAACAACTGCCGTTCTACCTTCCAAGGAGAAGAGTGACTTTTCCAACGCTTACGCTCCTTCTATTCTTGCCGCCGGTCGCGACATTATTGCTGGCTCGCGAAGACTATTCACGACGTCCGCCATAGATTCTCAAGCATCTACGGCGTTCTGGCCACGCTGATGGCTAAGCTGTGGCACCATCGCGTGGAAGTACAGCATTGCTACCACATAGCTGCAGCCGCAAATGAGGAAGAGGATGGAGTAGTCATGGGTGCGATTCAGCACGTACCCGGCTATTTGCGCAAGTAGCGTGCCACCGAGCGCGCCCGCCGT
Source organism: Acidobacteriaceae bacterium (assembly GCA_025355385.1). Classification (GTDB taxonomy): domain Bacteria; phylum Acidobacteriota; class Terriglobia; order Terriglobales; family Acidobacteriaceae; genus JANXZS01. Next base: position 5,358 of record JANXZS010000016.1, on the reverse strand, counting down.
GCCGCCAATTCCAACCACTGTTGCAACCGAGCCTGCGCGGAAGAGATCTGAGGGCGTTGAGAATATGTTGCAGGACCAGCCCTGATGGGCGGCTGCCGCGAGGGCGATGACCGCAACCGCAAGCCACGAATTCGAAAGGTGGCTGGCCATAACGACGGGCAGTGCGGCAAGGGCACAGAGGGTCATCGCGGCCTTCCTGCTGAAGTTTACGGAATGTCCGCGCTTCATCCAATTGCCGGAGAGCCACCCCCCGAAGATGCTGCCAAAACTTGCTCCAAAATAAATGACGACCAGAGGGATTCTCATCTGATTGAGGGACATGTGAAACTGGCTGCCGAAAAATTTTGGGCCCCAGAAGATGTAGAACCACCAGACAGCATCCGTCAAAAACTTGCCGCCCGCAAAAGCCAGTGTTCCGCGATCTCGAAGTAGCGAAAGAAAAGACCGCTTCTCCGCCAATTCCGTCAGCGTCAAGTTGCTTTCCGTCAGAAGGAGAGCGGCGGGCCGCAGACGGTCGTAGGGGAATGCCATCCAGAGTACGAGCCACAACATGCTCAAACTGCCAGTGAACACGAACGCATATCGCCATCCCCAACGCAGAGCGATGAGAGGGATAAGAAAAGGAAGTACCAGTGCTGCGACGTTGCTACCGGAATTGAATATTCCCGTTGCCAGTGCCCGCTCTTCCTTTGGGAACCACTCTGCGACCGCCTTCAACGCAGCGGGAAAGTTGCCTGACTCTCCAATCCCCAGGAAAAATCTAGCTGCCCCAAACCCAAAGACGCTGGACACAAATGCATGGGCCAGCGAAGACAGGCTCCAGATGCCAACGAACAGGGCGTATCCACGCCGTGTACCAAAATGGTCAACGATGCGGCCGGAGAGAAAGTAGGCGAGCGCGTACGCCGTGGTAAAGCACGCCACCATGTAGCCATAGCCCTTCTCGGTCCAATGCAGATCCTTTTCGAGCAATGGTGCGAGAATCCCAAAGACCACCCGGTCCATGTAATTAGTGGTTGTCGCCAGAAAGAGGAGCGCGCAAAGAACCCAGCGCATGCGGCCGCCGGTACCGACAGGGCGGTGCAGAATCTTCTCGTCAGCGCCCTGTGCGTGATTCATTGCATTCCCCGGCGGTTGAATCACGAACATATCAGTTGCGGGTCACGATGGCATCATTTAGCGCACATGCGAGGATTTCGAATGGATATTTTGATGGCTGACAGCTCTTAGCTTTCCAGAGTCCATGAGCAATCTTCCGAAAAAGGGAAGTGGAACCGACCTCGACTTTCCGCACTGGCTAGCAAGCCAAGTTGCTAGAGAAGGGTATCCCCTCAAAACATGCTGAAGTTTTGGATGATCTATGCCAAGGAAGCACAAGGTGTGGTTGAGTTTAGGCAGTATGCGGCTTGACATATATAACTGCACGTCGTAAGTTCCCTTGCATGATCCGTACTGCAAACAGAAGAGGCTTTCTTCGCGGAGGCGCTCTGGCTGCGACTGCCGCGTTTCTCTGCCCCGATTCGTCGCTGGCCTCTGTTGATAGCGGTACCCAGAAAGAGACGTCACCTCCCTTTCGTTTGGGTGTTGCGAGTTACTCTCTAAGAAAATTCCAGCCCAAACAGGTTATTGCGGAACTCAAGCAGTTGCGCACACCGTTCCTGAACGTGAAGGACTTCCATTTGCCCATGGGAACTCCTGGGGAGATCAAGGCGGCGGCGGCAGCTTACCGCGATGCGGGCATAAAACTGACGGCCGCCGGCACGATCTACTTGATCAAAGATGACGATGCCGACATGCGGCCCAAGTTTGAATACTGCAAACTTGCGGGGATTCCCGTGATGGTGGCCGGACCTACGCTTGAGACGCTGCGCCGCGTAGAGAAGTTCGCTCGGGAATATGATATCCAAATTGCAATTCACAACCACGGACCCGAGGACAAGCAGTTTCCGTCACCACTCGACGCATTGAATGCGGTGAAGGAAATGGACCCGCGCATGGGCATCTGCCTGGATGTGGGACATGCGCAGCGCGCAGGGGCTAATGTGGTGGAGGCGATCGCGCAGTGCGGACCGCGTCTCTTCGACATGCACATGAAAGATCTGACCGATTTCCATAGCAAGGAGAGCCAGGTGGCGGTGGGAGAGGGGCTTATGCCGGTTGTCGCCATCTTCGCGGCGTTGATCAAACAGAATTACAAGGGCTGCGTAGATTTGGAATATGAGATACACGAGGACGACCCCATGCCGGGAATGATGGAAAGCTTTGCCTACATGCGTGGAGTCCTGGCGGGGATGGGCTATACGACTTAGCCAAGCGGCGGTAAGAACTTAAGTTAACAACCTTGCAAGAGGAGAAACGATGCCGGATTTGAGTCGCCGTAGTTTTCTAGCTGGAGCAGGCGTTACGATGGCCGCTGCGGGGCTTTCATGCAGCTCGCGGGCAATCAGCGCGTCGATCGTGCAGGCTTCCCGGCTGCAGTCCCCATTTCAGATTGCGGTCATCACGGATGAGATTTCACAGGATTTCGACCACGCCTGTCGAGTGGCAGCGGTGGAGTTTGGTATGCAGTGGGTCGAGTTGAGAGGACTGTGGAATAAGAACATCCTTGCTCTCGACGCTGCAGAAATCGCCGAGGCCCGTCGTATTCTGACGAAATACGAGTTGCGCGTTACCGATATCGGCAGCCCTCTATTCAAGGTGGACTGGCCGGATGCTCCGCAGTCGAAATTCAGTCCAAAGCGCGATCAATTCAGCGCCGACTTCACGTTTAAAGATCAGGAACATGTGCTGGACAAAAGTATCGAACTTGCCAAGGCCTTCCAGACCGAGCGCGTGCGCGGATTCGATTTCTGGAGGTTAGACAATCCTGGCCCCTACCGGAAAGCAATGAACGCAAAACTGCAGGAAGCTTCGCAGAAACTGGGCAAGCAGGGAATGATATTTATCCTGGAAAACGAGATGGCCTGCAACACTGGCACGGGCGCTGAGGCGGCAAAGCTTCTGGCTGCCGTTCCATCGCCTCATCTGCTGTTGAACTGGGATCCCGGCAACGCCGCAGCGCTTGGCGAGATTCCATTTCCCAACGGTTGGGACTTGCTTCCCAAGAACCGAATCGGCCACTGTCACTGCAAGGACACCGTAATGAAGGCGGGAGGAGGCTATGAATGGGCTCCCGTCGGCAAGGGTGTGATCAATTGGGCCGGTCAGTTCAAAGCACTAAAAGCAATGGGATATCGCCATGCGGTGAGTTTGGAAACGCATTGGCATGGAGCGGCGTCTCCGGAAGAATCGTCCCGTCAGAGCTGGGCTGGAATGAAGGCTGCATTGCAGGCTGCGGGCGCACTGGCCTGACCGATAGCGCAAAATTGACAGAAGGGGAATGGAATGAATCGACGGGAATTTGTGGAAGGCGTAGCTGCCGGCGCTGCGGTAATAGCGGCTTATCCCTCAGCGCGTGCGCTGGGTGCAAACAACCGCATTCGCATCGGATTGATTGGCGCCGGGGACCGAGGAACACAGGATCTCAAGGAGGCCCTTCTGCAGCCGGACGTGGAATGTGTGGCAGTTGCTGATGTTTATTCGCGGCACCGCGACCAGGTGAAGACCGTCGTTCCGGGTGCCGAGGTCTACGACGATCCGCGGCGCCTGCTTGATCGCAAGGACGTGGACGCAGTGATCATTGCGAGTCCGTTGCATTTGCACGCAGAGCATATGCTAGCCACGCTCGCTGCAGGCAAGGATGTCTATTGCGAGAAGACGATGACGTGGAATATCGCCGAGGCTGTAGCGTGCCTGCATGCGGCGCAGAACTCCCGGCAGGTGGTGCAGGTGGGTTTGCAGCACGAAAGCGACGGTGATCTGGCCGACACTCGGAAATGGATACAGGACGGCCTGGTAGGCAAGGTCACGATGGTCGAGTCCTGGATGAGCCGCAACACTCCGCATGGCCATGGACAATGGGTTCGCCCGGTTCCGAGTGATTGCAATCCTGCCCACGTTAACTGGAATCTTTTTTTGGATGGGCGACCTAAAGTTGAGTTTGACGGCAACAAGTTCATAAACTGGCGGCTCTTCTGGGAGTATTCCGGCGGCAACATTACCGAGAATATGGTCCACCAGATCGCCTGGATTCAGACCGCCCTCAATCTGAAAGAACCGGAAGCCGTAACCATGTCCGGCGGTGTGTTTTCAGAGAAAGATGGCCGCCAGGTTCCGGACACAATCGCGGTCACGATGGAATTCCCCGATTTGGTAGTGTTGTGGCAATCCACCTTCAACAATACCCACTTTGGTCTGGGAGAGCGGATTCTAGGAACCGATGGCACCATCGAGCACATCAGCGGCGCGACCGATATGGTCACGGGCAAATACACCTCTGGCATCAACTATTATCCCGAGAAGTTGAATCGTGCGGATGGTGTGAATCTGATAGGACAAGCACGCAGCCAGGACCACATGGGGAACTGGATGGAGTGCATCCGCTCCAGAAACCAGAAGACGAACGCCCCGATTGAGGTGGGCTACAATTCCGCTGTCGCTGCGCATATGGCCAATCTTGCATTTCGCGAGAAGCGCCGCATCACGCTTGCCGAAGCGAAGGCCGCAAAACAAATATACTGACAGGTCCAACTAGTCTTTTTTTTCGGCACACACTTAACCCAGCGCCCCGTTGGCACCCGATCGACTCCTAATCAACTCAATGTAGATAGAGAGGTGCAATCGGCTGAATCGCGGTTAGCCATTAGAATGGCACAAGGAGAGCGTGATTCTTGGCTAATTTTGAGCGGCATGTTTTCGTCTGTACCAACCATCGCGAGGCGGGGAGTGCACGACCGTCGTGCACGGTGAACGGCAAGAGCGAACTCCACCTGCTTTTCAAGCAGAAAGTGGACGCCATAGGGTTGAAGGAGCGCGTCCGGATCAACAAATCCGGTTGCCTTGACCAGTGCGAGCACGGAGCGACGGTGGTCGTGTATCCGGAGCAGGTCTGGTACGGCTTCGTGAAACCCGAGGATGTGGACGCGATCGTAAAGGAACATCTGGTGGGCGGACGCGTGGTCGAGCGGCTCCGCCTGGCGGAAGCCTGCGTCAACTCGGTACAGTGCCCGCATCGACCCATATCGCCAAAGGCGGTGTAGTCCAAGCGGGCCTAAAGCACGGAAAACACGCGTCGCTTGTGCTATATTTCAAAGAATATCAATGATTTTTTCAAGAGAATACGTCGGCTACCTGGCCCGGCAAACGGTTAAGCATCTTGTCGATACGAAGATGATCCGCAGCGACAAGCGCGCCGTTGTCGAGGAGCACGTCCTGAAAGGTCTGCTGGAGGAATTAACTCTGGAAGACCGCATCAATGAG
>JANXZS010000315.1 GCA_025355385.1 Acidobacteriaceae bacterium | reverse complement strand
TTCATGGTCGAAATGACTGAAACGGCCACTATTCTGAACACCGCAACCAGGCGCTCCTTGATTCTGCTGGATGAGATGGGCCGAGGCACCGCTACCTTCGATGGGCTGTCGTTGGCGTGGGCGACAGTTGAATTCCTGCATGCCGAGATTGGCGCTCGCACACTTTTCGCCACCCATTACCACGAACTCACGCTGCTCGCCGAACAGCTACCCCGATTGAAGAACCTGCGCGTGACCGTGAAGGAGACGCCCAAGGGCATCATCTTTCTTCACTCGATTGAGCCGGGTGCTGCGAGCAAGAGTTATGGAATCGAGGTGGCGCGTCTTGCCGGACTTCCCGCCCCGGTGCTGGAGAGGGCGCGGCAGGTACTGCGGCAGCATGAGCGATCTGAACGGAGAAACGTTGCGGTAGAGACCGAAGCACCTATGCAGATGACGATGTTTACGCCACTCTCGCAGCGGATCGTCGACCGCTTGGAGAAGACCGAGATCAACTCCCTCACGCCGCTTCAGGCTCTCAATCTGCTAGAAGAGCTTCAAAACGAAATCAACGGCGCGCAGACGGAGAAGCCGTGACCATGGCGGCCAAAACTTTGCGGCAACTTGTCGGACAAGTGCTGACCGTGGGCGTTGAGGGTCTTCAACTGACTCCGGTAGAACACGCCTGGATCAAGCTTTTGCAGCCCGGCGGCATCATTCTCTTTCGCAGAAACATCGGAGAGGTGCAACAGACACGGGAGTTGTTGGAGACGGTTTCCCAGATATCCCCGGCAGCCGCAATTCTCTGCGTAGACGTTGAAGGAGGACTGGTGGATCGCCTGCGCGATCTGCTCACGCCCATGCCATCCGCCGCAGCGGTAGCCGCGACCGGTTCTTGTGCTTTGTGGGAGCGCCACGGCGAACTGATTGGACGCGAGGTTCGCGCCTTGGGCTTCAACACGACATTTGCCCCGGTGCTGGACCTGGCTCTGCCTGCATCCGCAGCGGTCATGCGAACAAGGACGACATCCCCGGATCCGGCGAAGGTCACTGCATATGCTTCAGCCTTTCTCAAGGGCTTGCACAAGGCAGGGGCCATCGGATGCGGAAAGCACTTTCCCGGGCTGGGCGGTGGCATTCTGGATTCACACCAGGCCACGCCAACGATCTCACGAAGCTGGGACGAGTTATGGTCAGAGGACATGCTTCCCTATCGCGCGCTCGCGAAGGCGTTGCCGATGGTGATGGTATCTCATGCCCAGTATCCAGCAGCCAAGGGGGCTCGTGTACCTGCTTCCGTGTCGAAATATTGGATTACCGACGTGCTCCGGAAAAAAATCAAATACCGCGGCCTGATCGTCTCCGACGACATGGAGATGGGTGGGATTCTCGAACATGCTTCGATAGAAGAGGTGGCCGTTTCCGCCGTAGTGGCGGGAACCGATTTGATTGAGATATGCCGTGATCCAGCATTGATCGTGAGAGCTTTTGAGTCGCTGCTCACGGAAGCCGAGCGGTCTTCCGTTTTTCGCGAACGCCTGTCTCGGTCTGCGCGCAGGCATGTCCGGTGGAAGAGGAAATTCGTGCCCCCAACTGCGCGGCAACAGGCTGCGCGTAAACCAAACGCCGCGGGCATTGAACGATTACGCGAGGAAACCAAACGCTTCGCGGAGAGCGTAATAGAAGCAAATGGGCGGAGGCGCGTATGAGGCGTCCCCGTTTCGATGTTTCTGCCATGGCGCAAGCAGGCAAGCCTATGATTGTCGCCGGTCTGATGAGCGGCACTTCGGCGGACGGAGTGGACGTTGCGCTCGTCCGCATTCGGCCCCAGGGAAGTGGGGTTGACCTGAAATTGATTGCCCACTCGTCGTTTCCTTTTTCGCCCGGCCTTCGCCGCTCGGTGCTTGGTGCGATGGATGCGCGTTCGACCACAACCGCCGAACTGGCTCGATTGAACTGGCGGCTTGGCATCGCCTACGCAGAGGCGGTCCGGGCCACCCTGGCGACGCACCCCGTTAGGCTCGATCTCATCGGATGCCATGGTCAAACGGTCTACCATCAGGGCAGGCCCGCACGCTATGCCAGTCGGACCTTCGCGTGCACCTGGCAGCTTGGCGAAGCGGCGCTGCTGGCGCGAGAGGCGCGAGTGCCGGTCGTCTCGAATTTTCGACCAGCGGATATCGCGGCGGGAGGCCAAGGCGCGCCACTCGTCCCACTGCTTGATTACGTTCTCTTCCGCGACGAAAAGCGGGGCCGCGTGCTGCAGAACCTGGGCGGTATCGGCAACCTTACGGCTTTGCCCCCGTCCGCCACTTTGTCACAGGTGCTCGCTTTTGATACCGGACCCGCGAACATGGTTATCGATGCTGTGACCCAACTGCTGTTTCAGCAGCCCTTCGATCGCGGCGGGCACATCGCCAGTCGAGGGCGCGTGCTGGAGGCGGTTCTCACCCCCCTGCTTCGTCAACTATTTTTTGCTGCGCCTCCCCCAAAAAGCGCGGGGCGAGAGCAATTCGGCAGGGAGTACGTCACGAAATTTCTGGCTCGCTGTTCACGTGTCAGCAGCAAGCCCGAAGACACGGTCGCCACTGCCACCGCGCTCACCGCCCGCAGCATCGGTCTGGCTTACCAAAAGTTCGTGCGGCCCCACATGAAGGAGGTTGCCGTCGACTACATTCTTTCAGGGGGTGGTTCGCAGAATCGAATGCTGGTGGCGATGCTCCGCGAGATACTGGAACCACTGCGCTGCCGAATCCTGGCCAGCGACGATCTCGGCATGCCATCTCAAGCCAAGGAGGCAGCGGCTTTCGCCCTGCTTGCCTGGCAGACCTGGCATCATCGCCCTGGCAATCTTCCCGCCGCAACTGGCGCCAGCGAACCTGCTTTGCTGGGACAGATCACGTATGCGTAAGAGAATTCGATCTCTAAGGTGTTCTTGTATCAGCAGCGGAGTCTGGCTTTTCTTGACGGAAAAGCCTAACCGGGTTCCGCGACCTTGCACACGTCTGAAGGGGCATTGCGTTAACGGGAGTTGGCTGGCAGTGAGCCTTGCCCTCTCTCTGGGTTTGACGGGCTGCCGACAGCCGCCACCGTCCCCGAACACTGTGACAATGCTGATCGAGAGCAGTCCCGCAAATCTTGATCCGCGCATTGGGACCGACGGCCAATCCGAGCACATCGATGCGCTTATATTCGACGCGCTGGTTCGCCGCGACCAGCATTTCAACGTCCAGCCGTGGCTGGCGGAAAGCTGGCAGGCTCCCGATCCGCTGACCTACATCTTCCATCTGCACAGCGGCGTTCGCTTTCACGATGGCCGTCCACTAACAGCGCGGGATGTGAAATGGACACTAGACACGATCCTGCATGGCCCCATCATCACCTCTAAGGCCGGAGCATTCCAGAACATCGCGGGCATCGAAACGCCAGATGCGGGAACCGTCGTGATTCGCCTCAAGAAGCCGGACGCGGCCCTGCTTTGGAACCTATCCGACGGCGCCATCGGCATCGTACCCGAAGGCAGCGACCGTGAGTTTGGGCAGCACCCTGTCGGCAGCGGGCCCTATCGCTTTGTCAGGATGGATCAGGATAAAGAGGTTGTGCTGGAGCGCAGTTCCTCGTCGTGGCAACCACAGCCCAGTATCGAGCATATCCGCTTTGCGGTAGTGCCAGACGCCATTACCCGGGCACTGGAGATGGAAAAAGGATCTGCCGATGTCTGCATCAATGCACTGACGGCGGACATGGTAGATGCGTTGAAGAAGCAGACACAACTGGTCGTGCAGACCGTGCCTGGTACCGTCCTGAATTACATCTCATTTAATGTGGGCGACACTAATTTACGGGATGTGCGGGTGCGGCAGGCAATCGCGTACGCCATCAATCGACCCCTCATCGTGCATTCTCTGTGGCGGGATCGCGCGCGCTTGGCTGAGAGCCTTCTGCCGCCGGATCATTGGGCATGGTCGTCCAACCTGCCGATCTACAACTACGATCCCCAGCATGCCAACGAGTTGCTGGATGCAGCAGGGTTTAACCGCGACAAGAATGGTGTTCGTTTCCACCTAACACTGAAGACCTCTACGGATGAAACCAGTCGCCTGCTGGCGCTGATTGTGCAACAGGAACTGAGACAGATAGGAATTGCGCTAGAGGTACGAAGCTTTGAATTTGCCAGCTTTTATGCCGACATAACCCGAGGAGCCTTTCAGATGTATACGCTGCGGTGGCAGGGCGGCAATGAGGATCCGGATATTTTCCACTATGCGTACCACAGCGGAAGCCTTCCTCCGCACGGCGCCAATCGCGGTCGATATCTGAATCCCGCGCTCGACAAGCTACTCAACGATGCGGGGAAATCCAGCGACCAGAGTGAACGCCGCAGAAAGTACGACGAAGCCCAGCAGATCCTTGCAAGAGACTTACCCTCGATCAATCTCTGGTATCTGGATACAGTGCTGGTTCACAATCGCAGGCTGGAAAATCTGCAACCCTCGAGCTCCGGCAACTTTGACTTTTTCAGAACCGCTACGCTTCGCAAATAGCCTGGCCGCAACTTCAGAAAAAACCGATGCCGTTAAATAAAGAAGGCCTGCTCCGTAATGGAGCAGGCCTTGAAGTTGGTACGTTGCAGAGTTGTACCTACTTGCCTGAACCCGTAACATTCATCTGGGCCGAGTGACTAGCGCTGCCATTGGCCGGAATCAGGGTGGTAGTCAAATAGCCGTCGTGTGCGCCTGCCGTCTCTGGTCGGAACGACAGTTTGATCGTGCACGTCGTCCCCGACCGAAGGACAGCCGGGCAGGCGGAGTTAGCTGCATAGCCCGCGGGAACTGTGAGCGACAAGTAGCTGGTAAGGCCGGTGTGGTTAGCCACCGTAAGCGTGCTGGCGGAAGTAGTAAATAGAGCCTTCTGCCCAAAGCTGACGGTGGATGGATTGAGAGTGACGCGGGCACCCGGCAGCAGTTTTCCGAGTCCAGTCGCCAGTGCCCCGGGAGGCGCCGTGACAGTCCCGCTCAGTGAAACCGTGGTCGAGAAGGTGAAGTGAACAGCATCGGTACTGCCGGCAATCGTCAGAATATCCTTGAGCACATCGTTGCCGGGATTGACAGGATCAAACGTCGTCGGACGGAAGAGAACGCCCACCACACAGGAGGCGTTAGCCGCGATCAACCCATTGCAGCTCGGACTCGGAAACACTGTATAAGCAACGGGATTCAAAGTTGTTGTGAACCGCAGATAGACCGGAACATTTGTGAAGTTGGACAGGGTAAAGTTCAGCGAGTTCTGGGTAAACTCCTGAGTTGCAGGGAAAACTAAGGCGTTTGGAGTCGCAACCAGGGCTGGTATGGTAGCGGATCCGCTGAGATCAACCAGGACACTACCTCCGGGGACACCACTGGCAACCTGGAGTTGCGCGGAACGGCTCCCGTTTGCGGGCAGGATAGGTTTGAACACTAGTGAAACCGTGCAGCTTGCACCCCCGGCCAAAGTTGCTCCGCAGGTCTTGGAGGAAATGGCGAAGTCACTGCTGTTTGTTCCGATAAAGGTCAGAGTCAGACTTGTGGAGTTCTTAGTAAGATTTTTAACGGTTATCGACTGCGCCGGCGAAGTGGTTCCATCGGGCGTAACCGGGAATATGAGCGCTAACGGATTCACGCTCAAAACCCCTTGTGCGGTCCCAGAGAGCGGGAATACGTCGGTGTTGAAGGCCGGGGTAGCCGCATTCAAATCAGTGTTGACCACATTCAGGTTCTCACTTAACACTCCCGTAGTTGTCGGCTTGAAGACGACGCCAATAAAGCAACTCCTTCCGCCCGTCAGGATTGTGGTCGCGGAGCAGTCGAGAATTGGTGCCGAGCCCACCGCCTGCTGCTTGAAGTCATTGGGGAAAGTCAGGCTCTTGAAGTTCAGCGGTGCGTTGCCAATATTGCTGGCTTCGATCACCTGCGGCAGGCTTGTGCTTCCCATCGCCGTGTTCGGGAAAGCCAGCGGGAACGGGAAATTCTGGACCTGCTCGATCCGATTGGCCAGAAAGTCTGGGATGTAGAGCCAGCCCACGGGGTCAATCCACAGACCGCCAAATGCTCCGAACCCAGGTTGGGAAGGCGTCTGTGCACCTGGGACAACTGCCTGGACGGTCAAGTCGGCAGAGACATAGATCACCCGATAGTTGTTGGTGTCAGAAATGTAAAGGTCACCCGCCGCATCCAGAACGACATCTCCCGGCGAGTCCAATTGCCCACTGATTTGATTGGTGTCGATTGCCACCGTGGTCTGCGTACCGTCGGGCGCAATCTTCACAATGCGATTGTTCCCCGTATCCGCGACCCATACATTGCCGGATGGATCTGGAAAGACGCCATTCGGTTGGACGAAACCGGACCCGATGACTTCCTCATGCAGCCCATTCAGTTTGCCGTCTTCGTAGGGGATCTTCACGATCCGGTCATTAAATGCGTCAGCCACGTAGAGGCTCTGAGCCTTGTCGAAACGAATCCCTGCCGGCAACGAGACGTCAGCAGTCACGACGGACTGATGGGCCGTGTTGAGGGTCCCATTCTCATTGGGAACCAGTACAATACCTAATGCGCTGTCCGCGATATAAACGTTGCCGCTCCCATCGACCGCCACTCCATTGGGGAACGTGAGGCCGGTTCCGACGACGGTACCGGTCGTGAGTTGCTGATCAAATTCCACGACACGGTTGTTCAACAAATCAGCGACAAAGCGATTGCCGATACCATCCACCTGCATCGCAACCGGGCCTGAGAAGCCCGTCCCAGCGATGGTCGGGTTAAAGAAGTTAATCAGTCCGGGGCCGTATGCCACTCTGCTCCCTAAGCCCGTTCCGGCGATTGGGAGGGTAAAGATTGGCTGCTTGGGATTGCTGGTATCAGAGAAGACGACCCCACCGTGGCGCACGCCAACCGCATTTGGATAGAAATCGATCGTTACGGTGCAGGTGGTGCCGGCGCCGAAATTACCACCGCCCACCGGACAGGTGGTGCCGGTACCGTTGACCCGATAGTCGGCTGGACCAACGGGGTCAGACTCGACGATGCCCTCAGAGTAAGCAGCTAACTGTCCCAGCGTCGAAGTGGTGATCGCCGAGAAATTCAACGTAGCCGTTGCTACCTTGGTGGCGTTGGGCGAACCGATCAGGAACGCACTGAGATCGACTGAATCGAGCTGTATCTTATCGACGATTGTCTGCCCGCTGGTGGCGTACAGGGTGCCCGCGTCAAAGGCCAGGCCATGAACCCCATCGGCTGCGGGGATCTTGCTGCTGGCGACCACCGATTTATCGGCTACGGTCAGGATCCCGGCTTCGTTCGGAATGCGATAGATGATTGTAGTGTTATTGCAGGCTATGAAGAGGTCGCCAGCAGAATTCAGCGCGACGTCGCGCGGCTGGCAAGTTGAAGAGGCGACAATCGTGCCCTTGACTACACCCGTGGTGGCTGAAACGACCACCACGTTGTCCGCAGGAAGCACGGCGATATAAAGGTTGTCTGTTGTGTCGACTGCGAGGCCACGTACCCCACCGATACCGCTGGTCACAAGTGGCGTGACGACGCCGCCTGCTACCTTCGAAACCGTGTTGTTTCCGATGTTGCTAACGTAGAGATTTCCCGCGATGTCAATGGCGATATTGAATGGCCTGCTAAAGCCTCCAATCGTCGAATCTGCCCCGCCTCCGAGGGGATGGCGGATCAGGTTGTTTGCCCCCGAATTCGCAATCCATAGATTGTTACTGAGGTCGACTACGAGTCCACGCGGCGCATTCACTGCGACCGTAAATGTCAATACGGTGCGCGTTCCATCGGGGGCAACCTTGCTCACCCGATTCTGAGTTGGCTCTGATACGTACAGATTCCCCGCGGCATCTGTCGCCACACTCGTCGCCGATTGAAAAGTTCCACCAAATGGGGAAGACTCGAGGCCGGAAAAGACAATAGGGGCAGTCGCGGCCTTCACTGCAGGCGTCAAGGCTAGTATTAGGAGGGCGGGAACAAGTCTGGCCATAAATCCGGGTTTAACGTTAGAAAGAAGGTTGATGCGCATGCAGAGCTCCTTAAACGGATAACAGCTACAGGGGTCGTTTAGAAAAGAAACATCCAGGCTTAAGATCGCGCTGAGGGTTAACTTCCTAGAAACTACGGTTGCCAAAATCTCAAATTAAGGACTCAACAGACTTGGGCCAAATGGACCGCCCGAGACGCGCCTTCGAAGTTACTAGATAGACTAAGTGTTACCGTTGGTTACCTTCGGTTGAACTATTTATATCATTCGTGCTCTATCCAACCAAGATGTTAATTGGCAACTGCGGGATGTAGTACGCAAATCCATTAAATTCCTGCTACAACTCCAATTTCAACGAGATCACTGCCGCCATTCTCTGTTTCGCCATCTTAACCCTCAACACAGACCAATCCTGGGCCGCAGAACTTTCAGGCGCGGCCAGCCTTTCCCATAAGCGCGTCAAGCTTCGCATCTCCCACCAGTGTGCGGCAATAGGGCATCCTTCTCATCGACATAAAAAAGCAAACGACAATCGCAAGAGGGCCGTTTGCAAAAAACCTAACTCTGCGGGATGTACTACCCCGAGACAAACGCAAACGTCTAGAAGCTGAATTGCGCCTGCATGAAAATCCTTCGGATAGCGCTTGACGATGAATAGATCTGACCTGCCAGCTCATTGGATTCACCGAAGGTGCGCGACGTGAGAACACCCGTCGGGCTGGCGAGATTCACGATGTTGAAAAGATTGAAGGCCTGCACGCTGAAGGAGAGATTGTAGCGGTGCGAGGATGTGGGAGCACCCCCACCTGGGCCGCCGCGAGGTCCGCCAAAACCCCCGCCGCCGCCGCCCACGCGAGCTCCGCCAAAGCCCCCTCCGCCCCCGGGCCCCCCGGGTCCGCCCATGCCTGAGGCTCCCTCACCACCATTCGCCTTGGGGCCAAAGCCGAAGTTTCTTGTCACCCGCAGATTAGCTGTGAAACGGGCTGGGCCAACTTCGTAATTACTGGGAATAATTGTCTGCCCCGCGATCGGATCGGTGTCGAAAACGCCGTACTTTGTCCGAACGACGCTAGTACGCGTGAGATCGGAAGCGAAAGCCGGACGATCCGTGTACTGAAAGTCTCCGTTGAGATCGGTTCCGGTCGTGATGTTGAAAGGTGATCCAGAACTGGCCACGATAAATGGGCTGAGGGAGAACTGGTACGGCAAAGTAGCGTTTCCGCCCAGAAAGATCCGATGGTGCACGTCATATGCCGCGCGACCGTAATCAGCATGGACGGCGTACGGCTGCGACGGCTGGAAATTGCTTCCGTTGCTGTCAGCGTTCGCGTGATTGAAAACGTAAACGCCAAAGAGGGAGACTCCCTTTGTGGCTCGAAGGTTCATATTGATAATCAGTTGATTCTGATTGAATTTACCCTGCGATCCATACTGATATATATTCTCCAGCTTGCCATTCGGCCGGACACCGCTGGTGGGGTCCTGCGGATTGTATGTACCGGGTAGCGGCGCATTGATATTGCGCGTCAGGTAGCCGTCCTGGCCTATGGCATTGAGATATGTCAGCGACAAGGTCGAAGTCTTGCTCAATTGCTTTTCGAGCGAAATCCCAGTCTGCGTGGTAAACGACGCATGAATGTTGGGATCGATCTGGTAGCGGCCTGGAACCGAACCGAGGGCGTTAGTCGCGGCCAGCGCGACAGGCGCCGCCGCCCCGCCCGTCGACGCGACCGGATATGTGTCAGGATTGGTAACGCTGACGATCTGCTGATTCACGCCATTCTGGCGCTGCGCCTGCAAGATGTTTGCCGACGTGAAGCGATCGTAAAAGATACCAAAGCCACCACGCACAATGGCTTTCGGTGCGCCGGCTTTGTTTTTTCCGATGCCCCAGGCCACCCCGACACGCGGGCCGAAATCAGCATGGTCGTGAATCTGATTCTGTGTTTCGAAGCGGAGTCCGTAGCTTACTGTCACATTCGGCCGTACCTTCCAGTCGTCTTCCGCGTATAGCCCCACGTCGAAGACGTTAACCTTCGCCGTCGGGGTTCCGATCACCGCGTTGTACTGGGCCGCGCCGCCCCCCATGGCGCGAATCTGCTGTGGCGATAGGCCATTTTTTTGCCCCTGCATCGTCGTCTGATAGGCGGTGAGTGAGGAAAATACATACGTCCCATTGAAGTTCTGGTACGAAGTGTTCAAGTCCCTGCGCTCACGCAGTCTAGCGCCAAACTTTACGCCATGATTCCCCATGGCCATGGAGGTATAGTTCTGGAATTCATATTGATTCTGTGTGTCATTCTGCTTGCCCGCTGCGCTCCCGCCGCTGGTAAAGGAGCCAGCGACCGAGACGGTCTGCCCGGTTGATCGCGGAGTTTGGGCATTGACCGAGTGAACCCATTGAAAGCGTGTCTCGTTAACTACGCGAGCTCCGAAGATCTGGGTATCGCTTATGCGGACTTCGTGATCCGTGTCGTCTGAGTTGTAGCCTACGGAAGGCAGATTGAATCCCCCAACCCCGCCATTCTCGTTCAAGTTGGAACCGTACTCATAACGAGCGGTAAGCGTGTTGTTGGCAGAAATCTGAAAATCAATGCGCGGGGAAATCTCCAGCCGAGTTCTGGGATTGCCAACATAACTCACGAACGATACCGGTAGAAAATTGCTGTCGAGGATGGTCGCGTTTACCAGGCTGTTGTCAGCGATCTGGCGGCGATTGTAGGAGAGGGTAAAGGACGCCTCCTTATTGATAGGCCCGCTCAAGTTGGCCATCGCCATAAGGGAGTGATAGTCGGGCTGTGGCGGCTGGGGGCTGGCGGATTGGGTTATCGGGCTCCACCTGGTATTAAAGAGTGAGGCGTTCCCATTCATGCTTACCTGTCCGTGGAATTTGTCGGTACCAGGTTTGGTGAGGATCTCAATGCGTCCGTAGCCAAGCGAATCGTATTGCGCCGAGAATGGATTCTGATTTACCCGAATCTCGCGGATGGATGACTTGGGGGGCACTTGCCCGCCGGTGAATCCATCCACGTAAATCTGCCCGCCGTTGGGACCGGCCGAGGGTCCTGCGAGCGCCTGCAGTTCGGACGATAGTTCATCCGGGTCATCGGACAGGGCGTCCAGATCTTTGCCCTTGATCACGAGTGCGCTGGCATTACTGCCTGGGCTGGTGTCGAGCGTCGCGCCGTTATCGGTGACCTCCACCTGCTGCTGCTGCAGCTCAATCTGCAGCTTGATGTCGAGACTGCGCGATCCTGCCGCAGAGATTTGTACGCCCGGCCGAAAGTACGGCGCAAAACCGCTGGCCAATATGTTGAGCTGGTAAATACCAGACGGCACTCCCCGCAGTTGATAGGTGCCATCGGCAGCAGTGGTCGCGGTGAACTGCTCCGCAGCCGGTGAGGTAAGCGTGACCGTTGCCCCGGGAATGACCGCTCCGGTTGGGTCAGCCACGAGGCCGCGCAAACTTACACTTTGCTGGGCACTCGCGGAGAAATTAGCAAACGATAAGAGAGCAACAATAAATCCGAAATTCTTCAGTACTTTTGATAAGGACATTCCTACTCCTGCCAAGATCGGTTGGCGGCTGGTATCCAATGGAAATTACTGTTTCAGACTCGGACGGCCCCTTACTGCGAAGCCTCTCCCGGATTGCCGTTGATGTTCCACGGTGACAAGGTCATAACCTGGCTGCCCTTTGGGGTGGCAGCAAGAATCGCTTCAACCCCGGCAAGCAACGTAATTACGGTGCCCTCACCGTTGGAGAGGCCGGGCGTGGCAACGATCATGACGGTATCGCCAGCGTGCAGGTCCTCCACTGCCATCTTCGGGAGCGTGCCCAGAATCTGCTGCAAGTCCGGTGCTTCGCGACCGGGTATGTGGCCGCTGGTGTCCCCCGGAGCAGGCGAGCCGGACGGAGCCGCGCCCGCCGCCGTAGAAACAGGTGGGGGTGAACCCGCCGCCGCGTCTCTTACCGATAGACGACTCGCCATCCTCTGGGCTGCCATTTCGGACAAACGGCGCAATTGCGAGTCTGCGCTGATCTTGATCTCGACGGTCTTCTGAGTGGCCGCGTCTTTGATCGTCAGAACGCCAGCGGCCGGGTCCACTTTGATCACGCTCCCGGCCACGTTGCGGAAGGATCCGCTGACGATTTGTTCAGCATTTACATCCCCCTCAGCGGTGCGGCTGCCTCGCGCACGAAGCTGGTCTCCGGGCCTAACCTGGGCCAGCGTACTCACCTGGGCGTCTTCAAATTTCACCGAGTCCGGAGCATATCTGCGCACCACGGTAGAGCCGGTAACATGAACGATCGTCTTCCTGGTAACTCCGGCACGTCCCGAGGAAATGGTGATTGCGTTAGCCGTCGAGTCTACCGAACTGACCAGGCCGCCAGTTCCATGCTTTTGCCAGTCCTCCTGCTCCCCTTGGCGCTTCTGCTGAATGTCTTCGCCTTTCATCACGATCACGGAGCTGGCAACGAACGATTTGGAATCCTCTCCGGGATTACCGCGAACCAGAACCCTGTCTCCAACCGCAACATCCTTCATCTCGATAGGCTGCGCGTCCTTCATGTCCTTGCTTCCAGCGGGAAGCTTGACGACCTTCGCATCGGGGGTCACGTGGACAAGCACTAGCTGCGCCGCGTCTGTCGTCAGCGAAATTGATTCAGCGGAAATGGATTTGACCGTCCCCAGTTGGCGGGAAGCCGCCTGAGAAACTGCCCGCTCCGCAGGGAAGATCCAGACCATCGCGAGTAGACCTGCCAACGCGTAACGGCGAAGGCGAATCCAGTGTTGCCTTGGTTCCGACATTTCCAAATCCCTTCAGAGGATCGCCGCCTCCGTCTCCAAATTCCTGCTTGTGGTTCAATGCAGGCTGGAGCGATGGTGGTGCAACGGAAACTTGCTTATCTGAGAGACGAGTGGACGGGGAAAAGAGTCGCACCAATTGCGGCGGAAAGAAAACGGCGAACCTGCACTTTCCGCCCCATCAGCGCCGGTGCCCTGGCTCGACACTAATTTATGCGCGGACCGAAACGAGGGTGATGTGCTGCGCTCCACGAACCTGCGGCCTCAGCCCAGGCAGAAGTTATCCGTTTGTGTTCGCATCGACCGTGCCCCGCTGTATCCGGAGTCAAAGAGCCGCTTAACGTGAGCAGCTTGCGGGATGCTTGTCCCCGTTGACGACGACCCAGCCGTTGTCTGCTCCGCGGTGGGTCGCACAATGAACATCGTGAATTCCTGCCGCGAACCTGCCCCGGCTGGGGAAGAACGCCTGCCCATAGGCAAAGACGGGCGTGTTGGGCCCCGCTGTCACCCGGCCATCGAGATCATCGTTCGTGACTACCTCGATCAGTCTTACATCGCCGGTAGATGTAGTGACACGCAGCGGCAAAATCTGGTGATCGCCATGCGGGCCGCCACGCTGGGTACGCGATGCGCTGACAGTCATGCCGCAGACCATCACGTTATCCACCGTGCCGGAAGGCGCGGAGGCGAGGAGTTCGGTCAGCTTTTGATTTACCTCAGCGCTGCACTTGGCGGGAACCGGGACGTCGCTGGCCGCGCGCGCAAGCGGGACAGCCAGCACGACAAGCGATCCCGCCAGCAGGAGACCGTAGAACTCTCGTTTCATTTCCATTCCCTTCTTTCCCCTTGGTGTGGAATGTCGATGAGATGCTATCAGTTACGGTGCGAACCGGCCCGGCAGAGGGCAACGGGAGCAATATCCATCCGAAGTTACGCCGCCGAGAGGAACGAAGATGGAAACATTTGGCGGGCACGGCTGTTAC
>JANXZS010000302.1 GCA_025355385.1 Acidobacteriaceae bacterium | reverse complement strand
TCCAGGTGCCAATGTTGGATAGGAAGTTGCCGCCCCAGAAGACGCGGAAGTCCGGATTGCGGAGCGCGCGGACAATGGGCGGCCAACCGTCCAGATCATCCGGCTCCTGCAGCCTGGATGACTCTGGTGTCAAAGGCGCCTCTGTTTTGACGAACGCCCCTGCAGCCGGGCTTTGCTCAACAGAAGGCTCGGTAATTTTTGGCAGCGCCGAAGGCTGCGCAGGCTCTCCGAAATTGTCTGCCAACTCTTCCTCGCCCTCAATTCAGCCGTTCTCTCCTGATAGTGTAAGCTGAGAAATCAAAGCACTCCAACACCCATAAACTTAGTGAGGACCGTGCCCTTGCTTGTTGCCCTAATCCTGACCGAAGCCCACGCCAGATGCATCCAAAGCTGCAAAGCCCGACGAGAATTTCCTATCGAAAACAGCCGCACTTCGCCGCTTTCAGCAGCGAGCAATAGACGTAGGAGTGCTGTGGCAGCCTTCTCTTGGTTGTTGCTTTGCTCGGTAGTTATGCTCGGCCAGGCTCCTCTCACCTCATCTCCCGCGAATGTGTTTGGGTTTCGCAACTTTAGCGCACAGGCAAAAATCGACCAGGATTTTCTCAAAATTCCAGACGCGAAACTAGCTGGAGAACACCTCAAGATACTGACCAGCGTGCCTCACATAGCCTCGTCCAAAGAAGATTACGCAACTGCGGAGTACGTGGCCTCCAAGTTCAAGGCAGCGGGACTTGAGACCAGCATCGTTCCCTATCGCGTGTGGATGAATATGCCCGGCGAAATCCGCGTCGAAGCCACCGGTGCCGATGGCATCGTGCTCATGCAG
Source organism: Acidobacteriaceae bacterium (assembly GCA_025355385.1). Lineage (GTDB taxonomy): Bacteria > Acidobacteriota > Terriglobia > Terriglobales > Acidobacteriaceae > JANXZS01. The sequence goes on along the minus strand of JANXZS010000302.1, from coordinate 4,385 downwards.
GGGCCCTCCCGCGAGCACGTTACAGGCGACCCTTTCCAGGATGATCCGCGTGTTTTGACTGCCTTCAACGGATCCTCTGCCTCGGGAGATATCACGGCGGAAGTCGTATATGCCAACTATGGCCGTCCGGAAGACTTCAAGCGCCTTGAAGCGATGCACGTTGACGTCAAGGGCAGGATCGTAATCGTTCGCTACGGAGGCAATTTTCGTGGCGTCAAAGTGTTTCTCGCGCAGCATTACGGCGCTGCTGGGGTCATCATCTACTCCGATCCCGCCGACGACGGATACTTTCGCGGGGATCCGTATCCAGATGGCGCTTATCGGCCGGCCACGGCAGTTCAGCGCGGCTCTGTGCAGTTCATGTTCGAGTATCCCGGAGATCCCACTACTCCCGGTATCGCATCGGTCGCCGACCTGCCGGACGCGAAACGCATAGCCCCCGAGAACGCTACCAGCCAACCCAAAATTCCGGCGACACCGCTCTCCTATCACGACGCCTCTCCTATTCTCGAGCACCTCGGCGGCGCCTCCGTTCCCCATGAGTGGCAGGGAGCCCTACCGTTCGCTTACCACATAGGACCCGGCAAGGTGAGAGTGCATATGCTGGTGAAGCAGGACTACGCCCTGCGAACCATATGGAACGTCATCGGGAAAATCCAGGGTGCCGATTTCCCTGAGGAGTGGGTCGTCGCAGGCAATCATCGCGATGCGTGGGTCTACGGCGCCGTCGATCCCAGTAGTGGCACAGCCGCGATGCTGGAGGCAGTCCACGGAACCGGCGAACTCCTCAAGCAAGGGTGGAAGCCGAAACGCACCATCGTCTTTGCCAGTTGGGATGGGGAAGAAGAGGGCTTGATCGGATCCACCGAATGGGTCGAAGAACATGAGAAAGAACTCGCGCACGCGGTCGCCTACTTCAACACCGACGTGGGCGTTGCCGGTCCGGATTTCTCTTGCTCCGCCGTTCCTTCGCTGAAGCAGTTTATACGAGAGCTATCAAAAGAAGTGCCCAGCCCCAAGGGTGGAAGTGTCTACGACGCCTGGAAACAGACTGAGCAGGCCGCCGATGCCAAGCGAGACCAGGAAACCGGCACTCCGATCGGCAGCAAAAATGCCCACGCAGAGAACGAAGTGACTGTAGGAGATCTGGGTAGCGGATCGGACTTTACACCCTTCCTACAGCACATTGGCGTGCCCTCCACCGACATCGGTTCGGGAGGCCCCTATGGCGTCTATCACTCCGTCTTCGATAACTACGCATGGTTTGTTAAGAACGCCGACCCAACCTTCGTCTACGAACAAGAGATGGCTGGCGTTTTCGGCCTTGAGGTGCTCCACATGGCCGACAGTGACGTTTTACCCTATGATTACGGGAGTTATGCCAGCGAGATTGAAGCCTACCTTGCCGCAGCAAAGAAACGCGCAACTGACGCCAGCCTGAAGACCTTGGACTTTAGCCCGGCAACGACGGCCGCACAGCGCTTCACTGCTGCGGCCAGTGTTGTCAAGAAAAGGCAAATCTCCGGCACCGGCGATCTGACTGCCCTCAATGCAGCCCTGCTTTCGACCGAGCGCGCTCTGCTCGCGCCCCAAGGTCTGCCCCATCGCCCCTGGTTCCGCCACACCATCTACGCGCCCGGCGAATTCACCGGATACGCGGCTGTGTTGATTCCCGGAGTCAATGAGGCCATCGATGACAGTGATACGGCTCGCGCACAGACCCAGATCGCCACTTTGAGCGATGCCCTGAACCGCGCTGCGGCTATCCTGGAGGCTGCGCAATGACCCCCAACTTACGCTTGAGCCATTCTTGAACTTTTAGAATTGAGATTCGATTTTGCGCGGCCGAAGAACGTCTGCAATCGCCAAGCCAGTGAATCCACTTCAGAACTGCCCCTAGCACGAGCCTTTGACGCGGCAGGTGCACTTTTTTTGCCTTAAGCAAAGCAGCTCCTCGGGCACCCGCCAGCTGTTCCGAATCTATAAGAAAGATCGCACCCCTTCCAAATCTTTCCCGAATTGGAATCGATACTAGTCATACCTCTTGCTTCGGCGAGCAGAAGGCGTCATCCTGATTCTGGTAAGAATCCATCGGGGATGGCATCCATGTCCGAGGATTCATCGGCCTTCGTGGCGATAGGGCGGGATACTGCGAACTTACAGGGTGTTCGCCGGAAGAGTACGCCTTTCCGGCCACCAATAGTTTTCCACTTGCCAGCACGGTAGTGGTGCTGGATGTTTCACTTTCTGTCTCAAGGACGTCGAAATGGTTTGGCTAGCTGCTTACGTTGTAACCATGTCGGTATTGCTTGGAATGCTGTTTCTTCACGCATTTCGCAGGGGTATTCCTGAAAAATGCTTCACATGCTGCAACTACGAGGTATGCCTCCGGGACGGAAATTGTGAGAAGCACGGGCTTGAGCCCCCTAGTCTTATGTATCAGCTCGACCCGTCGTCATCTCCGCAGGAAGCTTCTGTACCTTACTGTGACGAAGGCTATACCCGAAGTAAATGAGCAGCCCGACCACCAGCCAGATTATCAAAACCACCCATGTCAACAAAGGAAGCTTGACCATCAGGTAAAACGCGCTGACGATGCCGCAGATAGGCACCAGCGGAACAAATGGGGTCTTGAATGGCCTATGCAGGTCAGGTTGACGCACCCGCAGGATCCACACCCCAGCGCACACAATGGTAAAAGCCAGCAGCGTACCCATGTTAACTAATTGGCTGAGCCTATCGATTGGCAGCAGCCCGGGCAAAAAAGCCACGATTGTACCCACGACGATATTTGAGATCCAGGGTGTGCGGAACTTTGGGTGAACGGCGCTCGCCCACTTCGGCAGCAAGCCATCGCGGGACATCGAGAAAAAGACTCGCGACTGGCCCAGCAGCATGACTAGCATGACGGTCGCTAGACCAAAGACGGCTCCAATTTTCACCAGCAGGCTGCCCCACTTCACTCCGGTTACGTCTATCCCGAGTGCAACCGGATCAGCCACATTTAGTTGTCTGTAGTTGACCAGACCGGTCAACACCACCGAGACCATGATGTACAGGACTGTGCAAACAACCAGCGATCCCAGGATGCCGATGGGCATATCCTTTTGCGGATTGCGCGCTTCCTGCGCTGCGGTGGAAACTGCATCGAAGCCAATGTATGCGAAGAATACTGATGCCGCGCCGGCGGCTATGCCACCAAAGCCAAAGTGGGTTGGTCCTTCTGCTGGCGGGATGAAAGGATGCCAATTCACCTGGGTCAGTTCATGATGGTGCAACAGGTAGGCAATTCCGAGGTACAGAAAGATACCAACAATTCCTAGCTTGACAATCACGATGGCGGAGTTCAGGTTCGCCGATTCCTTAATGCCTATGACCAGAATCGTCGTGATAGCAAGGATACCGAGAAATGCAACCAGATTAAAGATTCCGGTCGCATGCGGCAGTGTAGATGCGTCGATTCCCGCCGGGAGTGAAGCCAGCGGAGTCCACTTGTCGTGAAACATCACCAGTACATTGCCGTATGTGGTAATTAACTGTGGCGGCAGGTGAATATGAAGCTGGTCCAAAAGGCTAACGAGGTAGCCAGACCAGCCTGACGCCACTGTAGCCGCACCGAACGCGTATTCGAGGACCAGATCCCAGCCAATAATCCAGGCCACGAACTCGCCCAGGGTAGCGTAGCCGTAGGTATAGGCTGAACCGGCAATGGGGATGATCGAAGCGAACTCCGCGTAGCAGAGGCCCGCGAATGCGCAGACAATGCCAGCCAGCACAAAGCTCAGCGCGATCGCCGGGCCCGCGTACTTCGCCGCAGCCTGACCCGTAAGGACAAAGATGCCGGCGCCGATGATTGCCCCAACGCCGAGCGTGAGCAGGTTCAGCGCGCTTAGAGACCGCTTGAGCGTGTGCTCCCCTTCTTCATTCGCTTCCGCCGTCAGGAGCGAGAGGGGTTTCGTAGCAAACAGATTAGCCATGGGCGAGATCTCTCCACAATTGCTGTTTAGTGCGCTGATGCAGGATGCTGGCCCCGGCGGGACCAAAAAGCAAATACCGGAACACCGAGAAGAACAAGGATCAGTCCCGGCCAGGTAAATTGAGGCTTATACCGCAATAATACGATACAGATCCACGTGGCCATCACCAGATAGACAGCAGGCAGCAAAGGGTATCCGATGGCGCGATACGGGCGTGGCACCAGTGGCTTGCGTACGCGGAGCACAAACAGGCTGGCGATGGTAAGAATATAGAACAACAATGCGGCGAAGATCGTGTAATCCAGCAACTGGCCATAGGAGCCCGAGAGGCACAACAGGCATGTCCAGACTGCCTGTGCTATCAGCGATGCCACCGGTGTCTTATACCGGGGATGCAGTTTGCCTGCG
>JANXZS010000199.1 GCA_025355385.1 Acidobacteriaceae bacterium | reverse complement strand
CACCCTTATCAGATGATTCTCGGGCAAGAAGGTCGCATGTTGTCATAAAGCCGGCGCCGCAACCTGTTCGATCGCGGCGCCAGCTTCCTGACTAAAGCATTCTCAATTATGTTCTCTGTGGTCGCCCCCCGGCACATGCTGTTGTGCCTCGGGCGTCACGTTACGCTGCAGCGCAGGACGCTGCGGCTGCGCTTGTTGTTGGGCCGGAGGTGAATAACGTGGCTGGGGTTGCGGCTGCGCTTGATATCGCGGCTGTGGTTGTGCGTGCGGGATCAGTTCCTGATCACGCTGCGGGCCCGCTGGCCTTCCCTGCTGCAGGTTGTCGATCTGCTGCGGTTCCAGCGGACGACCCGGGTGCTGGTTCATGGCAGGCTGCTGCTGTTGGAATGTGGGGCGCGGCGCGGGCGTCTCGTTGCGATAGACGAGCGGCCTCTGGTCCTGCTCCACCTTCCGCTGAACCGGGGTAATCTGCATCGGAACATGTTGCGGAGCTAACTGGTTCGGGCTCGCTGGCTGGCCCGCGTGCGGCTGGGGTGTACGGTCATTGCCGTATGCCGGAACCGGCGTCGAATGGCCTGCTTCAACCGGCTGCCGTGATATCACTGGGCGGGACGTGCCGCTACTTTGGTCGACAGCAGGCTGGCTGGTGTTCGGCCTTCCGCTGGGGTTCATACCTCCAAGCGCCGGAACATTAGGTCTGCCACCCTGGTTCATAGCAGGCTGGTTCGTGGCTGGAATGGCCGGCCTTCCCCCCGCGTTCATTCCTCCCGGATTAACAGCAGGCGTATTTATGCCTCTGTTATAGCTCCCGCGCGCCGGGGCCGGTATAGCGCCTGGGTGGGCAGTGGCCCCCGGATTCCCCGCGGGATGGAGGGCATCTGTGCGCTGCATGGCGTTGGCGGGCAGAGGCTGGTACGGGACCGCCTGCGACCTGGCTCCCGGGACAGCGGGCGCCTGACGCCCACCCTGTGTCAACAGTGTGGGGCGAATCGTAGCAACGCCCACATTCGTCACTGGCCTGGGCACCACACTCAGCACAGTCGGATTGATATCCGGATGAGGAATCACCTGCGCCTGCGCCAACCGCCGCGGATCGACTTGAATCATGCTGGATGCAACCGGGCGCGCCGATCTGAAGTCCTGCGCACTCACGGCCGTAGTCGCGCCGGTACGGTGGACGTAGTTGATATTGCGAATGTTGGTGACGTTGTAATTGTTCTGTACGTTGACGATTCTGGTGACGTTGATATTGGTGATATTCACCTGGTTCACATATCTCGGGGTGCAGTGGTACCAGGGGGCATATGGCTCGCCCGGTCCCAGAGGGAACCAGGCCGAGAGGCCGCCGCCGATGCCTATTCCAATTTGGGGCCCGCCGACGAAGGCTACGAGCGCGGGCGACCAGATGGGCCGCATCCGCACCGGTCCGGGTATCCAGCCCCAGCGGTTGTCGATGTTCGCCCAGCGGCCGTAGTGGAATGGGGTGTATCCCCAAGGCTCGTCTTCAACCCACGTCCAGCCCCACGGGCCTGTCCAGACCCAGTGACCATAGCGGTAGGGCACCCAGCCAGCGGGCACGCTGCGCGGGTACCACACCGGGCCGTAGTCACTTTGCGGGGACCAGTCGCCGTATTCGTCGAGGTCATCGTAGCCGGGTGCCTGGCGGCTCACATAGCGAGCGGAGTTGGAGTGCATCATGTGGCGATCGCGATCAAGGCTCCAACCGTCGAATTCGTCGGGCTCTGGCATCTCCACATCGGAAAGCTGGATAGGGTTGGTTCCCAGCAGGCGTAGCGACTGGCCTCCTCCGATGCGCTGCGAGAGGCCGGGTCCGCTCAACTCCACCTCTCCCGAATTGACCGTGACCATCGTACCGCCATCGCCGGTATAGGAGTCCACGCGCACGTCGCCCGGCCGGGTGATGGTCAAAGCACCATTGGGCGTATCGATCTCCACCTGTGTCTGTGAGTCAATGCCGAAAGTGCGCAAGCGAATGGTGCCCTGCGCCAAGCCAAGCTGGATGATGTTATTCGCCAGGTTCGTCACTGTCAGATCGGTGTCATGCCACATGCGGGCGACTGTCTCGCCAATCTGAACCTCAGTGCGGCCGTCGTTGTCGGTGTAGACGCGATCGCCGGTGGCAATGGGATAGTTGGGAGACGCCGCGCTCCATTCGTTCACGCCCGCTGGCTCGATGGATACAGTTCCCCGCAGCGATCCCAGGCGCGCCACCCGCTCCGGGGGATCATCGGAATCGGCGAGAAGCGAGGCGGGTTTCATAAAACTCAGGACGCCTGCCAATAGGCTCAAAAGCACCATCCAGGGGAGTGTTCTTTTCGCTTGCGGCTTCATACCTGGGATCCTCCGGAGCAGCCTGTCGGACTGCTCTTCAAACTCGTTATATTTAAGAACACCAATCGGCGAGAGATGACGCTCACCTTGCATTCTTCGCCGATCGGCATCGGCCAGGATGAGACTCGGGGAGCATATTTTGGAACTGGTTGAGCAGGAAGTGCGTATCTTAATACAACTGGGGACTTGCGATGACTGACATGAAAAAGTTCGTGCACAAATCGGGTATCGCTCTGGCGGCATGCTTACTCCTGGCCACGACCGCATGCAGCGTTCAGGTTGATCCGTCCAAGAACGGGAAAGATAAAAACGTCAAGATTCAGACTCCTTTCGGCGGCGTCCAGGTCAAGACAGACAATATGGCTGCCTCTGACATCGGGTTGCCGTCTTATCCCGGTGCGAATTCAATAGGTCGCCAGGAGAAGAACGTTGCGGCTGACGTTCAGGTCGGTTTCGGCAAATGGCAGATGCGTTTCAAGGTCGTCAAGTACCACACTTCGGATTCGCAGGACCAGGTGCTGGCCTACTATCACAAGGCGCTGAGCCGCTATGGCGATGTCATCCAATGCGAAGGGGATAAGGCTGTGGGAACACCCACGACAACACGCCAGGGCCTGGGATGCAATGGACAGGACGGCCCTCATGGCCCCCACGCGGCGATCAACGTAGATGCATCCTCCCAACTGAGAGCCGGATCAATGAAGCATCAGCATCTTGTGAGCATCGACAAATCAAGCAGCGATGGCACGGACTTCTCCATGGTCGTACTCGACCTGCCCTCGGACGAAGCCATGAGCGGCAAGGATGAAACCCGGGAGAGCAACTAGAGCAGAAGCGCACCTGCTCAACCCTTCACACCAACGAGAGGCCTACGACCTTTGTCATGGCCTCTCACTGGTAGTCTTGCGCCAATAGAGGGACTTACTGCATTTGCATCGTGCTCAGGTATCTGGTCAGGTTGCTGATTCGCTGCTGTTCTTCGGAGGTGGTATTGGACCTGTTCAAGGATCGAAGTATCGGTCCCCACACTGGCATGTCCCTTGAACCATGGGCTGGCAACTCCGTTCCGAACCGAAGCACGCTAACTACATGATCCTGAGGGAATTTGTTGCCATTGCTCCTCGCCAGCATTGTCAGGTTGGTGGGGTGCGCCTTAAGTGCCTGTGCCGCGGGACCGTTTCCTTTACCCTCTGTACCGTGACAGGCCGCACAGTAGGCCGCATACATTTCTTTCCCGGATACCGGTGATGTCTGTGTGACCGGGACTCTCTTTATGCTATGTACTCGTTGGGCGTTTCCGAAAACAGCGGGTAGAAATAGCGCCGCCATAACGAAGACAGATATATGCTTCGGCATATGCCCTCCTTCCGGACGCGGATACTACTCCTCCACGAGGTATGGTGCGATGTGACGATTGTCACGCGTGAATTCGCATTGCTAACAAGGGAATTAGCTGATGCTGGCGGCTGCTGGTGCTTGGGGTTTCGTGCTAGACCCAGATTTCCTGTCACGCCAGAGAGACAGCACTCTACCTACCTGTCCCACCCTTCGCCGATGGGTCCATTCATTGCTTTTGGGTCTGCCGTGGGGTAGCTTCAAGGAGGAATGGAATCTCTCTGCCATCGCTGCGGCAACTCCCTCAACTCCGCGGGAATGTTCTGCCCCAACTGTGGCTCCCCTCAACTACGGCTCGAGCCCACCGATGAAATGGAGGGCGTTGCCTCTGTCCGCGAATTCGCTCCCGATATGGGAGGGATGGGGACCTCATGGAAGCACGCCATCAGCGCGGCCGCGATAGTGGGAGTGCCCATGGGGCTGCTGAGTTCTTCGGTGCTGCCGCTGGCCACTGGCTCTTTCTTATGGCTGGTGGGGGGAGCAATGGCTGCGGTGGCTCTGTATCAGAGACGGTCAAAAAGTGGTTTTCTTAATCTGCGGACGGGTCTGCGTATCGGAATGGTGGCAGGCGTCGTCGCCGCGTTCTTCGCCACCGCCTGTAACGCTGGCGTCCTGCTCTTCCAGCGGCATGCGCTGCATATGAGCAAGGCCATTGACGACTCCATGGATGGAAACATCCGAGCCATGGTGGAGCAGATGGGTGGGCGCATGGCTCAGACAACGCCAGAGGCGCAGGCTCAGATTCATGCTTATTTCCGGTTTCTGCTTTCGCCCGACGGTAAGGCCTTTCTCAGTTTGACCAGCTCCGCCACGGCGGCCCTCGGCATGATTCTTTTTGCCTCGCTCGGCGGTGCCCTCGGTGCGCGGATCTTCGCGTCGCGACGCAAGCCACTCATCAACTCCTAGTCATAGCGGTGGCTGCTCTTGCTCCCCCGGCCTCAGGCTCGTATCATCCCGGCAAGAGCCTTATGACAGATCAGACAGAAACGACTCCCACCACCGCCCTGCGCGAAAAGCACAGGATCATGTCCGCCTCGGAGATTGAGAGGACGCTCGTCCGCCTGGCGCACGAGATCATCGAGAAGAATAACGGCGGCCATAACCTCGGCCTGGTCGGCATCAAGCGGCGCGGCGTACCCCTGGCTGGACGCCTGGGGCGCTTGATCGGCGGCATTGAGAAGAAGCCCATCGACACCGGCATGCTCGATATCAATTTCTATCGAGACGATCTTTCGACGCGCGATGTGCGGCCGGTCGTCAGCCCCGGCGCAATCGGTTTTGATGTCACCGGCCGCAACATCATCCTGGTGGACGATGTGCTCTATACCGGGCGCACGGTGCGCGCGGCGCTTGACGCGCTCTTCGATCATGGACGACCGCAGCGCATCCAACTGCTAGCCCTCATTGATCGCGGCCACCGCGAACTACCGATTGAAGCCAGGTTCGTTGGCCGTCTTGTGCAAACCAGCGAACGCGAAATCATTGAAGTGAAGCTGCAGGAAATCGACAACGATGAACAGGTATTGTTGATGGAACGCACTGATTGAACTTCTGGCTCTGCCGCGGTCGAGCATCAGCAACCCACAGCAGTAACGAACAGGCTGGACAAAAGCAACCAGTCAGGCGCCCGAATGTCGAAAGCGAATGAAACACTGAGCCCTCCGTCCCTGCAATCAGCCACGCACGGCACTATCAACCGTATCGCCGGATCCGTTATATCGGTAGATGACCTCAGCCTGGATGACCTCAGTTCCGTGCTGCATCTCGCGACGCTCCTTGAGAACGAGGATGCGCTGCTACGAAGCAAAAGGCTGGCCAAGCGCCGTGTAGCGCTGCTGTTCTACGAGTCCAGCACGCGAACGCGTACCTCTTTTGAGCTCGCCGCCAAGAGCCTGGGCGCCGATACGGCTCTCATCAGTTCTCTTTCGTCCAGCATTGAGAAGGGCGAGTCGCTCAAGGATACTGGCATCACGCTGCGTGCCCTTGGTGCGGAGTGCATCATCCTCCGCCATCTATCGTCGGGTGCGCCTTATCTGCTGGAGAAATCGACCGGTTTGCCGATACTCAATGGCGGTGACGGCATGCATGAGCATCCTTCGCAGGCACTCCTCGATTTGCGCACCATACTCACCCGCCTGTTTGGCGCGGAGAAAGCCATGGCGGTAGACGAGAAGACACTCGCGGGAGTCACCGTCTCGATAGTGGGCGATATCCTGCACAGCAGGGTGGCGCGCTCCAATGCATTGTTGTTGCCCCGTCTCGGTGCCAGGGTAGTCTTCTGCGGCCCAGCGCCGTTGCTGCCGGAGTTGGCTGCCGAGATAGGACCCGGCATAGAGATCGACCGCGACTTCGATCGCGTCTTAGATCGTTCGCAGGTGGTGATGATGTTGCGCATTCAGGGCGAGCGCCTGGCCGGCATGCGCCTCGATCTGGAAGAGTATAAGTTGCGCTATCAATTGAACCAGGAGCGCCAGGCCGCCCACGCTCCCACCGCACTCCTGCTGCATCCGGGACCGATCATCCGCGGACTGGAGTTAACGGCAGAAGTGGCCGACGGGACGCAGTCTGCGATCGCTGAGCAGGTGCGACACGGCGTCGCCATACGGATGGCCCTGGTGCTGCGCGCACTTGAAGCGAGAAAAACCGAGCCAGTGAAGAAGGCAGCCAGGAACGCGAAAGGAAGCCAGGCGTGAAGACCATTCTGATCAGAGGCGGTCGTGTGATAGATCCCGCCTCTTCGCTGGATGCCGAGCTCGACGTGCTGCTGCGCGATGGCAAGGTTGCAGCGATCGATGCACCCGGGCAGTCAAAACTGAAGAAGGACGAAGAAGTCGAGATCATCGAAGCGAATGGTCTGGTGGTTGCGCCCGGCCTCGTAGACATACACGTTCATCTGCGTGAGCCCGGACAGATTTATAAGGAGACCATAGCCAGCGGCACCGCGGCGGCTGCTGCCGGTGGATTCACCAGCGTGTGCGCCATGCCGAACACGATTCCGGTAAATGATTCGCCTGAGACTACCCGCTGGATGCAAAGCGCAGACCGTGGGGCGGTGATTCACGTCTTTCCTATAGCTGCGGCAACGCGGGGTAGTGCGGGCGAAGCCTTGTCGGAGTATGGCTCGCTCAAGGCGGCGGGAGCTGTTGCTATTACCGATGACGGCAAGCCGATCCTCAATGACGCAATCATGCGGCAGGCTCTTGCCGCAGCGGCCCGTGCCGGATTGCCCGTGATTCAGCACGCTGAGGATACGCGCCTCACGGCGAACGGCTCAATGAATGCGGGGCCGATGGCCTTTCGCCTGGGACTGCGCGGTATGCCGACCGAGGCCGAATCCGGATTGGTCGAGCGTGACATCCGCCTACTGGCCGAGTTCAAAGATACTCGTCCACATCTGCACGTCGCTCATGTTTCCACTGCTGCTGCACTGGAGTCGGTAAGACGCGCACGGCGCAACGGCTTACGCGTTACCTGCGAAGTTACCCCGCATCATTTTTTATTGACCGAGGAAGCGGTCGGCCTTTACGACACGAACGCCAAGATGAATCCGCCGCTGCGCTCCGCCGCCGATCGCAATGCGATGCTCGCCGGGATCCTTGACGGCACCGTGGACGCGATAGCAACCGATCACGCGCCCCATGCCACGCACGAAAAAGAGCAGGAGTTCGAGCGAGCGCCCAATGGCATCACGGGCCTTGAGACGGCGCTGGGTTTGTCACTATCATGGTTACATAAGACGCACAAGCTGGCGCTCACTAGCGTTATCAGTCTGCTCAGCACACAGCCTGCCGCCGTGCTGGCCTTGAAGGGCCGGGGGAGCCTTGCCGTTGGAAGTTTTGCCGATGTGGTTATCTTCGATCCCGCGAAGGAGTGGATCTTCAAAGCAAAACAGTCCAGGTCGAAATCGAATAACACGCCGTTCGACGGCTACACGCTGCTGGGCAAGGTTCACTTCACCATCAGCGAAGGCCGCGTGGTTTTTCAAGCACGCGGCTGATTGTCTGCTCGCCGCTCTACGCCAGCACTCCCACCTTCCGTGCCACGCGCTCGATGGTCTCCAGTGCCTGGTCAAGCTGCTCCCGTGTGTGCTCGCTCGTCATGATGGTACGGATTCGTGCCTTACCCTCCGGTACAGTGGGAAAGCCGATGCCTGTAGCCATGACACCCTCGTCGAACAGGGCTCTGGAGAAGCTCATGGTTGCGCCGCCATCGCCAATGATAATCGGCGTGATCGGACTCTCGCTCGCCGGGGTGGTGATTCCGCCAATGTTAAAGCCGGAGCGGCCCAGCTCTGTCTTGAAGTAGCGAGTGTTCTCCCACAGCCGGTCGATGCGCTCCGGCTCGGTCTCCAGCAGGTCAAAGGCGGCGATGCAAGTTGCCGCGACCGATGGTGGATGCGAGGTGGAGAAGAGGAACGGGCGTGCGCGGTGGTAAAGGTAGTCGATCAAATCCCGTGAGCCGCAGACGTAACCGCCGAGTGCGCCGATGGCCTTGGAAAGCGTGCCGACCTGGATATCCACGCGTCCATGGCAGCCGAAGTGGTCGATACTGCCGCGGCCATTGCGCCCCAGCACGCCCGATGCGTGCGCGTCATCCACCATCATGATGGCGCCATAACGTTCCGCCAGGTCTGCCAGTTTATCCACGGGACCAATGTCGCCATCCATCGAGAAGACGCCGTCTGTGATGATGAGTTTACGACCCGGTTCCTTTTCCAACTCCCGCAGCAGCTCTTCACAGTGGGCGACATCCTTGTGGCGAAAGACCTTGATCTTGGCTCGCGACAGCCGTGCCCCGTCAATGATGCTGGCGTGGTTCAGTTCGTCCGAGAGGATGAAATCCTCCTTGCCCAGGATCGAAGAAACCGTGCCCGCGTTCGCTGCAAATCCGCTTTGAAAAACCACGCACGCTTCGACATTCTTGAAGCGCGCAATCTTCTCTTCCAACTCCATGTGGATGCGCATGGTGCCCGCAATGGTCCTTACTGCACCGGAGCCGACTCCATATTTGTGCGTGGCGTCGACGGCGGCTTCAATCAGTTTGGGGTGTGAGGTCAACCCCAGATAATTATTGGAGGCAAGATTAATCACCCTCCTGCCGTCGTAGGTACAAACCGGATTCTGCATATCTTCCAGTACGCGCAAGTGAAAGTACGTGCCCCTCTGCTTCAGCTCATCGAGCTGTGCGGTGAGGTGCTGCAATTGCGGACGCCGGGAAAGAATGGTGGTCATTTTCAAGTGCCTCCATCGTGCATTTAGTGCGAGTATAAATGGTATCGCTTTCGGCGGTCCTTGGCGAAAGAGTCCAATTATTAGTAGATCATCGGGTCGGTGCCCGTACTGGTTGGAGCCACGGAGACTACCCTCCCTCATGCGGCTTGCGATAGACTCAGGAAGTTCGAGCGGGGATCCCTCCATGCGGAATTTGTTGCGTATTTTCATCTGGGTGGTTGCAATCAGCCTTGTACGGCCCCTGTGTGCCCAGTCTGTTCTTACCCATCCTGCCGCCGAGGCTCGGCGATCAAACACTGCCGATGATGCAGCGCTACTCGAGTACATTCAGAAGGCATGGGACACGTTGTCACGCTCGATGAGCGACTGCAACTCGCTGATTGACCCCAAGGTCACAACGACACCTATCCTCTATCTTCCTGCCGAGATGGAAACTCCGACGGACGTCGTCGCCATGCAGCAGCATTGCAAGGTAGAAGTGGAGCATCTGCCCAAAAAGATCACTCACATGGGGGATGTATCAGTTTCCTCCATCTCCCGCCCGGGACTTCTGTATCTACCGAACCGTTACGTTGTACCCGGCGGCAGGTTCAACGAGATGTATGGGTGGGACAGTTTTTTTATCATCCTCGGCCTGGTAGACAATGGCCGCACGGATCTCGCTCACGGCATGGTTGAAAACTTCTTCTTCGAGATTGAAAACTACGGGGCAATTCTTAACGCTAATCGCACCTACTTCTTCACCCGCTCACAGCCGCCGCTGCTCAGTTCAATGATTCAAACTGTCTATGAAGCCGAGAGCAAGCAGGATGCCGCCAAGGGAAAGGCGTGGCTGCAGCGGGCGTATGCCTACGCGGAACGTGATTACGCGCTGTGGTCGCATGAACCCCACTTGGCTGGAAAGACGGGCCTGGCAAGATACACGGATATTGGTGCCGGGCCAGTACCGGAGATGGCCGATGACAACCAGTATTACCCCGACGTCATCCGCTGGTTGCTGGCTCATCCAACTATCCATACTGACTATCTGATAGATGCGCCCGAGAATCCCACACCGGCGCAGGCAGAAGCACTGGCCAAGAGCAGTTGCGATATCCAGGCCTCCAACGTCTGCGCTCACGCCTATGCAAAAGGAAATCGCCTGACGTCTAAGTTCTATGCAGGCGACCGCGCCATGCGCGAGAGCGGATTTGACCCCAGCTTCCGCTTTGGCCCATTCAGCGGATCGACGGAAAACTATGCGCCCATCTGCCTCAACAGCTTGCTCTATAAATACGAACAAGATATGGCAAGGTTCGCGCAGCTGCTTGGCAAGAACACAGACCAGTCAAGATGGCTGGCACTCGCGAGAGCGCGCCGCGCCGCTATAGATCGTTACCAGTGGAATTCGGCTAAGAATATGTATTACGACTATGACTTCGTAACCGGAAAGCAATCCAGCTATAAATATATAACTGCTTTCTATCCCCTGTGGGCTGGCTTGTCATCAAAGCACCAGAGCATGCAGGTTGAAAAACATCTATCCATGTTTGAACATGCAGGTGGGCTGGCGATGAGCGACTATGATTCCGGCTTGCAGTGGGACCTGCCGTTTGGCTGGGCGCCCACCAACTGGTTTGCAGTCGAGGGGCTCGAAGCGGCTGGCTTTCACGAGGACGCTCGGCGCGTCTCGCGAGAGTTTACCGAGATGGTGCGGCAGAACTTTGAGCGGGATCAAACCGTGCGCGAAAAGTACAACGTGTTAACGGGCTCGACGACCGTAAACCTGTCTGTCGGTTACAGGGGCAACGTGGTCGGATTTGGCTGGACCAATGGAACCTATCTTGAGATGAGGCAGTTACTGGGTGCGAAAGGCGCTCCCACAGCATCTGCGGCGACCCCTTAGCAGGCCGCTATAAATGCGGTGCTATAGAGTCGTTAGGTACGCCTAGAGCATAAGCAGGGTTACTGTAAGGTGAGCCACAGCTCTCTGCAGGCATTTTCGTTAAGAAAATGCCTACATCGCTGACGCTGGATACATCACACTATCCCTGTTTCTGCTCAAGTACTGCTCCCCTCTGGTTAGCAGCAAGGTAAGCAATCTCAGCAAACCGCTCTCTTTCGGCGTACTCCATTCGGATGGGCTTTCCCACCCTGGTGGTCTCGCATACGGCGTGACTCGTGTGAGTTTCACCACTGGAAGGTGATTGTCTTCTCTACGTATCCCTCTCCTGATCCGAATATAACCTGCAACTTCTTGAGGGATGGGCTGCCTTCCGCCCTTGTCTCCACCCCATTCATATGTACTTTCGCATTCCTATCATTCATGCGGAGGAAGATAGTCTGGTGGCTTAGCGCAGGCGCGGATAGCTTGAGCGTCAGCGAAGTAGGAGTGGCTTGCTGGTCAAGTACCTTCATCTGCTGGGTAGCCGAGCCGGGCTGGGGCAGGCCATGGGAAATCCCAGCTTCCACCGCAGGCAGCGGGATGCGAAGCACCCCATCCACAAGCTTAGCGCCGCTGGCGCGCGACGTCAGGCTGGTGGGCCCACCCGTACTTTTGCTAACTCGAACTGCCAAACTACTTCCTTCCCGCGTCATCACTAGGTCGAGCCTTGCGTCGCCTAACGGTACACGACGAAGCTTTGCCTGCTCCCAATCAGCAGGCAGGCTGGGAGTGACACTCAAAGTTTTTGCGGCGGCATTCCACTCGACTCCGAAAATTCCGCGCATAACCGGCGAAATCACCATGGCCGAAGACCAAAGTTGATGAGAAGTGCTGCGTCCAAGCGGAGCAAAAAATTCGCCGGATAGTAACTCTGTGACGGTACCGGGATCCTGTGCCCACGTTAGATCCACGTTTTGCATCAGGTGTACGTATCCTGCAAGGCTTCGCCCATTGCGATATTCCGAGAGCGAAACCCATCCTGTAAACAGCGGCCACACTGTCCCTTGGTGATAACTGATCGGATCGTAAAAGCTGACTTTGGGGCTAAGGTCGCGCGTGCCCCAATCGGTGGAAAACTCGTTAGATGCCCAGCGATTCATCATTGGTTGAGCATGCTGCAGGTTGTAGGTGCCATCCCATGACGCTACTGCCGGATAAATAGTCGGGCTCGGGTCCGTCGTGCCATCGGCATTGCGACTAAAGGCATAGAAGCCACCTCCGGCCAGTAGGTATTCCTTTTCGATCTGGTCTCCAACATGTTTCGCTCGCGCCTCTGCATCGGTCGCGAGTTGCACGTGCCCCGTACTCTGCGCCAGATGTGCGAAAGCTGTGCTGGCCTGTCGATCGAGTGCCGCTAGATATATCTCCTGATGCGGCATCCCCGGCGGCCACGATTCAACCCATCCAGTGCCTTCAGTGTTCTCGTAGATGCCATCGCCATCGGAGTCGTGTGAGCTTTCGAACTTCCAGGCTCGCTGCAACTGGTCCCAGTGGGTCTGCACAAATTCTTTATCTCCACTCACCCGCAAGTAGTCGTCGATAGCCATCAGCAGTAGAGGCGTCGAGTCAGCGGATGCATACGCATACGGCTGGCTCTTCCAATCGAACAGGTCTGCGCTTTGCGACCACTCATGCGGAACCTTGCCCTCAGGACTCTGCCTCCGCATCAGAAACTCAAGTTCACTCCGGGTAAGGTTGTAATCGCCAAAGCTATTGATTGCGTAGAGACTCCACAAGGAGTCGCGCCCGAAGTACCAGCCGAATCCGGGCCGCGAAGAATCTCCCGATGTGTAGAAGCCGGCGACCAGTGCGGTCTCTGCATGGGATGGCGTTGTCTCTACGCGCAACTGCTCGATGGCAACCACTGCCCAGCGGAACGCCTCATTTAGCTTCGGATCTGGAGTATCGATGCTCAGATGCTCGTCGAGAAATGTCATGTAGTAGTCCCGCGTATCGTGACACATCGTCTCGAGAGATGTCTGTAACGCCTCCAGCTTTTTAGCCAACGCGCTGTTGGTCAAATCAGCCTTAGAGTCAGCCGTCACCATCAGCAATGGGAAAAACTTCTGCGAGTCTCGGGTGGGGTCAAAGTGGAGTACAAATTCAAGGGGGTAGGTCTTAGGGCGTTCCTGATACGGAGGCAGAATGCCTGCTTCTGTGTGCGGCATGGCGATGGCAGCCCCATGATCCGGAGTCGTCAGATGCAGCACATAGTAGCCGCTGTCTCCCGTCTTGATCCACTCCGGCGAAGGACGGTCATCGGAGAGCGCAGGCCACATCCGCTTCATCTCCGGTGTGAAGCGAAAGGTAAGAGTCATCGGGCGAACTGCTTCGAACTGGTAAAGGACCAGCGCGCCCGCGCCCTCCGGGGCATGTTGAGGCGTAAACAATATCTCACGAATGGTGAAATTAGCGTGCGAAAAAGTAATCGTAGTGTGGTCCGGCTGAACGTCGATGTTCGCCGCCAACGCGGTGACGTCGATGGGCACGGCATAGTCTTTCATCTCGGCCGTGATGCGCATATTGCTCAAGACCTTCCAAGGAAAAATCCATGCCTCGTAGGTGCCGTCCTGCTGTCCGAGAAGTGCGCCGCGGGGTCCAGTCACGGTGAAGGGGTTCATTGGTAAAACGGCGCCCCGGATCGATATCAATTCCGTTGTCTGAACCGGGAAGGCAGCGAGGGGCTGTAACGGAGCGGGTTCAATGGCAGCAGGCGTCTGTGCCGGTAACGAGGGCACGAACAATAACAGAAATATTGGAATAGCAAACTTCACCATGCAATCACCAATGGCCAGAATTACTCTTGTGTACACTTCGCAGAGTCCAGATGAAGGGATACGAAATGACAGCCGAGGCAGGGCCGCCGCGCACGCCCTAGCGTAGAGCACCGGACAGCGGGAGACAAGCAGAAGGCGTCTGGCAGGAAAAACGGGTGGCTCTGTGGAGTCACCTCACATGAAGTTGTCCTCAGCGGTTCTCGGGCGCATGAAGACCGAGAGCATTGACAATGGCCGGGTCAGGGGTGGTCACGCCATTTGCCTTGGTAACTACTCCAAAGTTGGCCTGATAGTCCCACATCGCCCAGCCGATATTGTTTTTCTCCATAGCTGCGCGCATGTCATGCAGCCACTGGGCCCGCATGGCCGGGGGAGCATAATCGCGAAGCACTCCGAACTCTCCGCAATACACAGGCGCATGGTGCAGCTGCGACCAGCGGGCGGCAAACTCGATCGTCTTCTCCACTCGATCCGCGTCCCATCGTCCCAGACCGTACTGCTCAAGAAAGTACCTGCCCGCAAGGTCCGGCTCCTGCTCCAGTTTGGGATATACAACTTCCGTCGAGGAGGGATAGGGAATAGCTCGCAATGGTTGCACTTCGGGGCTTGTCCAGGTAGCGCCCTGATGGGTAAACGGGAAGGGCTCGTAATCATGGAAGGTGTAGATGATATTCGATTGCCCCAGCGGCTCCAACACCAACAGGTCTTCCAGCCCGGACCAGTGCGCACCCCCGGCAATAATGGTGTGCCTCGGTGCCACCGCGCGGATGGCATCTGCCACGACACTCTGGATCCCCTGCCAGCGGTAGGGGTCGTCCTGCTCCGGCTCATTCATGATTTCAAAGAACACATACTCCGGGTCCGAAGAAGCAAAGTGCGCAGCAAGCGCCCGCCATAAAGCGGTGAAGTTCTGAACGCTGTTTGTCCCCTGGCGCAAAGGAGTCTTGTAGCTGCTCTCGGGATGGATGTCGATGATGACCGCCAGATGATTTCCCAGCACCGTGTTTACGACCCGGTCCAGCTCCGTCATAAAAGCTGTCGTGTTGCCGTGTGCTCGCTGCCACTCCACCAGGGGATCGGCGTCAATACTGAGGCGTACGTGGTCAAATCCCATGTGTGCGATCAGTGCAATGTCGTCCGGCGTGGTGTAGGTCTGCAGGCGTTCCTTGGAATAGTTTCGTGGTGCCTGGGCAAACCACATGCTCGCATTGATACCGTGGCGCAGGTGCCGCGCGTGCTCGGCGGCGATGTCGGTACCGCCCTGCTGGGCTCCGGCGGTTGCCACGTTGAGAAGCGTAGCCAGAATCAAAGTTGAAACAAAAGCGGAGGACCTGAGTTTTTGCGGGAGCATGCATTCAGTTTACTGCTGACTCGCCCCTTCAGCCGCGCAACCAATGAATTGCCGCACATCCCCATGGATGCTCTGGAGTTGCGGAGCGGGATGCTAACATCCGGGCATGGCGCTGGTTGAACTGCGCGGAGTTTCCAAGAGCTATCCGCGACGCAACGGAATTCGCAGCGAAGAGCATTTTGTTGTTACTGATGTGTCCCTGACGATTGAGCGGGGCGAAACCTTAGGGCTGGTCGGCGAATCCGGATCGGGCAAGAGCACGGTTGCGCGCATACTGCTGGGGCTCATTCCGCCTACAGACGGCAACGTGAGCTTTGCAGGGATAGATCTATTAACCGCCGGCAAAGAGGAGATGCGGGGGCTGCGCCGTCGTATGCAGCCGGTCTTTCAAGACCCATTTGCGGCACTAAACCCGCGCATGCGCATTGCAGACATCATTGCGGAGCCACTTGTAATTCACCGCCGTGACCCGCAGGTCGATGCCAGCCGGCAAGGACTGCGCCGTCAGACCGCGGAACTGCTGCATGCCGTCGGTATGGATGAATCGGCACTTGCGCGCTACCCGCACGAGTTCTCCGGGGGCCAGAGGCAGCGCATCAACATAGCCAGGGCCCTGGCACTGCGTCCTGAACTGCTGGTGCTCGATGAGCCAGTCTCGGCCCTTGATGTGAGCGTAGGCGCGCAAATAGTGAACCTGCTGCGGGAGCTGCAAAGGGACTTCAGCCTGACCTATCTATTCATTTCTCACTCCCTCCCGCTGGTCCACTACCTGGCAGGCAGAGTTGCAGTGATGCGCGAGGGCAGGATCGTCGAGACTGGCACCAGCGATGAAGTGTGCCTGCAACCTCGCGATCCCTACACACAGGCCCTGCTGGCCGCCACACCAGAGATCGAGATGGCCTGAGCCAATCACGTTCGCGGGCGGCAAAGTTACAATCAGTAAGTATGAATCCTGCCCTCGACTGGCATGCTACTTGGCTATTTGTCGCTTCTTTCATTGCCGGTGCGCTGAATGCGATGGCGGGCGGAGGATCCTTCCTCTCTTTTCCCGCGCTCCTGGGGATGGGCATATTACCTATTCAGGCAAATGCAACCAACACGGTTGCATTATGGCCGGGACAATTCACTTCGATTGCGGCGTATCGAGAAGATCTGCGCGGGCATTTTCAACTGATCCTCCCGCTTGGGGCTGCTGCACTGACAGGTGGATTCCTGGGCGCGGTGATGTTGTTACGCACCGCCCAGGCGACCTTCCTCCATTTGGTGCCGTGGCTCCTACTGGTGGCTGCCCTGCTGTTTGCGGCTAGCGGACCCATCTCGCGCTGGCTGCGGTCTCGTCCGATTCACGCGCAGAAGACAAACGCGCTGCTCCCCTTGCTCTTTGTTGCCATGACGGGAGTCTGCTTTTACGTTGGCTACTTTGGGGCGGGAGCCGGGTTTCTGATCATCTCCGTTCTCGGCCTCTTTGGCATTGAAGAGATGAACCAGATCAATGCCTTGAAGGTCGTTACCACCACACTCGCCAATGGCATCGCGGTGGTCACGTTCATTGTTCGAGGGCAAATCATATGGAAGTACTGCCTGCCGATGATGCTTACGGCTGCCCTTGGCGGCTATATCGGCGCCCACTGGTCCCGCCGGCTCAGTGGCGGCTTTCTTCGCGCAGTGGTAATCGTACTTGGCCTCAGCATGGCCGCGTATTTCTTCTGGAGGCAGGCATAAGCGTCTGACCCAGGTATGGAGTTCTAACCCAGTCGGTTTCTGCGCAGCGGCGGCACTCAGGCACAATAGAAGCAGAGGTCTTTATGAGTCACGAAGGAATTCGTATGGTTTCCGCCGAACAAGCCCGCAATGAGCAGGAAGGGCAGCGCGACCTCTCGCACGAAGCTATCGAGCCCGTAAAGGTCCGCGTCCACAAGACCGACGGCAAGGGCATGGAGATCGACTGGAAAGACGGTCACCACAGTGCCTGGACTTTTGCGTGGCTGCGCAACGCCTGTCCTTGTGCTACCTGCAACGAAGAACGTAGGGCAGACGGCCGCCAACCGGGTGCGCCGAAAGCCGCACCGAAAAATCTACTACCTATGTATGAGCCGCCGGTGCGGCCACAGACTGTGACGCCGGTGGGTCGATATGCCATCAGCTTTCATTGGACGGACGGCCACGAGAGCGGAATATATTCCTGGGACTACCTGCGTCGCACCTGCCAGTGCGATGCCTGCCGCTCGGCCGGCTTGAAAATTCCGCCTCAGGACTAATAGGTATGGAGCACCCGGGCCTATGGCAGTAGTAGAGTCCGTGAGGGCAAAAGCGTCGGGGTTCGCGGCGCAGTCTCTTCGATCAGCGCCAGCGCCTCGCGCGCGTCTTTGACTACTAGCAATAGCAGGCGATTGCTACGGCGGATAAAAGCCTGCTCTACTCCGTGGTCGAGAAAGCTGACCAGGCGGTCATAGTAGCCCGCTGTATTCACCAGGACGCAGGGCTTCTGGTGTATTTCGAGCTGCGCCCATGTCAGGATTTCCAAAAATTCATCCAGGGTGCCGTAGCCTCCCGGCAGCGCGATAAAGGCATCGGACAGCGCAGCCATCCGAGCCTTTCGTTCATGCATGCTCCCCACCACATAAAGTTCGGTGAGGCTGTCGTGCGCGATCTCTTTCGCGGCCAAGGCCTCGGGGATAACGCCAATAACCTCTCCGCCGGCCGCCAGCGCGGCATTCGCCACTGCGCCCATCAGGCCCACTGAGGCGCCGCCATACACCAGTCCCCAGCCAGCAATCGCCAGGGAGTGACCCAGGTTCGCTGCTTCCAGCAGGTACTCGGGGTCAGCGCCATCGCTCGAACCGCAGAAGACACACACACGTCGCAAGTCGGAGGAGCTTCGAAGTCTGTCCATGATTCCTAACAGGATAGCGCCACAAGCACCGAATGCCTCACGGGCGATACACTGTTAATAGGAACTTAACGCGCACGAACAGTTTTTTGCGGCCACATGACCGCCCCGGCCACCTCCCACGAGAGAAGGATTTTGCAGCACTTACTCGACAAACTGAACCCTCAGCAGCGCGCCGCTGTTGAGGCGATCGATGGTCCGGTCCTCATCCTCGCAGGGGCAGGCTCAGGGAAGACGCGCGTCATCACGCACCGCATCGCCTACCTGATCGAGGGGCGAGGAATCGCGCCCGATTCGATCCTTGCCGTTACATTTACCAATAAGGCCGCGGCGGAGATGGCCGAGCGGGTCGATAAATTACTGCCTCACAACTCCCTCGCAAAACCCCTGCTCTGCACGTTTCACAGCTTCTGCGTGCGCGTGCTGCGGCGCGATATCGAAGCTCTGCGCGTAGGCGGCGAAGGGTTGACGCGCGCATTCGCCATCTACGACGAAAGCGATCAGCAGGCCGTGGTCAAGCAGGCGATGAGGCGTCTTGGTCTGGATGACAAGCAGTTGACACCCCGCGTGGTGCTGTCGCGCATCTCCTCGGCGAAGAATCACATGCTCGATCCGCAGGAAATATATCTACAGTCGACTGATCCCACCGCTGAGCGCGTTGCCCATGTTTACGAGGCGTACAAGAAGGAACTGCGCAAGAATAACGCACTCGATTTCGACGATCTGCTACTGGAGACAGTGCATTTGCTGCGCTCCTCGGCAGAGGTGCGGGACCGATACAACCGGCGCTATCGATATGTCCTGATCGACGAATACCAGGACACGAATCGTCCGCAATACGAGATCATGAAGCTGCTCGCGGGCAAGGAGCAGAACATCTGCGTGGTAGGCGATGAGGACCAGAGCATCTACTCCTGGCGAGGCGCGGACATCCGCAACATCCTGGACTTCGAGCGCGAGTTTCCCGGCGCGAAGACGATTCGTCTGGAGCAGAATTACCGCTCCACTCAGATCATTCTGGAAGCGGCATCGTCCGTGGTCGCGCACAATTCGCAGCGCAAGGGCAAGGCACTGTGGACGGAGCGCGAAGGTGGCGCTCAACTGGGTTACTACGAGGCTCCCGACGGCGAGAACGAAGCGCTTTTTATTGCCGACTACATCCAGAAGTACTTGCGCAAGGCGGGCGAGGAGCAGGAGATCCCGCGTGTTGCCGTGCTCTATCGCACCAACTCGCAGTCACGGCTGGTGGAAGAGGCACTGCGTCGCTATACGATCTCGTACACCATGGTTGGGGGATTCTCGTTCTACGACCGCGCCGAGATCAAGGATCTGCTGAGCTACTTGAAACTGGTGCAGAATCCGAACGACTCCGTAGCGCTGCAAAGGGTGGTGAACACGCCGCCCCGCGGCATCGGCAAGACGACCCTCGAAACTCTGGAGCGGGTTGCGCTGGAGACCGGAGCAAGCACCTGGAACGCGATGGGTCACGCCATCCGAAACGGTCTGTTGCCGCAGCGCGCCTGTATTGCGTTGGAAGGTTTCCGCCGCATCATCGAGGACGCGCGAGCGATGCTGGCTCCCGGATTTGCCGAGAAGCTGTCTGCGGATGTGGCCGACGAAGGCGCGGAGGACGCCAATCTCCCTGCCCAGTCAAGCGAAGCGGAACAGGCAGATGTCAGCTTTGACTTTGGCGGAGATTCTCAGGGGAGACTGGACCTCGCGGCCGGCGAAGCAGACATCTCTGATGAAGACCTGCCGATCAATGCCGTTGACTTCAATCCGTTTCTCGACGCCGCACCCGCTGAGTACCCGAGGACAACGCCGCTGGAGAAAAATCGCCACGCGGATGAGCATGCTGCGGAGCAAACCGGGCCAGCGCCTGTCGAGGGTTTTCGCAAACCCGGTGACGCCGCCACTTTGCCGGAGTTGATCCGCTTCCTCATCGATCGCAGCGGCTACATTCGTTCGCTGGAGGCGGAAGGAACTCCCGAGGCCTTCTCGCGCATTGAGAATCTCAAGGAACTGGCCAACGCTGCTCAGGATGCGCAGGAGCGAGGGGAAACTCTGTCCGAGTTTCTGGATCACGCCGCCCTGGTCAGCGACACGGACCAGTACAATCCCGACTCGCGCGTGACCCTTATGACGCTGCACGCAGCCAAGGGACTGGAGTTTCCCCTGGTCTTGCTGGCGGGACTCGAAGAGGGCCTCTTTCCTCACTCGCGAACGCTTAACGACCCCAACGGATTGGAAGAGGAGCGGCGCCTTTGCTACGTGGGGATGACGCGTGCCATGGATGCGCTGGTGCTGACCCGCGCGCGCTATCGTCGCCGTTACGGCAACGATATGCCTGAAGCGAGCATGCCGTCCCGCTTTCTCGAGGAGGTGCCGCACCACCTGCTGGAGGATTTAGGCGGCGCAATGCAGCGTGCCTCCACGTGGAACGCTTATTCCACGCCCTACCCCTCGCGCGGGCGCGACAGCGAAGACGGTGTCGATACCGGCCGCCACTACAGCTATGAGGATGAAGATCAGAGCGCTGGTTACCGCCGCAGTCACCAGGTCGCAGCCACCCCGAAGAGACCGGACGTCGGCTCGCTAGACAACATTGCGAAGTTTTTCTCTTCGCGATCGGGCAGTTCCCCTCGTCCGCGCCTGGAGGTTCCAGAACCGACTGGAGCACGCGGATTCGGCAAGGGACAGCGCGTTCGCCACCCGAAATACGGCGAGGGAGTCGTCTTCCATCGGGAGGGAGACGGTGAAGACGCGAAGATTACGGTACAATTTGCAAAATTCGGAATTAAAAAGCTGGTAGAAAAATTCGCCCAGCTGCAGAGGTTGTAATCACTATCGCGGCATGCTGCAGGATCGACAGAATCAGGTTACGTCCGGACGGCAATCGATGGAGCAGTGTGCAATATGCGGCGATTTGAGCCGCGCATTAAAGATCGAAGAAATCAGGGGAACATGGCAGACACAAAGAAGATAGAAGATAAGGTCGAACGGAAGAAAGTCAAGCGTGCAGCTCGCAAGAAAGCTGCGCCGAAAGGTCCTCGTGCCGGAGCCCGTGGCGAGAACAAGCAGAAGGTGAAGAAGTTAGCCCGCGGAACCAGCAAGCGGTAAGCGAAGTCAGTCTTTAGAGCAATTCCACTCTGCTATGTGCTGGTAAGAGTGGCGTAGTGCGGTTCTCTTAATCGAAAAGCCACGCGGGGTTCTACTGCTTCGGGTACATCTGGAGTGGAATCGCTATAGGCGCTTCGGAAGCATTTCGCGGCCTGTCACGCTGATATGCGCGACAGGCTGATCTGTCCCTCGAATCGGCCGAAGAAGGAGCCTGGACCTGCCTAGTCAGCTTTTTGCCCGTAAATCGATCGACAAACTGATCAGCGATTCGGAGCGGCCGGAACAGCGACTGAAGAAGACGCTGGGGCCGTGGTCGCTCACCGCTCTCGGCATCGGCGCGGTGATCGGTTCGGGCATCTTCACCGTCATTGGCACAGCGATCGCCGGGGAGAAGTTCGACACCTCGTCTATCGTCAACACTCCCCTGCTCGACTACCTCATCCACCATCAGGCGCTGATTGGCAGGCCTGGGGCGGGACCGGCACTCGCGGTCTCGATGATGCTGGTGGCCGTGGTCTGCGCGTTCACCGCTTTGTGTTACGCCGAGATGGCATCGATGATTCCCATCGCCGGGAGCGCGTATACCTACACCTACGCCACCATGGGCGAGCTGGTCGCGTGGATCATCGGCTGGGATCTCATTCTGGAATACGCCGTATCGAACATGGCGGTGTGTGTCGGCTTTGCCGCGCACATCGTCGATCTGATGGACTGGTTTGGCATTCATCCGGCACTGCGATGGATTTCGCCAGCTTTCCTCCCCTCCGGAATGCAAAGCTTTGATGGTACGGCGGTCTATGCCTCCGGATGGCACCTCGGGTTCAACTTTCCCGCGTTCCTCATCGTCATGCTCATCACCGTGGTGCTGGTCCGGGGCATTCGCGAATCGGCCGAGACGAACAACGTCATGGTGCTTTTGAAGATCGCCGCCATCCTGATCTTCATTTTCGCCGCAGCCAGCTTCGTCAAGCCGCACAACTGGCACCCGTACTTTCCCAATGGCTGGTCGGGAATGCTCACCGGCGGCAGCATTATCTTCTTCACTTACATCGGCTTCGATTCAGTCTCGACCGCCGCAGAGGAGTGTCGCAATCCGCAGCGCGACGTGCCTATCGGTATCATCGCCACCCTGGTCGTTTGTACGATTCTCTATGTCGGCGTAGCAGTAGTGCTCACCGGCTTGGTGCCGTGGAACACGCTGATAGACGACGCTGCCCCGGTTGTCAACACGCTCAAGAGGCTTTCACTGATGCCGGGCGGCGCGCATCTCCACTGGGTAAGGCTGGTTATCCTGATCGGCGCCATGTTGGGGATGATCTCCTCCATCCTCGTCTTTCAGCTGGGCCAGGCTCGCGTGTGGTTCTCCATGTCTCGCGATAAGCTATTCCCCCGCTGGTTCGGTACCGTTCATCCCCGCTTTCGCACGCCGTCGGTGGCTACATGGGTGGCTGGTTTCGTGGTTGGTGTTCCCGCCGGGCTGCTGGACATTGGTACTCTCGCCGACCTTTCCAACATTGGCACCCTCTTCGCGTTCGCGCTGGTATCCATCGGGGTCTTGATTCTTCGTTACCGCGAGCCCAATCGCCGCCGCGGATTTCGCGCTCCGGGTGGCCCTATCGTGCCGCTGCTCAGTCTCTTTTTTTGCGGATTGCTTATGGCGGGCCTCCCCATCGTCACCTGGGTTCGGTTCTTCGTATGGCTCCTGCTTGGGCTGGTGATCTACCACTTCTACAGCCGTAAGCGCAGCGACTTCGCTCCGGGCAATCCCGATGACGTGACACGAGGATGAACAGTACGGCCATTGCGGGCGATTGGCTTTGCAGATTGCCCAAGGCTGAACTGCATCTCCACCTCGAAGGCACGATCCAGGCTCCAACCCTGGTTGAACTCAGCCAGCGGCAGGATCCTTCGCAGCCAAGGCCTCCTCTGACACTGGAAGAGGCGAAGTCGCTGTACCGCTATCATGACTTCAGCGGGTTTATGCTCGCTTTCAAAGCCGTTACCGAACGCTTGCGAACCCCGGAAGACTACGAACTGATCACATACCGCATGCTGCAGCGACTCGCTCAGCAGGGGGTGGTTCATGCGGAGGTCTATGTCTCCGTTGGTGTGATTTACTATTGGCGACGCGCCGAGTGCGAACGAGACCCATTTCTTGTGGATCGCATCTTTGCCGGAATGGAACGCGGCCGCAAGCGGGGCGAACGCGACTTCGGTACCACTCTCTATTGGATCTTCGATGCGGTTCGACACTTTGGGCCAGAAGAGGCGGCGCGGGTCTTCCGTAAGGCGGCAGTGCTGAGGCAGGCAGCACCCAGCATCGTCGGAATCGGCATAGGCGGCGATGAACGGCGAACCGGATCGGAGCCTTTTCGAGATCTTTACGCTGAGGCGCGCGGGGCGGGGCTGCACCTCACCGCCCATGCCGGCGAGACAGTCGGTCCGGAAGGAATCTGGGCCGCGCTGAACATTGGTGCAGAGCGACTGGGCCACGCGCTCTCGGCAATTGACGATCGGGAGCTGCTCGATGTTCTTGCCGAGCGGCAGGTGCCGCTGGAGATATGTGTCACCTCCAATTTACGGACAGGATGCTGCAACTCTCTCGAGCGCCACCCTCTCAGGCAATACTTTGAAGCCGGCTTAATGGTTACGCTGAATTCTGACGATCCTGCGATGTTTGAGAGCGATATTGAGACGGAATATCTGCTGGCGCACAGCGATTTCGGGTTTTCCGCCGAGCATCTACGGGAACTAGCCGCAAACTCGGTGGAGGCCAGCTTCCTGGAGCCGGAGCGAAAAGTGGCAATTTTGCGGCAGATCAACTCGATGAGCTGAAAAGAACGGCTGGTCTACCCATATGCCCTCAAGGTGTTAGAGCAAAGACAGCGAATGCTACGCTATGATTATTTTAGAAAGTATGCATATGTGCCGCCCTGCGCAGGGATGGATCGGGAGATGAAGCAGCGGGGATGGAAAAGGAAACTGCCGTAATGACTCTGCCTGAATCAAGATATGAAAGCAACACCATCAAGACCATCGGCTGGGCCTCGCTAGCGCTTAGCGTAGCCGCAGTCGGTGTCTTCGTCGGGCGCGAACTGCGCCAGCGCTACAAATTCAAGCGCCGCACGCCTTACGACTTCTACTCGCATGCCGGAGACAGGATGCCTACTGCCGATTACGGTATGGGAATCTAGCGACACCATAAGTCGGGCCAAAAAACCACGCCGCCCCGCATCATCTGGGGAAATATTGCCGACCGACACTACAGCAGACGCAGGGTTACTGTAAGGTGAGCCACAGATCTCTGCAGGCATTTCATCAAGAAAATGCCCACACCGTTCACGCTGGATACATCACACGATCCCTGCTTCTGCACAAAACCTCTGCATGAGTCCCGCACAACAAGGTTCCGGTTTCTCCGGGACCTTTTCTTTCGCTTATTTGTTTGACCCGGCATTTTTGTGCGTGTTTTTATTCTGTCACCGGGCGAACTCTCCCGCCAGGGCTTAACGAGTTGGTCAACTGCGCCCGTAAACCGTGCCGTCGCATGAGCACCGTTCCGTGTCTGGCTCAGGAGGCTCGCGGGCCGGGGGCCGAAGCAGTCAACTAGGTCACCGGTGTCGAAAGCACCAGTTGCCGCAGCACATACTGCAGGATGCCACCGTTTTCGTAGTAGAGAATCTCCTGTGGAGTATCGATGCGGACATTGGCCGGGAACGTGGTCACCTTGCCCCCCACCCCGGTCGCCCTTACGGTCAGGATGCGGCCGCCTGCAAACTTCGAATCCAGCAACGCTCTCAGACCGGTAAAGTCGAAGACCTCTTCCCCCGTCAGTCCCAGACTCTGAACATTCTGGCCATCTGCGAATTGCAGTGGCACAATACCCATCCCCACCAGATTCGAACGGTGGATGCGCTCGTAGCTCTCGGCGATTACCGCGCGGACACCGAGCAGTCGAGGTCCCTTAGCCGCCCAGTCTCGCGAGGATCCGGAACCATATTCTTTCCCTGCGAGGATGACGAGAGGCACCCCCTGCTCCGCGTACTTGACCGACGCGTCAAAGATGCTCATCGGCTCGCCTTCGGGCAGCAGCCTGGTCACGCCGCCTTCCGTTCCGGGAGCCAGTTTGTTGCGCAGTCGAACATTCGCAAACGTGCCGCGAACCATCACTTCATGATTGCCTCGTCGCGAGCCATAGGAGTTGAAATCCGCAGGCTTCACGCCGTGATCCAGAAGATACTTGCCGGCGGGTCCGTTAGTCTTGATGGAGCCGGCAGGGGAAATATGATCCGTGGTTACGCTGTCTCCCAGCACCGCCAGCACCCTCGCGGCGAGGATGTCCTCGATCGCCGACGGGGTCGCCGGCATGCCGTCGAAGTAGGGTGCCTTGCGGATATAGGTCGAATCCGGTTCCCACTTGTAGGTGCCACCCAGGGGAAATTTCAAATTCTGCCAGTTGGCGTCGCCCTCGGTCACGGTGGAGTATTCTTTGCGGAAGATTTCCGTGTTCATCGCCGCGGCGACTGTATCCGAAACTTCTTGCTGCGACGGCCAGATGTCCCTTAGATAGACCGGCGTGCCGTCATGAGACCGTCCCAACGACTCCGTCTCGAAGTCGTGGTCGATCCTCCCCGCCAGCGCGTAGGCCACGACCAGAGGTGGCGACATCAGGTAGTTGGCGCGTACTTCGGAGTTGATGCGCCCCTCGAAGTTGCGATTGCCGCTGAGCACCGAGACGGCCACCAGTCCGTGATCCTCAATCGACTGCGACACATCGGTGGGTAACGGTCCGGAGTTGCCTATACAAGTCGTACATCCGTAGCCCACGACGTTGAAACGCAGCTCATCAAGGTAGGACAGCAAGCCCGCGTTCTGGTAGTAATCCGTCACCACCCGCGAACCCGGCGCCAGCGATGTCTTTACCCATGGCGGTACGGACAGGCCCTTTTCCACGGCCTTCTTCGCAAGCAGTCCGGCGGCCACCATCACCGAGGGATTCGACGTATTGGTGCAGCTCGTGATGGCTGCAATCACGATGGAGCCGTGATCCATGTATCGATCCACGTCAACGCCGAAGCGCGCTTTCACGCTGGTGGCGAGACCTCTCTCGGGCACCCCCTCGGTCGCGGTGGTAACTCCGCCAAGCGAGGCGTGGCCACCCTCGCCCTCCCAGCGCTCCACCTGCCGCACTCCATTCTTGATCGCGTTCAGGCCAAGCAGGTCTGGAAGCTGCTCTTTGAAGCTGGCACCGGCGTCACGCAGCAGCACCCGATCCTGCGGACGCTTGGGACCGGCCACGCTCGGCTCCACGGTGGAGAGATCCAGCGCAATCGTTGCTGAGTACTCGGCCTCCGTCGACTGCGCGGTGTGGAAGAGCCCCTGCTCCTTGTAGTACGCCTCAACCAGGGCGATCTGCTCCTCACTGCGGCCGGTCAATTTAAGGTAGCGCAGTGTCATGGCATCTACCGGGAAGATGCCGCAGGTGGCTCCGTACTCGGGCGCCATATTGCTGATGGTGGCCCGGTCAGCCAAGGGGAGCTCGCTGATGCCAGGGCCGTAGAACTCGACGAATTTACCCACGACTCCCAGTTTGCGCAACATCTGGGTCACGGTCAGCACCAGGTCGGTGGCCGTCGCCCCTTCCTTCAGTTTGCCCGTGAGCTTGAATCCAACGACCTGGGGAATCAGCATTGAGACGGGCTGCCCCAGCATGGCCGCCTCGGCCTCGATGCCGCCGACGCCCCAGCCCAGCACGCCCAGGCCATTGATCATGGTGGTGTGCGAGTCCGTGCCGACCAGGGTGTCAGGATAGGCGCGCAGCTTGCCGTTGACTTCGGTTGTGAAGACGACGCGGGCTAGATATTCAAGATTTACCTGGTGGCAAATGCCCATTCCCGGCGGTACGGCGGAGAAATTATGAAAGGCCGACTGGCCCCACTTCAGGAATGCATAGCGCTCCCGATTCCGCAGAAATTCCAGCATGGCATTGGTGTTGTAGGAGTTGGCAGTGCCGTACTCGTCCACCTGCACCGAATGGTCGATCACCAGTTCGGCCGGCTGCAGCGGATTGATCTTCTCCGGATCGCCGCCGAGCATCTTCATGGCGTCGCGCATAGCGGCCAGGTCGACGATCGCGGGAACCCCGGTAAAATCCTGCATCAGCACACGGGCGGGCATGTAGGCGATCTCGCGCGAGGGCTCCGCGTGCGGCTCCCACCTGGCCAGAAACTCGATATCCGCTGCGGTAACGCTCTTGCCGTCCTCCTGTCGCAGCAGGTTTTCGAGCAGAATGCGCAGGCAGTAGGGGAGGCGTGCCAGCGGAATGCCTTTCTGCTCCAGCGCGCTCAGGCGAAAGATCTCATAGGTGCGATCACCGGACTTCAACTCGGACTGACTGGCAAAACTATTGCTGATGGTCTTCATGCCCTTGCCTTCCCTTCATCCCTACTTAGGATTTATGCGACAGTAGTTTGCCCATTGAAATGCGGTCTCACAATCCTTTCCATTGGGTTCTAATTGATAACCTTCAGGTACTTGTGTGAGAGAAGGTAATGGAACTTCATAGACGCCGATATCGGTGAAGGGATCATTCCCCGGCTTGAAGTTCTGCTTTGTGCACAGAGATGTCAACCGATCAGACTCCAAACAGGAGGCTGCACGCTCAAAGCCAGCACTTCTATCCGGTGGGGATATGAGTCGTTGTTTAGCCGGCGACAAATGGAGACTTTCGACCGCTGACTTGCCAATCGGGACCTTTAAAAGGTTATATCCTGCAAACAGCGCCAAGGCGAGCGCGCCGATCCAAAAACTATGCACCGCAATCTTCTCGGAGATTTGAACTTTTTGGAAGAGCCGAGCAGCATTTTTTCCCCTCTGTTCGCTGCACCTGTATAGCATCGCTGCGGCCTGCTTTAATTCTTCCGCAGACCTTTGAATCGGCCTGCCTTCTTCGTCAGGCGGAGCCACAACCATCGCGCCTTGGCTCGCTCTTTGGTGCAGCGCTATCTTTTTCGAGGCAAGCGTCTTCATGTAGTGCGCCATCGAGGCTTCTATTATGTAGAGCTGGTATTGTAATGCCCTGTAAAGAGAGGATAGTAAGGCAGCCAGTAGGGCGAACCAGCCGATGATAAGCACTATAGAACCGTATACGACAACCTTCCCAAACAGGGTACTGAGGAGAGAAACGCTCAAGATAATAGCGCCCCCGCTCAGCAAGGCTAGCTGTTCGAAGAATTTGGTTCTTTCGCCCGCAACCTTCTGTTGAGCTTCGTCGAACTGCTCCGCCGCGCCCGCCTCCAAGTCTTCAAAATAAGCCGGTGAAAACTGGCCTTTCGGGGTAGTCACATTCTTTCTCCACGCTCTCGAAAAGTCTATTGTTTTGCCTACTCCATCTGGAGTAGAAGTTTCGGTTTTTCAAACATCGTCGTCGATTGATTCAGTAATGAGCCTTTCATCAACAAAATGTGAAATCTTCTTACTCAGACTCGCTCTCAACTCAACCCCCCGTGGCCGTCATCCAGAGCAGCAGCGCGTTCAGCCCGAGGATGATTGCGACTGTGATCCAGCCCATAACACGGGTAACGCGGCCGTTGACGAAGCGATCCATCACCGCCGGATTGTTGGTCAAGAGCAGCAGAGGGATCAGGGCAAAGGGCAGAGTGAAGCTGAGGGCTACCTGCGACAGGATAAGAATCTTCAGCGGATCCAGGCCGATGGCGATGACGGCAATTGCCGGCAGCAAGGTGAGCAGCCGCCGCAGAAAAATGCTGAAGCGGACTTCGAGAAACCCTTCGAGGATGATCTGCCCCGCCATGGTTCCGACCGTCGACGAAGACAGCCCGGAGCACAGCAGCGCCACCGCGAACACAGTGGCCGAAATTGGCCCGAGCAGGGGCCCGAGAGTCTGATGCGCTTCCTCGATCGACATGCCCGCCCGCCCCGTTCCGGCGAATGCCGCTGCTGCCACCACGATCATCGCGGAATTGACCAGCCACGCACCGTTCATCGCGGCGAAGACATCGATCGCCTCGAAGCGCAGGTGGCGCAGCTGCTTCAGGTATGCAGCCTTGGGGGCACTCTGACTGTCTGAAAATGCGCGCGGCTGCACCAGCGCAGAGTGCAGATAGATCACGTGCGGCATGACGGTCGCGCCCAGCATGGCAACCGCAATATAAATGCTCTTGCGGTCGATCATTGGCACAACAGTGTGGAAGGCGATCTGCTTCCAGTCGAGGTGTACGAAAAACAGCTCTACCAGGTAACAGGCGCCGATTACGAAAACGAACGCCATGATGGCGATTTCCAGGCTGCGAAATCCCCATAATTCGAAGGCGAGGATGAGGAAGACACAAATCGCCGCAGCAACGGCTGCCATCAGCAGTATCGTCGGCTTGGCAAAACCATATCGTGCCACCCACGGGCCGAAAAGCAGGTAGAAACCCAGCGCTGCGCCTAGGAACTCCGCCAGATCCGTCGCCAGCGCGGAAACCTCGGCCGCGACCCAGAGGCCTATTGTTGTGCGCCGAGTGAAATGCGTGCGGCAGTTCTGCGGTAGCGTGCGGCCGGTGGCGATACCCAGCTTGGCGGAGAGGTACTGGATCAGAATCGCCATCGCATTTGACCACAACAGAACCCACAACAGCTTGTATCCGAAGCGGGTGCCCCCATCGAAGTTGGTGGCGAAGTTGCCGGGATCGATATACGCAATGCTGGCCACGAAGGCTGGCCCGAAGTAGTACCAAAGCTCTCCGGTCCGCAATTTGGGCAGCCGAAGACTGGAGCGCCAGCGCGATCTTTGAGGGGACTGCGCCGCAGGTGGGGTAGCCATGGCCATGGGATAAATGCTGAGTTGAGACAGAGGTACAGGCGCGGCCGGAACAGGTGCCGCTACGCCTCAGTATAGATGCGGCGGCAAGAGTCCGTAGAATGGCGTTCGCGGTCCAGTTTGACTTTGCGGGTACCGTTTGCTGAGATAGCCCTTTGGCAACATGGGAAGAGGAGCAGGCACGCTATGAAAGTTCTCGTCATTGGATCAGGAGGCCGCGAGCACGCCCTCGTGTGGGCCATCCGCAACTCTCGGCGAGTGGACGAGGTCGTTTGCGCCCCCGGGAATGGTGGCATTGCGTCCGCGGCCCGCTGCGTTGCCGTCAGCCAGAAGGACCTCGGCGACCTGCTTCGAGTGGTAGCAGCGGAAAAACCTGACCTGACCGTTGTGGGACCCGAACTGCCCCTCTCACTCGGGTTGGTGGACGAGATGCGACGTCGCAGTATTCCCGTTTTCGGCCCAACGCGGGCTGCTGCCATGCTGGAGACAAGCAAGGCCTTCGCCAAGCGCTTCCTGCAGCGCCACAATATCCCGACCGCCGCCTATGCCGTGTGCACAAGTCAGCAGGAGGCACATGACTCCATGGACCTCTTCCACGCGCCAGTGGTGGTAAAGGCCGATGGCCTGGCAGCTGGTAAGGGAGTGTTCATCTGTCAGTCGAAACGCGAGGCGCTGGATGCCGTTGCAGGACTCTTTTCCGGGGAACTGCTGGGCGCCGTCGAGCGCTCGGTCGTAATCGAAGAGTTTCTTGAAGGAGAAGAGGTCTCCTTCCTGCTGCTGAGCGACGGCAAGCACGTGGTGCCGCTGGTTGCGGCGCAGGATCACAAGCGCATCGGCGAAGGAGACAAGGGGCCTAATACAGGCGGGATGGGCGCCTACTCCACCGACAACATTGTCGACGACAAAATGCGGGAGTGGCTGTTGAATCACGTGGCCCAGCCAACCATCGATGGCATGGCTGCTGAGGACGCGCCCTTTGTCGGCGTGCTGTATGTGGGCTTGATGATGACCGCTCGCGGCCCCGTGGTGCTCGAATTTAATGCGCGCTTCGGCGATCCAGAGACGCAGGCCATCCTTGTGCGCCTGGAGAGTGATCTGGTTGAGGGCCTTGAGGCATGCGTTGAAGGCCGCCTGAGCGAGACCGAATTCCGCTGGCGCCCGGGTGCCTCTGCCTGCGTCATTGCGAGCTCTGAGGGCTACCCTGGTACATATGCGACGGGAAAGGCTATTACTGGCCTGATCGAAACCTTTCCTGGCGTGCAGGTCTTCCACTCAGGGACCACACTGGTTGAAGGCGAATACCTGACCAGTGGCGGACGCGTCCTGGGGGTAACGGCCGCGGCAGGGAATCTGGAGTCTGCTCTCGGGCTCGCATATGACGCACTTGCCAAGATCCACTTCGACGGAATGTACTATCGTCGGGACATTGGACATAGAGCGCTGAGGTCGAAACACGGACTACTGTGAGGGACGAGGGGCAGGAAGAGGCAGCACCGATGCATACTCCGGGGATTACGTTCAAAGAATTGCTGGCCGACAATGAAGCTAACGCGGTGAAATGGCAAACGTGGTTTGAAGCGCGTCCACAGGCGCTTGAAGTCCTTTGTGATGTGGCTGGCTCGAAAACCGTGGGAGAGCTTGTCCACCATATTGTCGCGGTGCAGTTGCGCCACTCGCAGCGACTACTGGGCGAGCCTGTGCACGGATACGACAACGATCCGGTTACTGCTCCCGAGGTACTGTTCTCGCTGGCAGACGAGGGCCGCAGGAATCTTCGCCGTTTCATTGAGCGCACCAGCGAGTCCCATGCCGGAGAGGTAATCCACTTCACTACCCGCAGCGGACGGCAGTTTTCGGTAAGCCGTCGCAAGCTGTTCGTCCATATCATGATTCATGGCATTCGCCACTGGGCGCAAATCAGCACCCTGCTGCGGCAGGGCGGCTTCCACCCCGGCTGGGGTTCCGACTTCCTTGATAGCACAGCGATGGTTTAAGGCAGACTGACGCCGGATGGGGAGGATCTTTACGCGCTGCGACACACGCCTTCGCCGAACGCAACAATCGTCGGTTGGGTGACTTATATCGAATCCGCAGAAGACTCGAGGCTAGTATGGTAAGGCGGTTCAAGTGGCCTTCGCGAGTCGATCAATAAGGCATCCTGGTCATGAACCGCCAGCCTCAGGCATCGAGCTTTTTCGTCACTAGTTCGTTCAGCAGCGCGGGATTCGCCTGCCCCTTCGAGAGGCGCATCACTTGGCCAACAAAGAAGGCCGCGACCGTCTTCTTGCCGGCTCGGTACTGCTCTACCTGCTTCGGGTTCCCCGCGATGATCTGGTCGATCATCGATTCAAGCTCGGCCGGGTCGCTGATCTGCTGCGGCTTTTCGCGTTCGTACACAACCGGGAAATCCTCATTCTTCTCAAACGCGATATCGAAGATCTGTTTAAGCTGCCTGCTGGATAGATCGCCCTTCTCCGCCAGATCCGACGCGACCACCAGCCCATCCATCGTGACTGGCGACTGCGCCAGCTCAAGGCCTGCAGCCTTCAGCCTTCCTGTGAGTTCGCTCAGATAAAGATTCGTCAGCCGCTTCGCACTCTTGGCCTTCTTCGCCGATGCCTCAAAGGTGTCCGCGAATTCACGCGTCGCCGTCAATGTCTGCGCATCCTGTTCCGTTAGATCGTACTCGGCGATCATGCGTGCGCGCCGCGCCTCAGGGAGCTCCGGCATCGACTTCGCAATCTCCGCCTTCCACTCCGCGCTAACGATCAGCGGCGGCAGGTCTGGTTCGGGAAAGTAGCGATAGTCGTGCGCCTGTTCCTTCGACCGCATAGAATACGTGCGGCCCTCTTGCGAGTTCCACGTCCTCGACTCCTGCACCACGCGCCCGCCCGTTTCGATCACTTCCACCTGGCGCTCGATCTCATACTCGAGAGCAGCGCGAACAAAGCGGAAGCTGTTTACGTTCTTCACTTCGGCCTTGGTGCCAAATTCCTCTTGCCCGCGCGGTCGCACGCTCACGTTTGCGTCGCATCGCAGGGAACCCTCTTCCATGTTGCAGTCGCTGACCCCCGTATAAAGCAGGATCTCTTTCAGTCGCGTGAGGTACTCGTAAGCCTCGTCCGGCGTGCGCATGTCGGGCTCGCTCACGATCTCGATGAGCGGAGTGCCGCAGCGGTTCAGATCGACGTACGTGCGTGTGGCCGAGTCAGGGAAACCGTCGTGGATGCTCTTGCCCGCATCTTCCTCCATATGAAGGCGCGTGATGCCGATACGCTTGGAGCCCGCTGGCGTAGGAATATCGATCCACCCATGTTCGCCCAGGGGCTTGTCGTACTGCGAAATCTGGTAGCCCTTCGGTAGATCAGGATAGAAGTAGTTTTTGCGCGCGAATATGGAGCGCTCCCGCACCTCGCAGTGGATGGCCATCGACGCGAGTACGGCGAACTCCACGGCCCGATAATTCAGAACGGGCAGGGAACCGGGCAGACCCAGGCAGTTTGGGCAGATGTGGGTGTTGGGCTCGGCTCCGTACTTTGAGGAGCAACCGCAAAAAGCCTTGGTCTCCGTCAGCAACTGGACGTGGACCTCAAGGCCGATGACAGGCTCGTACTTGGCAAGGATCTCAGGGGTAATACTGGTTGTGGCAGCCATGGTTGCTCCTGATTCTAGCAGCGCACGCTCAGCAAAAATCCACAATCCCTGCTCCTCTAGCGGCTCTGCAGGGAAGGAAAGCACAGCGGATCAGTGGCGCTTCTCCCGCAAGACGCAGCAGGACTTCGTAGCTCATTTTGCCAATAGCCGCAAAATTTACTTGTTGGTGGTGCCTGGAGACTTGGGCATGCGGACCGTGGGCGGCAGATTCACCTTCGGTGCTTTTACTTTTCCACCCTTGGGCACGCCACTGTTCACGCCGCCTGCCTTGCCGCTTCGTGGAGTTCTGGTGCCTGGTTTGCCGCTGGTTGGGTTGGGCTCAAAATAGGGCATTTTCTCTGGTCCCCCTGGTTGGATTGTATCCTCTCGGCATAATTCCTCGAACCAGCAGAAGCAGACAGCTTATCTGTCTATCCCAGAAACGCTACAATCGGCTCATCGCGATAGTTTGACTTCCCACTGAACGCTATCTTCGGAGCCTGCATGAAAAGTGTTGCCCTCAGGGCCTGCACAACCCTGCTACTCGCCGCCGCAATCGACCCCGCCGCCCAGTTGCACGCACAACAAGCCGATACCCAGAACCGCCAGCTCGCCCACGACATTTTTCAGCAGTTGATTGAAATCAATACGACCGACTCTGTTGGCAGCACCACCGTCGCCGCCCAGGCGATGCAAAAGCGGCTGCTGGAGGCGGGCTTTCCGGCAGCCGACGTGCAGTTGTTGGGGCCGAATGATCGCAAAGGGAATATGGTCGTGCGCTATCGCGGCACCGGCGCGAAGAAGCCCATCCTCATCATCGCTCACCTGGATGTGGTCGAGGCGCGACGTGAGGACTGGACCACCGATCCCTTCAAGTTCGTCGAAAAGGAAGGGTTCTACTACGGCCGTGGCACACAGGACATGAAGGAGGATGATGCTCTGTTTGTGGCCGACTTCATTCGCTTGTGGAAGGAAGGTTACAAGCCGGATCGCGACATCATACTTGCCCTGACCGCCGATGAAGAGGGTGGCAAATCGAATGGCGTCGCGTGGCTATTGAAGAATCACCGCGATCTGGTAGACGCCGCATTCGTCATCAACCCTGATTCGGGCGGCATCGATCTGAGCCAGGGCAAACCACTGCTCGTCGCAGTGGAAGCTACTGAAAAGGTGTATGCGGACTATCAGCTAACGGTCACCAATCCCGGAGGCCATAGTTCTCTGCCACGGCCCGACAATGCTATCTATCACATTTCCGATGCGCTTGTGCGACTGGAGCATTACGTCTTCCCATTCGAGTTGAACCCGGTCACCAAGACCTATTTCACCCGCCTGGCCTCACGCGCCGAGGGCCAGATGGCAGCAGACATGACGGCCATCCTCAAACCAGTGCCCGATCCAGAAGCTATCAGGCGACTCTCGCAGGACCCGCATTACAACTCCACTCTGCGGACCACCTGCGTTGCGACCCGCCTCAACGCGGGCCACGCCAACAACGCGCTTCCACAGATGGCACAGGCCAACGTCAATTGCCGCATCTTCCCCGGCCACTCGCCAGAGCAGATCCGCAAGCAGTTAAGCACTGTCTTCGATGATGACAAGATCACCGTGAAATACGTGAACGATGCCGGAGAAGTTTTTGACACCGCACCTGAGCGCACCGTCATCTCGCCACCGCCGCCGCTCCCCGAGGTCTTCGAGCCACTGGAGCGCATTGCTGCCGAGTTCTGGCCGGGCGCGCCT
The DNA here is from genome assembly GCA_025355385.1 of Acidobacteriaceae bacterium. Taxonomy (GTDB): domain Bacteria; phylum Acidobacteriota; class Terriglobia; order Terriglobales; family Acidobacteriaceae; genus JANXZS01. Next base: position 47,705 of record JANXZS010000199.1, on the reverse strand, counting down.
GTTGTACCTATTATGGAGACGGGAGCTTCTGACAGCATCTACATGGCTGCCGCCGGAATCCCCAGCTACGGATTTTCGGCGATCGCCCTAGAGAGCAACGACATGCGCGCCCACGGCAAAGACGAACGCGTCCCAGTCAACTCGTATTACCAGGCCGTCGAGTTCTACTACCGCTATCTGAAGGCGATCAGTTCCGCGAAGTAGAAACCAGTCAGGCTGTAAAAAACTCAGCGGGACAGGACATGTGATCGGTTTGACCAGCCTCCCCCTGGGTTGTGACGTGGGATGGGTCGCGCTCTACGTCCGGTCACTCAGCCGGAGCTGGTTCCCGATCAGCTCCGGCTAGCCGTCCTTCCAGAGAGATTAGACCAGACGAGTGGGTGGCGGTTACATCCATGCGGCGGCATTTCCGAGCATTTGCGCGGTTCATGGGATATCTAGTTCGCTGATAATTGATCGGAAACGAGGAGTCCGTCTTGAAATCGACCCGGCTCACTCTTTTATCCCTTGGCCGGGGGTTTTGACGAACGAGTGATTGTATACACCGAGTATCTTCGACCGGACCCTGTCTACGTGCGATGACACCAGTGCGTGGTGGCATGCCATGTAACTGATTAATTTCAAACAAATGCGCTTAAAGCGACAAATGGCTATTCATTTGCTGCAGCAGATACAGCGAAGCGTCGGCCCAAGGGTTGATCTGCACACTTGAGTTAGTCAGCGAGCTTTCTTTCGCCTGTCCAATTGTCAGGCGGACTCTGCAGCGAAGCTTGATCGGCCTTCAATCCGACGTTGGAAATGCCAGGAGACTTACATGTTCGCTCGTCGCTGTGTTTCGGGACTTTTGCTTCTATGCCTCGGTAGCGCACTTGTTGGATGTTCCAACCCCTCGGGGCTGGATTCCGTTCAGGTTACCCCCGCAACTCAGTCTCTGACCCTAGGTCAGACTGCACAATTTACCGCAGTAGGGACATACGGCAATGCGAAACACCCTTCGACGCAGAATATAACGGGCGGGGTGAGTTGGACCTCCACTACTCCTTCCGTGGCGACCGTCAGCTCTTCCGGGCTGGTGACGGCCGTGAGTACGGGCACAACAACAATCACAGCGAGCGCACAGGCATTCAATGGTCCTACGAGCTCCAGCGCAACTCTCGTAGTTACCACTCCAAGTGGAGGCGGTGGTGGATCGGTGCCGAACTTGGTTTCGCTCACCATTATTCCCTCCACCATTACAGTCAGCAATTTGCAGGATACGGGGCAATTTCTGGCAATCGGAACGTACTCGGTGGCGCCATTCGTCAGGGACCTGACAAATTCCCCCGCGATGACCTGGATTTCTTCCACGCCCAGCGTCTTTCCCGTCAACACCAACACTTCCGGGAGCCTCGGAGCTACCGCCGGGATTGTTACAGCCTATGGGAATGGAAGCGGCAACATCATTGCTAGAGTAATGGGTAGCGACGGAGGGATTCAAACTGCCACGGCAACGTTCAATTGTCCCTTGGTTCTCCCCAACCCCCCTTCAACTCCGGGTTCATGCTATCCGGGTTCGCAGGCACCCGCGCTCTTGGCGACACTGACTGTCTATAACGAAGGTTTGAATACTACCAATTGGCTGGTAACGGCTCCCTCCGCAACAGGTACGCCGAACGTGCTCCATTGCGGCCCCGGTTCCACATCTGGCGGCTCAGTCTGCGTGGCAACCTACCCCATTGGGACCGCCGTGACCCTAACAGCGCCTGCTCAAGCCGGAGTCGCTTTCGGTGGATGGTCCTACAACTGCACGAACATCGGAACTCCTACTGCAGCCGGGCCCAACACTTGCACGGTCAAGCTAACGACCAACGATACGGTGGGAGCCATCTTCAATTAAGAACAGCCGCAGCCGTTTCAGTGAGGGCCGATCTTCGGGGCGGCCCTCCTCCCGCCCCCATCTGCGGGTACGCGCAAGTTAAAGTCTGCGTGCCTGATCCGACCCATCCAGGCAAATGCGCGCAGTGACCGAGGGCGCCATGATCGTCGCAATCTACAGCCGAGACGCAACCCGTTCCTCGATGTGGGCAGGGCTTTTAGTGAGTTACCTTTGCCTTGAACTGCTCATTGGATTGCTCCCGAGTGGTCGGGAAATAGGACGTTTAATACAATTCTCTCCATTTTGGGGTTTGCAAAGTCGTGTCGAATGAGTTTTCGGCGACAATCGCGTCAAGCCTCCCTAACCCTGTTTACTCGCACTTCAGTGTCGGGCCCGCCAATGCTACGTTCTTGCGGAATCCAAGAGGCGCGTACCATCCAGCCCGGCGTTCACCCCTGCTAAACTACATCAGGCATGATCCTCCCGTTTGTCCGCGAACTTCTGGCGGATTTGGAGCATTCGGAGTCCTTCGAGCGTGTCCGGCGGCATCTAGCCCTCGGCAGGGAGCGTCGTCGTGTCTCTGGTCTGACCTCCACCGCCCGTGCCCTCTACCTGCCCCTCTTCGCCAAGGCTGCCAATACGCCGGTGATTGTAGTTGTGGCTGACAACAAGGCGGCCGATGCTCTGCAGATCGCCGTGCGGGCGGGCTGCGACTTAACCGGGGCCTGTTCCCCGGATGCTGTCATCACGCTGCCCGCTCATGATGTATTGCCCTTTGAAAACCTTTCCCCGCACCCGGATGTTCAGGAACAGCGCGCCTCCGCTCTCTGGAAGATTGCGACCGGAGCCGCCTCGATTGTGATTGCGCCGGTGGAGGCCGCTGCCATGCGTCTCTTCGCGGCCGACTACTACTCCGACCTCGCGCGCACGCTGCGTCGTGGCGAAGAGATTGATCTGGAATCCCTCGTCCTGCACCTAACCAGCGTGGGGTACACGGCTATGGATGTGGTCGAGATGCCGGGCCAGTTCACGCGTCGCGGCGGCATTCTCGACGTCTATTCGCCTGAAGCAGACCGCCCGGTGCGCGTGGAGTTCTTCGGCGACGAGATTGAGTCCATGCGGAAATTCGATCCCGAGACGCAGCGGTCCTCAACGCCCTTGGATGAGGCCGAACTGCTCCCGCTCACCGAGACGCCGATCAACGACCGCCTGCTGGCCGCCGTGCATACGCGGCTGTCGGGGGAGCGGATTGCGTCCGCAGACGATGACATTGTTGCGCAGGCCATCGCGGCGGGGGGCGTCAGCGTCTTCCCCGGATGGGAGTTCTTTGCCACCGTCTCCGGCGCGCAGGGAACACTGCTAGACCTCTTCCCCCGCTCCCGGCTGTTTGTCGAAGAACCGGCGATGATCAAGAATCAGATGGAGCGCTGGTGGACCAAGGTGCAACAGCGCCACGATCGTAGCGGCATCGGTTCGCTGATCACGCCCCAGGACATCTATCTCCCCCCCGATCTGCTATGGGCACAACTCTCTTCGCTTCCCGGCCTGGATCTCGATCAGCTCGGCGCCGTGGACGTACTCGACGAAGAAACTACCCTCAGCGAGATCGCCTTCGCCACCCGCCCAACCCTGCGTTTCCATGGCTCAATCCCCGCATTCCTAGAGCAGGTGCGCTCGCTTATGCAGCAGGACCAGCGCATCGTGCTCGCCGTTCCGAATCAAGGCGAAGTGGAGCGGCTGGTAACGCTACTGCGCGAGTATGGGTTGCCATATCGATTGGGAAGCCGTCTGCAGCATACGGGCAGCGAGAATATCTACGACGAATCCAGCTATCTTGCGGGCGATTACCGTACGCCCATCGTTCTCCGGAGCCCTATCGCCAACGGCGTTAATCTGCCAGAGCACAATCTGTTCGTCTTCGGGGCGAATGATCTTTCCGACGAAGCCGATGTCACGGCGCGAATCGCGCAGACTAGGCCGAAGTCCAAGACCGCCGCTTTTGTTTCGGACTTCCGTGATCTGACCGTCAGCGACTATGTCGTCCATGTGGAACATGGAATCGCACGCTACCTTGGCCTCAAGGAGATTGAACAGGATGGCCTGACCATCGAGTTCATGATTCTGGAGTTTTTCGAGAATGCGCGGCTCTATGTTCCCTTGACGCGACTTGATCTCATCCAGAAATATCGCTCGACGGACGCTGGGCCCGCGCCAGTACTCAACCGGCTGGGCTCGCAGCAGTGGGCCAAAACGACTGCTCGCGTTAAAAAGGCGATGCAGGATATGGCCGACGAGCTGCTCAAGCTATACGCGCAGCGCAAAGCCGCGCAGGGGCATGCTTTCCCTCCAGATAACCAGTTTCAGCACGAGTTTGAAGATGCCTTCGATTACAACGAAACGGATGACCAGCTCTCCGCCATAGCAGACATCAAGCGCGACATGGAGTCGAGCCTGCCGATGGATCGCCTGCTCTGCGGCGATGTGGGCTACGGCAAGACGGAAGTAGCGATGCGCGCCGCGTTCAAAGCAGTGCAGGACGGGCGGCAGGTAGCGGTGCTCACGCCGACAACCGTACTGAGCTTCCAGCATTTTGAGACTTTCAGAGAGCGTTTCAAGCAATTTCCTATCAATGTCGAAATGATCTCGCGCTTCCGCACCCCGAAGGAACAGAAAATTATTCTGGAGCGCGTTGAGGCGGGCAAGATAGACATCCTGATTGGCACCCATCGCCTGCTTTCAAAGGATCTCAAATTTCAGGAACTCGGCCTGCTCATCGTCGACGAGGAGCAACGATTCGGTGTCCGCCACAAGGAACGCCTGAAGCAGATGCGGCGCGAGATCGACGTACTGGCGATGTCGGCGACGCCGATTCCCCGCACGCTGCACATGTCATTGGTGGGCCTGCGCGATATGAGCGTGATTGAGACACCCCCGAAAGACCGCATGGCGATTCAGACGGTGGTGGCCAAGTTCGATGAGAAGCTGATTCGATCTGCGCTGGAAGTGGAGTTGGAGCGCGGTGGACAGGTTTACTTCGTTCACAACCGGGTCGAGACCATCTACGAATTGGCCGCAAAGATCAACGAACTCGTTCCCTCGGCGCGCGTGATCGTCGGCCACGGCCAGATGGGCGAGGCGGAACTGGAGCGCGCCATGCTCGGCTTCATGCACCACGAATACGACGTACTTGTAGCGACGACCATTATCGAGAACGGTCTGGATATCCCGCTGGCAAATACTATAGTTATCAATCGCGCTGACCGCCACGGACTCTCCGAGCTATACCAATTGCGCGGACGGGTCGGCCGCTCCAACCGCCGCGCATATGCGTATCTGCTGATCCCGCCCGAACAAGAACTGACCGAGGTTGCGCGTCGCCGCCTAGCTGCTCTCAAGGAGTTCTCCGATCTTGGCGCCGGCTTCAAAATCGCTGCACTTGACCTGGAATTGCGGGGCGCTGGCAACATGCTGGGTGGCGAGCAGAGTGGACACATCGAAGCCGTCGGCTTTGAGCTTTATACCAGCATGTTGGAAGAGGCCGTGAGCAAGCTGAAGGGCGAGGATCTCCCGGAGCATGCGACCACGCAATTGAATCTTGGCATCAGTCTGCGCGTGGATGAATCCTACATCGCGGAAGAGAACCAGAGGCTGCGCATCTACAAGAAGATTGCCGGTGCGCAGAGTGAGGCAGTCATCGCTGACGTGCGCGCCGAGCTGCAAGACCGTTACGGCGATTTACCGGAGTCGGCCATCCATCTCCTCGAAGCAGCGAATCTGCGTCTTGAGTGCCAGCGCATCGGCATCTCCCAGGTGGACCGCAAGCGCGATCAATTGCACGTCCGCTTTACCGAGAAGGCCAACGTGGATCCCGGTCGCCTGATGCAGCTGGTAGCCACCAACGCTAAGCGTGGCGCTCAGTTCACCCCGCAGGGCATTCTTCGCTTTCCGCTGATAGCAGTCAAGCCGGAAGAAGTCTTCGCGGAAGTCAGATCACTCCTTGAATCTTTAGAGTTGGTAGAGGTTGCCTCGTAGTATTAAGGTCAATGACGGTTACAAGGAAAAAACAATCACGATTACAAATAGAGAGGGCATAGCTGTGATCCGCAAATCGCTCATCGTTTTAATGGTGTTGGGAGGCCTCATGAGCACGACTCAGAACGGGACCGCGCAGCAATCTGCTGCCGTCCCTTCCGCACAGGCTGTGACGGCGTTCCGCGCTCTCGCCGATCAATATTTTGAGCAGACTTACTTCAAGTACGCGCCCACAGCGGGCACGCTCGCTGGCTTCCACCAGTATGACTCGCTCCTGGAGGATTACTCGGGCGCAGCCATAAAAGATCAGATAGCCTCGCTCCGTTCCTTCGAAAAGAAATTCGCCGACGTTACGGGCAGCCAACTCGACCAGGTATCGCAGGACGACCTGACCCTGCTTCGCAATAACATTCAGTCCACGCTGCTGATGTTGGATGTCATCCGTCCTTGGGAAAAGAACCCCGACAACTATTCAGGCGGCATCACCAATAGCGCCTTCTCTTTGATGGAACGCAAGTTTGCCTCGCAGGATGAGAGGCTGAAGTCTCTTGTCGCTCGCGAAAAGCAAATGACTGCGGCCTTCGTCGCGGCGCGCCGGAATCTCAAGAATCCGCCACGTATCTACACTGAGATTGCGATAGCGCAACTGCCGGGAATCATCAGCTTTTTCAAGAGCGATGTACCGCTGGCATTCGAGCGAGCTACCGATGCGACTTCAAAGGCTGAGTTCACGAAGTCGAACGCCGAAGTCATCGCCGCCCTGGAGAGCTATGAGAACTGGCTGAAGACCGATCTCCTGCCCCGCTCAAATGGCGACTATCGCATCGGCGCGAAAGCCTTTCAGGATAAACTCCACTTTGACGAAATGGTCGATACGCCGCTTGCCCAGCTTCTTGAGATTGGTCGCGCGGACCTGCACAAGAACCAAGCTGATTTCAACCGCATCGCCAAAGAAGTAGAAGCGGCCAAAACCCCGCGCCAGACCCTCGAAGAACTCGGCGCGGCACACCCCGCTCCCGATCATTTGTTACAGAGCTTCCGCGACACGTTCGATGGCTTGATTCAGTTCATTCAGCAGAAGCACATCATCACGATTCCATCGGATATCCGGCCAATTCTCGAAGAGACGCCGCCGTTCATGCGCGCCATCACGTTTGCCTCGATGGATACGCCCGGGCCATTCGAGAAGATCGCCCACGAAGCCTATTTCAACGTCACACTGCCAGAGAAGGGTTGGACTTCGCAACACGTCTCCGAGTACATGGCGAGCTTCAATATCGGGACGATTGTCAGCACTTCCGTGCACGAGGCATATCCGGGGCATTACATTCAGTTCCTCTGGGTTCCCGAAGCTCCCAGCAAGGTACGCAAGCTTATCGGGGCGAGCACCAATGTTGAAGGCTGGGCGCACTATTGCGAACAGATGATGCTGGATGCGGGGTATGGGCAGCCCGGTGCCGGCGCAAGGGACGCGCGCGAGGCGAAGCTTCTGCGTCTTGGTCAACTGCAGGATGCATTGCTGCGCGATGCGCGTTTTATTGTTGGCATCCAAATGCACACCGGCAATATGAGCTTCGACCAAGCGGTCGATTTCTTCGTCAAAGAAGGCTACCAGTCGCGTGAAAGTGCATTGGTTGAAACCAAGCGGGGCACTTCGGATCCCACTTACCTTTATTACACGCTAGGCAAATTGGAAATACTGAAGCTCCGCGTCGACGTCCAGAAAAAGCAGGGAGAGAGCTTCTCGCTGCAACAGTTTCACGACAACTTCATGCGGCAAGGATTTCCTCCGATTGCGATCGTTCGCAGAGCCATCCTGGGTGATGCGTCGCCTGCGCTGTAGCGATGTTCGACACTTCGGAGTGGAATGCGCGTACCTGTGCCAATGTGTATGATCTGCGACGGGTGACTGCGTACGTAGCGAGGCGGGACGCCTGTATCGCGCTTCATCGGTTGATCTGCTGAACAAGTGTCAAAGATGACGAGGAGGATTAATTGATTAGAACGAAGGTTCGTAAAGCAGTTTTCCCCGCAGCGGGCTTAGGTACACGTTTCCTGCCGGCCACTAAATCCATTCCTAAAGAGATGTTGGCCCTGGTGGACAAGCCCATCATCCAGTATGGCGTGGAGGAAGCCATCGCCGCCGGATGCGAGGACATCATCGTCATCACTGGTCGAGGCAAAGATTGCATCGAAGATCACTTTGACAAGAGCTATGAACTGGAAGCGCTGCTCGAAGCACGCGGCAAGATGGATTTGCTTGAGATGACCCGGCAGGTTTCCAGTTTGGCGCGCATCATCTCCGTACGGCAGAAGGAGTCGCTTGGCCTTGGCCATGCAATCCTCGTAGCCCGAGACTTGATTGGCGATGAACCTTTCGCCGTCATCCTCCCCGATGATGTTATCGATGCGGAAGTGCCCTGCCTCAAGCAGATGATCGACGTATACGACAAGGTTCAGGGCTCAGTCCTTGCCACACAGGAGGTGGAGGGTCCGTCGATCTCTTCATACGGAGTTCTGGACTGCACGCCTCTGGCTGAAGATCCGCGCATCCTCGAAGTTAAGAATATGGTCGAGAAGCCGACGATGGAGGACGCCCCGTCTAAAAACGCAATCATTGGCCGATATATCCTAACGCCGAAAATTTTCGACATCCTGGAACGGATCAAGCCCGGCGCCGGAGGCGAACTGCAACTTACAGATGGCATCAAGGGCCTGTTGCAATACGAAAGAGTTTACGGCTACAAATTTGAAGGCAAGCGGCACGACGCGGGTGACAAGTTTGGAATGCTCAAGGCTACCGTCGAGTTTGCGCTGAAACGCGAAGACCTGGGTCCCAGCTTCCGCGAGTATCTTAAGACGCTGTCGCTCTAGTTCATTTTCAGAAAAAGCCGCTGCCTGGATGCCATTCGTCTGCTGGTAACCTTTCCATTAGGGCATTCAAGCCTATATACTCAGGGGTCCCCTCATTTCACCGCTGTACTTGCGGTAACTTTCGGAGAATACTCCATGCCTCGTTTCGCCTCTTTTGCTCCGCTTTGGCGCTCTCTCGTCCCGACGGTTGTGCTGCTCACCCTAACGGTTCCGCTATTCGCCCCCGTTATGCTCCGGGCACAAGCGACAGGAACGACTTCGGCGCTTAGTCCAAAGAGCACTGAAGTTGTCAAGCGCCTCACTTCCCTTAGCAATCTGGCTGTGCAGGGCTGGGCCTATCACGAGGGCGACATGGCTCATGGGGAATCGCCCACGCTGGACGATTCGGGCTGGGCCAAGGTGGAGAAGCCAACGCAATTCTCCACCGACGCCATGTGGTTCCGCAGGTGGATTGAAGTGCCCAGGACTTTAAATGGCTACGACCTGACGGGAGCGCGCATCTGGTTTCAGTTCCGCGCGGGCGCGAATGGCCCTATGCCTCAGATCATCTATTTCAATGGCCGTCGCGTAGCACTGGGAGAAGATCTGGAGCCCATCGTATTGTTTGAGCCTGCAAAGCCAGGAGAGAAAATTCTGGTTGCGGTTAAGTTGCTGGCCACAGTCGATAAGAAAAGTTTTGATGCGGCCGAGGCCAGAATTGACTTCGCGGAGTCCCGTCCCGATCCGGAAGTATTGACTGCGGAGGCTCGCTCAGCCCAGGTATTGCTTCCATCGCTCGATGCGACCGGCGACCTGAACCAACTGGATGCCGCGCTGGCCATGGTGGATCTTGGAGCCTTGGATCGCGCGAACCAAACTGCCTTCGATGCCTCTCTGCGCGCCGCGCAAGTTTCGCTCCAATCGCTAAAATCCGTCCTGCAGACTGCAAATATTCGGCTGACCGGCAACTCGCATATCGATGCGGCGTGGCTCTGGCCATGGACGGAAACGGTGGAGGCAGTTCGCAAGACATGGTCCACCGCTCTGCAACTCCAGCGCGAGTATCCGCAATATACGTTCACCCAGTCTGCCGCCGCTTACAGCGACTGGATGTGCGATAAGTATCCCGACATGTGTAAGCAGATGAAGGAGTCTTACAAACAAGGCCGCTGGGAGGTCGTCGGCGGCATGTGGGTGGAACCCGACCTGAACATGCCCGACGGAGAATCGTTAGTTCGCCAGATCCTCATCGGCAAGCGCAACTTCAAGGAGACCTTTGGCGGAGACGTTCGCATTGGCTGGAATCCCGATTCCTTCGGCTATACTTGGCAACTTCCTCAGATCTACAAGAAGTCGGGTATCGACTACTTTGTTACGCAGAAGATGATGTGGAACGATACCAACCAACTTCCCTTGAAACTATTCTGGTGGCAGTCGCCGGATGGCAGCCGCGTCCTAACTTATTTTCCGCATGATTACGTCAATCAGGTGGAGCCAGTACGCATGGCCGAGGATTTTGCCGCTGCCCGCAAACTCAATCCGGGTACGACTGAGATGATGCACCTCTATGGAATCGGCGACCACGGCGGTGGCCCAACACGCGCCATGCTCGATTCCGGTATGAAGTGGACTGGTCCCGATGTCGTGTACCCCAAAACGAAGTTTGGGACAGCACAGAGCTTTTTCTCCGACGTCGAAACGCACCTCGACACGGAACACGCTCCTGTCTGGAACTACACTTCGCTCGCTGCAAAGTCGACGGTGCTACCCCCGCCCCCTCAGGGTAAGGTGGGCCTTCCCGTCTGGAACGATGAACTTTACTTCGAGTATCACCGCGGCGTCATGACGACGCAGGCCAACCACAAACGGAATATGCGTGAGGGGGAAGAACTGCTCCTCAACGCGGAGAAGTTTTCGTCGCTCGCCTGGCTTCAAGGCAGGGACTACCCGCAGGCAAAACTGACCGATGGTTGGAAGAAGATTCTGTTTAATCAATTCCACGATACGGCGGCCGGTTCCGGTATCGGCGTTATCTATCGCGACGCGGATAAGGACACTGACGTGGTCCGGCTGGAGACCAGGGAAGCTCAGTTAGGAGCACTGCAGACGCTGACGAGTTACATCAACACCAACGGCAAGGGCGTTCCCGTTGCAGTCTTTAATCCTCTCGGTTGGCAGCGTTCTGATGCCGTAGAGTTCACCGTCCAGATGCCAGAAGCGACGCCCGCAATCCAGATTACGGATGCAGCAGGCAAGACGCTCTTTGCCGATGTGAAGCTGTTGAATCCTACGACACACAGTTTCCATGTTCAGGTGACGACTGACGTGCCCGCCCTTGGTTACCGGGTGCTATATGCCCGCGCTGCAACGTCGTCCAAGGCGGAGACGTCCGACCTCAAAGCAACCAGTCAGAGTCTTGAAAATTCTCTACTGCGGGTTGCCGTCGATCCTCATACTGGCTGCATCACCAGCCTCGTCGATAAGAAGACCAGCTTTGACAGCATTGCCCATGGCGGCTGCGGCAATCAGCTGCAGACATTCAAGGATCTTCCGAAGGATTACGATGCTTGGAACATCGACCCCGGCACGCTGGATTCCTTCATTCCCATCGATAAGGTCGATTCAATCCAACTCGTCGAGAGCGGCCCCATGCGCGGCACCATCCGCGTCACACGCACATGGCAGAGCTCAAAGTTTATACAGGATATCTCGCTCGAGGCCGGATCGCCGATGGTCAAGATCACGAACAACATCGATTGGCACGAAACTCACGTCCTCCTGAAGGCCGCGATTCCGCTCTCGGCATCGAGCGCCAAGGCTACCTACGAAATTCCTTACGGAACGGTCCAGCGTCCCACCACGCGGAACAACAGCTTTGAATCGGCGCAGTTTGAAGTGCCCGCAATGCGATGGGCCGATCTTGGCGACGCGCAGCATGGCCTTACATTGATCAATGAATCCAAGTATGGCTACGATGCGAAGGACAATGTACTGCGCCTTACCCTGCTGCGTTCGCCTACATGGCCTGATCCCGACGCGGATCGTGGCCATCAGCACTTCGCCTTCTGGCTCTACCCGCACGAGGGAGACTGGAAAACGGCGCTGAGCATGCGGCGCGGCTACGAAACAAACTATCCCTTGACCGCCATGCAGCTCTCCAATCACGGGGGTGAATGGCCTGCTGAGCACTCGTTCGTCAACGTCACGCCAGAGAACGTCGCACTCACCGCGCTCAAAAAATCGGAGGATGGCAATGCGCTGCTGCTGCGCGTCTATGAGTGGGCAGGAAAATCTGCCACCGTCACAGCTACAATTCCAGCGGGCGCTAAGTCCGTCTCGGTTGCGGACATGATGGAGAACCCGATTTCAGGAGATGCCAGCCTATCCAATGACAAGTTGACCTTCGCGATTAAGCCTTATGAGATCCAAACGATCAGGATCGAATATGGCGCACCGGCTGGGACGGTTGCGGCAAAGTAGGGCATGAAAAAAATTCCGTGTCGCTCTCACGGGCGACCCAGACCTCGAATTTTCAATTTCAAGCTCAGGTCACTTCCACTTTATGCTGCAGCCCAGGGCGGGCTGCTGCTCCGCTTTCACTGGTTTGTCCGCCAGCACGGCGTCGATCGCTTCGCGCAGGTCTTCGCCCGTGACGGGCACATGATTTCCCGGGCGGCTGCTGTCGAATTGACCGCGATAGACGAGTTTCCGCTCGCGATTGAATAGAAAAAGATCCGGAGTGCAAGCCGCGCCATAATCCCGCGCCACCTCCTGCGTCTCGTCAAAGAGGTAAGGAAAGATGAACCCCACTTCTGCCGCCTGTTCGCGCAGGCTTTCAGGCGCGTCTTCGGGAAAGCTGAACGTATCGTTGCTGCTAACGGCTACAATTCCCAGCGATTGTTTGGAGTAGTCCCTGCCTAATTGGCCCAGCCCGCGTTCGATATGCTGGATGAATGGACAGTGGCGACAAATGAACATGACTAGAAAAGCGTCGCGACCGGCAAAGTCGGCGAGTTTGATGATCGCGCCCGTAGTCACGTCAGGAAGCGCGAAGTCCGGAGCTGGTGTTTGCAGTGGGAGCATTACGGATTCGGTTCGTGCCATTATGGATCCTCCTTGCATTGAGCGATTCGGCACTCCCGGCCGATTGCTGGAATCGTATTCCTAAAACAATAGCTGCTTGCGCGGATGCGGGAGTCCAAAATGTTCATAGGCCAGCCGGGTTGCAACGCGGCCCCTCGGCGTGCGATCGAGAAAGCCAATCTGGATCAGAAAGGGTTCGTACACTTCTTCTAGTGCGTCCTCTTCTTCGGCCAGTGTCGCGGCTAATGTATTCAGCCCCACTGGTCCGCCGTCGTACTTCTCGATAATCGTGAGCAAGAGCTTGCGATCCAACTCGTCAAAGCCATGTGCGTCCACCTCCAGCATCTTCAGGGCAGCCTGTGCCGTTGGCAGGTCGATGACGCCCGTGCCCTTTACCTGTGCGTAGTCGCGCACGCGCCGCAACAGGCGATTCGCGATGCGCGGTGTCCCGCGAGAGCGCAGCGCAATTTCGGCGGCACCGTCGCGATCGATGGAAATTTGCATGACTTCAGCCGACCGCTCAACCACGAAGCGCAGCTCATCCTCTGTGTAGAATTGCAGCCGCAGCAGGATGCCGAAGCGTGAGCGAAGGGGCGACGAGAGCAGGCCCGGCCGCGTAGTCGCAGCAACAAAAGTGAAGGGCTTGATATCCATCACGTGGGTGCGCGCCGCCGGACCCTGGCCGATGATGATATCCAGCTTGTAGTCTTCTAGGGCGGTGTACAGCTTCTCTTCGAGAACCGGCTGCAAGCGGTGAACCTCATCCAGAAACAGCACCTGGCGATCGCGCAGGTTGGTGAGAATTGCGGTCAGGTCGCCCTGAATCTGCAACGCGGGCCCGGAGGTTTGCTGAAAACCAACATCGAGTTCGTTCGCAATGATGGTCGCCAGCGTTGTCTTGCCCAGGCCCGGGGGACCAAAAAGCAGTACGTGGTCGAGCGCCTCGCCGCGTGTCCTGGCCGCTTCGAGCGCGATTGCGAGTTGCTCCTTCGCCTTCTCTTGCCCAATGAACTCCGCCAGCCGCCGGGGCCGCAGCTTCAGTTCAAAGGGCTCTTCTTCCTCGGCAGGGGCTGCTGAAACCAGCCGCGCCGGATTATCTTCCGCCTTCGCCATTTGTTTCGGAGTCTAACGCCGACGCACCCGCAAAGCAAAGCGCCCCGCGAATGGCAGGACGCTTGATGTTCACATTCACTTACTTAATCAACGTAGCCGTCAGTTCCACCTGAATCTTGCTCTTGCTGGAAACATCGTCAGAAGAGAAAATTGTCGTGGGTTTTCCCAGGGGTACGATTACGTCCGCATCCCACTTGTTTTGACGGACGACAGGTTGCGCTTTTACTGCTCCCGGCTGCTCGACGAAGCTGCTCAATTCAGCCTTGACCCTAAGTTCGAGCTTGCCATCCACTTCCTTTGCATCTCCACAATCGAAATTCGCGCCTACATCCAAAATCTGGTACTGGAATTGCCCGGCCATGCTGCTACCGGTGTTATATGTGCCTGTTGGCACCGGCACCCGCGCACCAGCACGGATCGAGTTGTGGCCATTTTGAATGGAAGTGGAATAGCTACGGCTGTTGATCACCTTGTTACCATCTACATCCTTCACGACAAAGTCCAGGTGATAGAACGGTCCACCCTGCGCGCGCGCCACCGCTGTGTCAATTGCGGCCTGCTTCCCTGCTTCGTTGTTTTCCTGCGCCCACCCGTAGCCCGTCGCCATTACGAAGCACACAGCTAAAGACACAACCCATAACTTAGTGGTCGTTCGCATTCTTCTCCTCCTCCTGTTGCGGGCCATCTGTATTCAACGGCTCGATGTGAATTGCCGCGATTTGGATCGGCTCGGAACTCCGCCTCTCCGCATCGACTAACTGTGCAGCTTCCGTCGGATGTTGATTCACGAACTCCACCAGCGCCCTCTCCTCTGGCGATAAGGGATGTGGCGTAGGGAACACCTCCAGCTTGGGCAGCTCCTCCCGCCTTGTCTTCCTCTTGAGAGACACCAGGCCCCTCCCACCGTGTGCATGGACTGCTTGTCGCTGCGGCACGTTTGCCGCAACCTCGTTCGATATGTGCGGAGCGGTCTTCTCAGCAGCGCTCCCGCGATCAACTCGAAGCTCGCTGCTTAGAGGCCCATCCGCAGTCGTCGAATGCACACCCTTCGTCAACCGGCTGTCGAGCGGCCAGCCCCCGAAATTTCCGAAGATCACTGCCAGCAGCAGGGATGCACACGCCGTGGCAGCCGCCCAGCCAAACCACGTCCACCTGATGACCGTGCGCTTGTCCCGCACATGTCGAAGCACTCGCTCTTCCAGCCCGGCAAGTGGCTCAGCGTCGCAGTAGCTCTCCAGCCCCTCTTGCAGCAGCTTGTCCAGATCGTCACTTTGCATTGTGCCCATCCATTACAACGGCTAACTTCTCTTTCAGCAGTGCTCGTGCTCGCATGAGTCGCGACCGCACCGTCCCTTCCGGTATCCCCATCACAAGTGCAATCTCGGGTGAAGTCAGCTCGTCCAAAGCGGAGAGCACTAGTGGCTGGCGCAGCTCTTGCGGCAGGGCATCAATCCTCTGGCGTACCAGTGCATTCATGTTCCCAGTGATTGCCGCAGCCTCGGGACTTGCAGCCGTCGATGCGCTCTCGAAATCCAAATCCTCTTCCTTGCGTCTGGGCAGCCGGTCCACGGCGATTCGCCACGCAGTGCGCGCCAGAAATGCTTTCTCGTCCCGCATCCCGGCCCAGGCGTTGGTGCGGTAGAGCTTGAAAAATGTCTCCTGCACTACATCCTCTGCGTCGGCAGCGTTTCTCAACATGGCGTAGGCCACGCGAAAGACGAACTGCGATTGGCGGTGAACAAGCTCTCGAAATCGTTCATCGCTCGATTCGCCTCCCTTTCCCACCCGCCATCTCCGTTCAACCTGTATTGCCCGTTCACAATGGAAGACCGTCGTCGCGTGCAAACCGTTCAACTATTTTCCACTGGACGCCTTATTCCAATGCCAAAGTATCTTCTCATCGATCGAGGGTGCTGCTGTGTCGCGACTCCGTTACACTGTTCAGTTACGCTGCTCTAGTCAAGTTCGTCCACGCAATGATCTTTTCCAGGATAAGAAAATTTCGCTTCGAGCGTCCCCAGCAATTTGCCGCGCTGCTACTGCTCATGCTGCTATCGCAGTGTCTCTGGGTGATTCACCACCAGACGCTTACCGATCGCGACTACCAGTTTGCACGCTGCGGGCGCGAGATGTGGGAGAAGCCCTCCCCGCTCGCGGGATACTTCACTAGTTGCGGAAATATCCATGACGGCACACTCGGCTACCGCGCCGCTGGCCTTCCACTCACCGTGCAGCGCATGCTGGCCGGAGAATCCGCTGAGACGTCCACATGGGAGGCGCGCCATCAACTCAGTTTTATACTGTTGCTGACCCGCCTGTCCTTTGTGCTGGCAGGCCTGGCACTGGGAGGCGCATTGTGGTGGGTCACGCGCAGGCTCTACGGCAACGAGGGCGGATTTGTTGCACTTGCCCTTTACTGCTTTTCACCGGATATTGTTCGCGCGTGCACCACTGCGAATAATGAGATTCTCGCCGCCCTGGGCCTATATGCCGCAGTGTATACGGCGATTGGAGTGGCCCACGCAATGCAAGGGCCGCGGCATAAGTGGCGGCCGCGCCTCATCCTGTTGACCGCCACTTTGGGATTTACCGCGGCCGCACACGTGGCTGCCGTGCTCGTCGCTTTCCTGTTCGCATTTGTATTCCTCGCGTACCTTGCCGAGGGGCGCCGCGCATATGTCATACCCATCCTGATGATCACCAGCTTAGGAACCTTGCTGCTGCTCTTCGCCTCATACGCCTTCCATCCGGATGCATTCAGCTACGTCTTCCGCAGTGGCGTCGCCCGGATCAGCCTCTCGTTTCTGCCGGCGCATCTCTTCTTTTCCAACGTGCTCAACACCGGCATCTCCCTCGCGGCGGCAGCGGCCTTAGCGCTTTATCTGGTCATGAAACCTGCGCGCTATTTCGGCAACACTGCACCCCTGCTTGTCACGTTGCCGCTCCTTGTCATGGTCACCACCGGCGTGCAGGCCCAGCCCTGGCTTTGGGCACTTCCTTTCCTTGTTACATTCATTGCCGGAGTCTTCGCCGACGTTCTGGAAAGCCGACATCGCCGGATATTCCTCTTCGCCACAGGCAGCGTTTTATTGTGCCAAGCGGTCTTTTCTGTCGCGGGATTGCCCCTGCTCACGCGATGAATTGCAAGTGACTCGCAACATTAGAGTTATTCGAGCGCCAATCGCTTGCCTACAGGTAACTATTTGCGTATCATAGAGTTAGGTTAATTTCAGGGTGTTTGGAATCCCACTACGCGAGTCCGCGCTATTGTTTCTGACTACCTGAATCACCCCACTCCTTATGGCAGACGATCAGAACCCCCAGCTACCCCTCGGCGGAGACGGCAAAGACGGTCTTCGACCGGATACCACCGGTGCCGCCAGCATCATCCCGATCAACATTGAAGACGAGATGCGGCGCTCGTATCTCGACTATTCCATGTCCGTCATCATCGGTCGAGCGCTTCCAGATATCCGCGACGGCTTCAAGCCGGTGCATCGCCGCATTCTCTACGGCATGCACGACATGGGATTGCAGCACAACAAAAAGTACACCAAGTGCGCCAAGGTCGTTGGCTACGTAATGGGCGTCTTTCACCCCCATGGCGACTCCGCCATTTACGACACGATGGTGCGTATGTCGCAACCCTTCAGCCTGCGTTACCCCATGATTGACGGGCAAGGCAACTTCGGTTCCGTGGACGGCGACCCACCGGCTGCCATGCGTTACACCGAGTGCCGCATGATGCGAGTCGCGGGCGAGATGCTTGCCGATATTGACATGGAGACGGTGGACTTTGTCCCCAACTATGACGAATCGACTCTTGAGCCTTCGGTGCTGCCAACTCGTATACCCAACCTGATCGTGAATGGATCGAACGGCATCGCTGTCGGCATGGCGACCAATATCCCGCCGCATAATCTCACCGAGGTTATCAACGCCACGATCGAGCTGGTCAACGATCCTCACGCCGGATTGGCCGAAGTGCTGAAGTACGTACAGGGACCGGATTTCCCCACCGGCGGTTTCCTCTACGGTCGCAGCGGTATTGCCGAGGCGTACAGGACAGGTCGCGGACGCTTCCTGATGCGCGCCCGTGCCGCTGTCGAAAACATGACCAAGGACAAGCAGGCGATCATCGTTACTGAGATCCCCTACCAGGTCAACAAATCCAAGCTCATCGAGCGCATCGCCGATCTCGTCAACGAAAAGATCATCGACGACATCTCCGACATCCGCGATGAGAGCGACCGTGATGGCATGCGTATCGTGATCGAGTTGAAGCGCACAGCCGAAGCGCAGATCGTCTTGAACCAGCTCTACAAGCACACGCAGATGCAGGAGAGCTTCTCCATGATCTTCCTTGCGGTGGTGAATAACCAGCCCAAGGAACTCGGTCTGGCCGAGGCCATCCGCCACTTTATAGACCATCGCGTGGATGTGGTTCGCCGCCGCACGGCTTTCCTGTTGCGCAAAGCGCGCGAACGCGAACACATCCTCGAAGGTTACAAGATCGCCCTCGACAACCTCGACCAGGTGATCAAGATTATTCGTGCGTCGAGCAGCCGCGCCGATGCACGCGAAAACCTCTTCCGCTTCGGTAAGAGCAAAGATATTGTCATCCAGCTCGACAAGGACACTACCAACCTCAATCAGGAGTTGGGTCTCAGCTTTAAGCAGATCGACGCCGTGCTCGAACTGCAGCTTTATCGCCTAACGCTGCTTTCAATCGACGAAATTCTGAAGGAATTGACCGACGTCCGCGGACGCATCTCCGAATACGAATCGATTCTTGGTTCAGAGAAGAAGCTGCGCCGCGTCATTGTTTCCGAGCTGGAAGAAATCCGAAAGCAGTATGGCGACCAACGCCGCACGCAAATTCTGGATGAGACTGCCGAGCTGCAACTTGAAGACCTGATCGCCGACGAACAAGTCGCCGTGACGGTTTCGCACTCCGGCTATCTCAAGCGCACGCCCATTTCCACTTATCGCCAGCAGCGGCGCGGAGGTCAGGGCCGTCTCGGCATGAAGACGCGGGAGGAAGACTTTGTCTCGCAGTTGATTATCGACTCTACTCACGCCTATCTGCTCTGCTTTACCAACACCGGCCGTGTCTACTGGCTGAAGGTCTATGAGATTCCCGATGTGAGCGCGGCAGGTAAGGGCAAGTCGATGGCCTCACTTCTCAATCTCCAGCCCGGCGAGACGGTTCGCAACATCCTGCCGGTGCGCAACCTGGAGGAAGAGGGCAAGTTCGTTTTTTTCGCCACCCGCAAGGGAACAGTGAAGAAAACCCCGTTGAAGGACTTCTCCAACGTCATGGCTCGTGGAATTATCGCCATCGGTATTGATGAGGACGATGAGCTGATCGGCGCGCGCCTTACCGATGGCAGGCAGATCATCTTTCTCGCCACGCATGACGGCATGGCTATCCGCTTTGATGAGAACGATGTTCGCTCCATGGGCCGCCCGGCGCGAGGGGTTCGCGGCATCGATCTGCAGAAGACGGATTACGTAGTGGGCATCGCCGTAACTCCCCTGCAGCGTGTGAAGGAAGAGGACGGAGCAGAGTGCCTATGCCTGATTCTTTCGGTCACTTCTATTGGATACGGCAAGCGCACGGACGTAGATGCGTACCGCCTGCAGACGCGTGGGGGCAGGGGAGTCATCAACGTCAAGACCACGGCTCGCAACGGCAAGGTTACCGCGATTCAGCTTGTGGACGAGACCTCGGAGTTGGTGGTTATCAGCCAATACGGCAAGATCATCCGCATCGATACCAAGACCATCCGCGCCGCTGGACGCTCCACGCAAGGCGTTCGCCTGCTGCATCTGGAGGGAGATGACAAGGTTGCTGCGGCTGTCGTCATCCCGCCGGAAGAGGCGAAGGTCGAGCAGGAAAACGGAACTCTGCTGCAGTAAATGCTCTGATTTGTCGAAGGATCAACTAGAAGAGAGGGCGTCGAGTAATCGGCGCCCTCTCTTCGTTCCGATGCGTTTTCAATGGCTCCGCTATACTTCGCTCTCGGAGTGTTTCCGAGGAGCCAGCGATGAACGATGAAGCGCGCGACTACCAGCGATTGGCAAAGCACTATGGCAGCATGTATGACAGGGAACTGAAAGAGCTGGCAGCGCAGTACGAGGACTTGACAGACATCGCTCAGAAGGTTTTGCGCGAGGAATTCCAGCGTAGAAAGCTTGAATTGCCGGAATCCCGCCCCGGCCCATCGGTCGAGGCGCCGGGGATAGTCTCTCTGGCGATCGATATGACCCCAGATGGAAACGCTCTGCTCGGCAATTTTCGCACTCTGGAGGAGGCTGTCATGGCCTACTGGTCTCTAGAGATAGCAGGGATTCTCAGTAAGGTGGTCACGCCACCCTCAGCGGGCAGTACCATGCCCCGGCTGCAACTCGCCCCCGACGATGTAGAGCGCGCGCAAGAAGTGCTTGCACAGCCCATTTCAGACGAAGCAAAGGACCAATACGAGGCGGCAAAAGAGTCGGGGGATTTTGAGTCTCCGGATTGTCCCCGCTGCGGCACCCCGGATCCGCTGCTTGAATCGGCTGATCCGGTCAACGAATGGTTCTGTGAGTCTTGCGGCCATCAGTGGAAAGATGCGCCGCAGCATGGGACCGAATAAAACGTTCTAGGCCGCTACCGCGTGCGCAACCGGTCCGTAGTAAGACATTGACTCAGCTGGTTACTTCGGGGCCTTCTGTCCTTTTTCTATCTCTTCTTTAAGGTGCTTGACACATGCTTCAGCTGTACTCTGTTTGCCGCGTGCTGAACTGCCTTTATTGACGTTATAAGCCTAGACAACCACGCTCGTTTTGACATCAGCCAACGTGATGCTCGCCTCTTCCGAGGAATGTATGTTACCTAGGAAAGCTATCTTAGCCCAGCCAGCCTTCTGCGAATTGGAGGTTCCAGAAAGGATGTAATCAGCAGCGTCCTTTGACGTGACGACTACGAGTGGGACATCCTTTTTCCGTAGTGCAGCCGATACATATACGTCAAAACTATCTGCCATGGGAGCGACATAGACCTTTGCTCCGGGGGTTATGACCTGACCCCTTGAAAAAGACACCATGGCGAGGAGTAATACCGAAACAAGAAAGAGCTTCTTTGTCATCTGGCTTGCCTTCTTTTAACGATGTGAATTCGTGAGTAAGCCTACGCTCGGTGAAGGTAGCTAAAGAGTTGTTAGCGTCCTGCTCAACAGCATAAATCCGCTCTGCAGCGGTTGCTCACGTCCCAATAGTGCTCGCTGCAGAGCTTTGAAAGGCTGTTTGGCGATAGATCAGCGGTCGGATACCGATTCGAATCAGGCCGACTGTCTTACCCCACGACATTCATCAGCGTGCCAAGACCTTCGATGGTCACCGCCATGCGATCCCCGCGATGCATTGGACCCACCCCGGCTGGGGTCCCCGTCGGGATCAGATCTCCCGGTTCCAGAGTCATTACTGCCGTTATATAGCGCAGTAGGGCTGCGACGGGGAAGATCAGATCCCGCGTCGTTCCATGCTGGCGAACCTCGGCGTTAAGCCGTGTTTCCACGGTCACTCCCGCGGCCGGATCAATCTCGTCCGATACGATCGGTCCCACCGGGCAGAATGTGTCGAAGCCCTTCGCGCGCGTCCACTGGCCGTCTTTATTTTGCAGATCCCGGGCGGTCACATCATTCACGATGGTGTAGCCGCGGATATAGGGCTTCACATCTTCCTCCGGGCCAATGCGGCTGGCACGCTTGCCAATGACGATGGCCAACTCTCCTTCAAAGTCCACCCGTTCGGAAGCAGGAGGGATCCAAATGGTGCCACCGGGAGCGAGCAGGGCAGAAGGCGCTTTGAGAAACAGCAGCGGTTCGGCGGGGAGATCGTTTCCCAGTTCTCTGGCATGATCCAGGTAATTCCGACCGACGCACACGATCTTCGAAGGGGTAACCGGCGCCAGCAAGGTCGCCGCCGCGAAGGGGATTGCCTCAAAAATTCCACGGAAGAGTTGGGTGGCGCTATCCTCTGGCGGTGGCGGTATCAGCTGGTTAATCCACATCTGGCCGCTGCGCTCGACCACTTCGCCATACTGCGGTCCATTCTCCGTTTGGAAGCGGCAATACTTCATTGTTCCTCATTAAGTGCAGTGTCTACTGGGGGAGGGATTCTTCCGCCTCGATCGAGCGCGGGCTCTCATTTCCGCTCCGGTCCAATGCACTGACGGAGTAGCGATAGTTGTGACCGGGCAGCGCGGAGATGTCCCGGAAGGACGGTGCGACTAACGGGGTATTACTTGGCGACACTCGCTCGGGTTTGCCGCCGCCTTCGCTACGGTAGACCACATAGCCAGCCAGATCCGCTTCAGTGTTTGGCGACCAGGATAGATCGATCACGTGCTGGTCTTCCACCGCAACTGCTGCCAGTTGCTGAGGGGGCTTTGGGGGAAATACATCCTTCGTCTCTATCTGAACGACGTTGCTGGGCCCGCTTAGAAGTTCGATGGAATGGCTTTCCAGGTTGGCCTGCGCCACTCGTTCAATCCAATACTCATAGCGGCGGCCGAACATCGCGGTTGCGTCCAGCGCCTCCCCGCGATCTTTGCCGTCTTTGGGCTTTACAAGCAAGGTCAGCATTACCGGCTCCGGACCGCTACTCTCGGACGACTTCTTTGCATCTGCCGGATCCAGCAACTTCCTGTGGATCCGGAGCATATCGGGTGCCGCTTCTGAATGGTACTGCTTCCAATGAAGGTCGACACCATCTGCCCACACCTCGGCAGAGAGATCCATTACTGAAGGTGGAGCAGCCCCGGCAGACGAGTAAGCCATATTCGATAGGCCAGCCGAGTGCCCCAGATGGTTCAGCAACTCAACTGTATAAAAGATCAGACGAGGCGATCCGGTTTGCAGCTGCGGCGGCAACTGGTCGGCGAGCTCCCCTGCAAGCCCCGGTGCGACGTTCAAATCGCCCACCAACTCACCCTTACCACTTCCGGGAGTGCGCCACACGAACACCCCTACGGTGCCTTCTAGCAAGATGTTGTCAGTGGAGCGGCGAGGCATGGTCCATTTCAGGTGGACCTTATTGTCGCTTCGGATCGCGCTCAGATCCTTCGGCGGCTCCGGTAGCTTCAGAGTGGGGGCCAGCGGTGCCGCTGGAGTTCCGCATCCAGCGAGCAGTGTAGCTGTCATGAAAAAAAACATCGAAGCAGCGCGGTAAATCCTGCGCGTTGCTCTGTCGTCCTCCCCGGGCTGGCAAATCATCTTCCCTTGAGCCTAGCAGAGCCGGTAGATTTCTCTCGTTGGCAGCGTCGCGAGGCAGGCAAACGTCAGCGCGGCGGCCGCACCAAAGAAGCGCATATCGCGCGAAACCTCGCCACACCAAAGGATCAGGGGAAATGCTCTGCGTATCACTTCGCCAGCAGAGAGCGCAAGGCAGGCTCAATCTCTTCCTGCTCAAATCGAAAACCTGCGCTGGATAGGCGCCCTGGCAGCACGCGGGTGCTTGCCAGCAGGGTGCCCTCCGCCATTTCACCAAATGCAAGCTTCAAAGCCATTGCAGGAACGGCGAAGACGGTCGGCCGATGCAGCACCCGTCCCAGGGCACGGGTAAATTCCTCGTTCGTGACCGGGTGGGGAGCAGTCACATTGATCGCACCTCGCAGATCGGGCCTCTCAATGGCAAATAGGATAGCTCGCACGACGTCGGGCAACGTAACCCAACTCATCCACTGATGGCCGCTCCCCAGCTTGCCACCTCCTCCGAGCCTGAAGACCGGTAACAGTTTTGC
The DNA here is from genome assembly GCA_025355385.1 of Acidobacteriaceae bacterium. Classification (GTDB taxonomy): domain Bacteria; phylum Acidobacteriota; class Terriglobia; order Terriglobales; family Acidobacteriaceae; genus JANXZS01. The sequence continues at coordinate 23,982 of JANXZS010000199.1, read as the reverse complement.
CAGCGCACCGCCGCTCGCCCCCAGCACAATGCCAAAGCGCAGATGAACCACGCGGATGCCGGCATCGTCGGCCACTTGCGCCGCAGCCTCCCATTCCCGGCACAGATCGGCTAGGAATCCCGTACCAGGCGGGGAGTTCTCGTCAAGGATTTGGCTGCCCCGGTCGCCGTAAATACCAATCGCGGATGCGCAAATCAGCACGCGCGGCGGTTGCGGCAGACCACGCAAAAGTTCGCAAAGGGCGCGCGTGGTAACAATGCGACTGCGACGAAGCTGGTCCCGATAGCCAGTCGTCCACCGGTGCCCTGCAACACTTGCTCCTGACAGGTGAATTGCTGCGTCGAAAGGAAAGGAAGCTAGCATCGGGGGAATGGACTGTTCCGGCGAGGTCGCTTCGGGATTCCAGCGGAACTCGGCAGGTTGGGGATCGCCTGGCCCCCTGACGAGGCGCATGGCCGCAATGGATTTCCGGGCAAGGGATGCTCGCAGTGCCTCTCCGATCATCCCCGAAGCACCGCTCAGAAGAACATTTGCACGCATGGGCTCAATCCGTTGTCCATTCTGCATCGTAGTCTGTCTAAGAGATGGAAGTTATGCGGATTGCGTTTCACCGTAATGGAAAATATTTTAGTTTTAGCAACATTCTATTCGTCAGTCGCATCTGTTGAGTGAGGTCAAAAGAATTGCATATGAACCCCAAGCCCGAGCTGAAAGATGACGTGGCCACTTCGGCGATCGATGCAAGCAGCGCCGAAAGTTTTATCACGGAAAAACACATCGGGGAACGCATCAAGCGTCTTCGACTAAAGAAATCCATGGGTCTGGTAGAACTAGGGAAGCATACCGGTCTCTCGGCCAGCTTTTTATCCCAGCTTGAGACAGGTCGCGTGGTTCCCACCCTCAGGAATCTGGCGCGCGTCGCTATGGTATTTAGCAAAGACCTCTCCTACTTCTTTGAAACGGAACCGCATACACTATTTCGCGTGCATAAGAAGAAGGAGCGCGTTCGCCTTCCGCAGACCGGGGTTGAGGATCCCACCTACTATTTCGAAAGCCTCGGCTACATGGTCCCCGATCGGCAACTTGATCCCTATTACGCCGAGTTCGTCCCACTTAAAAAGACAGCCGAAGTGCGTCCGCACGTCCATCCGGGTTATGAATTTTTTTACCTTCTGGAGGGTGAGCTCGAGATCCGGCATTCTGACAAGGTCCATGTTATTGAGGCGGGAGACGGGGTGTATTTCGATGCCAGCACGCCGCATGCATATCGCTGTCTGGGTAAGGCTCCGGCCGCGGCGATTATCGTGACCATGCATCAACAGGCGACGACGCAGCCAACTATGAATCTCAGGCCAATGGGAACTTCTTTTGGGCTGAAGTCATTAACGGCTGTCCCGAACTCGAAGCAACCCACCACCATCCGGGATGCCGCCAAGTCATCTGGCGTGTCTCCACTTCAACCCGTCTCAGTGGAAAGAAACGCCGGAACGAGCTAGTCGAACGAAGCCGATGCTTAGGGCGTATTTGAAGCCAAGCGCAGCTGTTCGCGAGGCCTGCGGTGCCCTCGCAAGATAATACTGAACAGGGGAAACGGGATGCGCCCCTACCTGTCCAACTCGGCGGCATCCCTCTCGGGGATATCAAAAAACTGGGCTACCTGTCGCCAATTGTCCACGCGAGGGTAGCCAGAAGATCGCAGATTGTGTGGGGCCGTGTACTGATCGGCGAAGACTTCATCCATGTCGACGGCGATTCGCTTTCTCGCCCTCTGGGGCACTAGATTCCCGCCGTCCCTGTTACCTCCACCGCTTCATTCGAAACTTTCTTCGTGCGTTTTTTAGCCTTGGGAACCTCAGGCTTGGGTTCGCGTACCGGCTCTTTTGAGGCATCGTAGTACATCAGTCGTCCACAGCTCTCGCAGGTCAGCAGGGCGCCAACTTCACGAACCATATTCCACATTTGCGGACGCAGAAACATCTGGCAGCCCGTGCATTGCTGGCCTTGCACCCGCGCCAGAGCGGTTTTCTTCGCTGAGGAGATGCGATCGTAGTTCGCCAGGACTGTCGACTCGACACCAGCGCGAATGGATACTCTATCGGCCTTGTGCGTTGATAGTTCTGCCTGTTGTTCACCAGCGGAAGAGCGCGCCAGATCTTTCTCTACTTCTATATGAGCGGTCTGGGCTGCAAGCTCCGTCCCTGCCGCGGCACGATTGGCAATCAGTTTTTCGCTGCGGTCCATACACTGCAGTTCTAGGTCTTCGAGCTTGCGAATCTCGCCTTCGGCAAAGGTGATTTCGTGCTGCAGGGCACCATATTGGTCATTGGTCTTGACCGCAGTCAACTGTTCACGATACTTCTCTATCTTTTGCTGGTGATCCTTGATGTCGACTTCGAAGCCGCGCTTTTTAGCCTCTTCGGTCTTGAGTCCCTTTTCAAACCCGGCGAGAGCGAGTTTCTGGCTTTCAAGCTTCTGTTCGAGAGTAGCCAGATGCCGGGGCAACACGGCTATGGCTTCCAGCAGGTGAGCGATTCGCTCATCGGCCGCCTGGAGACGGATAAGGCGTTCGGCTAATGGATTCATGCGATACTTCATAGTTTAACACTTGCAGCACGCAGCGGCCCGCGTCGCTCCTGCTGGGGGTGGGGACGTCGATCATGAATCCCCGCGCAACTGGCTACGCGGTGATCGTCGGTTGCCACGAGTGATCCGAGTACACGGACGATCTCAACTTTCCCCTATTACCTACAGCCAACATGTAATCAATGGGTTACGTGTTGGCGGCCACCCTCTCGACAAATGTTGACAGAGCAATCGCGCACTGGAGATACGTAGCCACCAATCCAGCATGGTGTAATAAGCTAAGTGCCTAAACTTTGCTCCGGGGTCCGCCTTTGAATACCTCTCTGCCGTTGTTCGCTGTTCTATTGACGTCGATCGCCTCTCTCGCCGCTTTCGCACAAAATACCCAGCCATCCAAGGCGTTCACCGTCGCTGACATCTACCGCGAGGGTAACTTGACGGGCAAAGCTCCGGAAGGGGTGACATGGGCTCCCGGCGGGGCCCGTGTCACCTACGTCTCTGAGGAGGGCGACTTGATGCAGGTAGAGGCTACCACGGGAAAGGCTTCGGTGCTGGTGGGACGTGTGAAGCTGGCCAGCCTGATCAGCACGAATACCCCCGAGAAAGATAAGGATCACCGCTCCCGCTACAACATGCCCGGCTACGTTTGGGGTCCGGACGCGCGCCATTTGCTCTTCGACTCGAACGGTCAGCTGTGGCTCTACGACCTGCGCAACGGCACCGGCATTCAAGTGGCATTCTCCGGGGCTGCGAGTGGTGACGATCCAAAGTTTTCGCCCGACGGCACTGTTCTAAGCTTCATTCGCGATCACAATGTATATGTTTGCCAGTTGCGCAAACCGGGAACTCCAATCGCTTCGTTGAGCATTAACAAAGATTCCAACATGCTCAACGGTCAGGTGGATTGGCTGTATCTGGAAGAACTGGGCGTAAGGAGTAATTATTTCTGGTCCCCGGACTCCCGGCAGATCGCGTATCTGCAGATGAATGAGACTGCTGTGCCCGAGTATCCGCTGGTGGATTGGATTCCGGCTCACACCCAAGTCGACCTCCAGCGATACCCGCAACCGGGCGACAACAATCCTGCGGTCCGTGTGGGAGTAGTCAACGGCAGCGGTGGTAAAACCGTCTGGATAAAGCTGCCGCCCCAGGAAAGTCAGGACTACATACCGCGCTTCGGCTGGGTCAATCGAAAGACCCTATGGATTGAAACTTTGAGCCGGGATCATAAGCATCGCAACATCTTCTTTGCTGAACCTGGGGCAGGGACTGCCACCCTTGCGCTTGCCATGAACGACGATAAGTACCTTGACGAGTCATACGACATTACCTTTGGCGTGTCTCACTTTGCGCTAACCAGTTGGCAGGATGGACACACGCACCTATACCTTTATTCCTTTGACGCAGCCACTCCAACCATCGCCAAACTTGAGAGTCAGCTGACCAAGGGAGACTTTGAGGTCAGCTCTATCGCTGGTCTGGATGAGAGCCACCACACCATCTACTTCGTTTCCAATGAAGGCGACGCGCGGCAGCAGCAGATTTGGGCAATACAGATGGACGGCAACGGCAAGCATCGGATATCGCAGACTAAAGGCTTCCATGATCCATCACTGGCACCCGACTCGGCTTTTTATACTGACACCTATTCCAGCCGGCTGACGCCTACGGTCGTGAGCATGTGCACGATCAAGGGTTCGTGCAAGGCGTTCTGGCAATCGAAGCAGCTACGCGAATATTCGCTGGTCAAGCCGGAGAACCTGGAGAGCAAAGCCTCAGACGGAACGGTCCTCTACGCAGAATTACTTTTGCCTCCCGCCAATACAGCAAAAGCAAGCGTTCCACTTATCGTCAATCCTTACGGTGGACCGCACGCGCAGACCGTCCGAGACGCATGGTCAACTGACTTGCTCTTCGATCAACTATTGGTACAGCACGGCTACGCTGTTCTCCACGTGGACAACCGCGGTATGGGGGCACGCGGCCGCGCCTTTGAACAGGCCGCATATCACAATTTTGGAGCCGTGCAACTAGAAGATCAGCTGCATGCGCTGGACGACGTCCTGGGGCGCTTTCCTCAACTCGATCGCACTCGTCTGGGATGGTGGGGATGGAGCTGGGGCGGCACATTCACGTTGAATGCGATGACCCATTCGCCGCGCTTTGCCGCTGGAGTTGCGGTGGCCCCGGTAACCGACTGGCGCAACTACGATTCCACCTATACAGAGCGCTACCTTGGAAGCCCGGCAGACAACGCTGAGGGCTACCATGACTTCTCCGTGATCAACGGCGCGCAGAATCTCAAGGGCCATCTGCTTCTGGTCCAAGGGACGGGTGACGATAATGTACACATGGGAAATTCGATCCAGTTCATCGAGCGTCTCATTGAGGCTGGCATCCCCTACGAACTCCAACTTTATCCGCGCAAGACACACTCCATAGCTGGAGAGGAAGCGCGCACACACCTGTTTCAACGAATCCTTTCTCACTTCGACAGATATCTGATGAATACTGATACAAACGTAACAACCACAATTGCAAATCCAGAAAAGGTACAGTGAAACACCCGTCGGAGCAGACAACTTCGCATGATCTCGTTCGCTCCCGCTCCCGGCTGGGAGACTTCGAGTTAACCGTTTTGACCGACGGCTTCTTCTTTCTCGATGGCGGTGCAATGTTTGGTGTCGTACCCAAGCCGATGTGGGAAAAGCACGCACCCGCGGATGAAGAGAATCGAATCCTGCTGGGGACCAACACCGTCGTGGTGCGCACAGGTAAACACACGGTGGTAATTGAAACCGGAATCGGCAACAAGCTCTCAGACCGCATGCGCGGCATCTTTGGCGCAAAGCAACTGCTGCCGGACGCTTTTCGCGCTGCGGCTATTCGTCCCGAAGAAGTCGACATCGTCATCAATTCGCATCTTCATTTTGACCACTCGGGATGGAACACTACCAGGACCCCTCAAGGTGGAATCGTACCCTTCTTCCCCAATGCCCGCTATTTTGCGCATCGCGGTGAAGTGGAACACGCTCATCTCCAACTGGAGCGCGATGCCGTCAGCTACATGTCCGACAACTACGATCCCCTAGTCGCAAGTGGACAGATGACGCTATTGGACGGGCCCGGCGAGGTTGTCCCCGGCATCTCCGTTGATATGTATCCCGGACATACGGCACATGTGATGGGCATTTACATCGACTCTGGGAGCGAGCGGGCCTGCTACATCTCAGACCTCATTCCCACCAGCGCACACCTGGATCTCACGTGGGTTATGGGCTACGACCTCGATCCGGTCACCTGTATCGCGCAGCGCAAGCGCTTCTACTCCCGCGCCATTCCTGAGAAGTGGCTGGTGCTTTTCACCCATGACCACCACCATCCGATGGGGTATGTGGAATTGAACGAGAAGGGTAAGCCCCAGTTACGCGCGGTCTGACTGCTGCTGAAGGAAATGCGTCACAGCGGAATGTTGCCGTGCTTCTTAGCGGGATTCTTGTCGCGCTTGGTATCCAGCATTTCCAGTGCGGAAATGAGTCGTCGACGAGTGTCGTGCGGGGCGATCACGGCGTCTACAAAACCATGCTCTGCCGCGATGTAAGGATTCGCAAACTGTTCCCGAAACTCCTCAACCTTTTGGGCGCGCGCCTCGGCCAGTATCAGTGTTTTCTCCTCTTCGCTAAGTGGGCCCTTTTGTTCCTCCGCCTCTTTCACCACTCTTTCTAACTCGCGGCCGTAAACGATATTTACGGCGCCCTCCGCTCCCATCACCGCAATCTCCGCGGTGGGCCAGGCAAAGTTGAAATCGGTGCGGAGATGTTTTGAACTCATCACACAGTAGGCTCCTCCGTAGGCTTTGCGCGTGATGACGGTAAGTTTGGGCACCGTGGCCTCGGCGTATGCGTAGAGCAACTTCGCGCCATGCCGGATGATGCCACCGTACTCCTGCTCCGTCCCGGGAAGGAATCCAGGCACATCCTCGAGCGTGATCAGTGGAATGTTGAAGGCGTCGCAAAAGCGAACGAATCGTGCCGCTTTAACGCTGGCGTCGATGTTCAGTACACCTGCGAGAAAAGCGGGTTGATTAGCCACGACGCCAACAGGTCGCCCGTTCATGCGAGCAAAGCCCACGACAATGTTTCGCGCGAAGTGCTCGTGAACTTCAAAGAAGTAGCCCTCATCTACAATTCGCGTGATCACGTCCTTAATGTCGTAGGGTTGGTTCGATTCCGACGGCACCAGGGTGTCGAGGCTTGCATCGGCACGGTCTGCGGCATCGCTGCACACCTTGCGTGGGGGGTCTTCAAGATTGTTCGCGGGTAAAAAGCTGAGCAATTCGCGAACCATTGCCAGACATTCCGCGTCGTCCTCTGCCATGAAGTGCGCAACCCCGGAGATCTCGTTGTGTGTGGTCGCGCCGCCCAACTCCTCTTTGGAGACTTCCTCGTGGGTGACCGTGCGGATGACGTCAGGCCCGGTGACAAACATATAGCTCGTCTTGTTGACCATCAAGGTGAAGTCGGTGATGGCCGGCGAATAAACTGCTCCCCCGGCGCATGGCCCGAGAATAGCTGATATCTGCGGGATGACGCCACTGGCCAGCGTGTTTCGCAGGAAGATATCAGCGTATCCGGCGAGCGATACGACACCCTCCTGAATGCGTGCTCCCCCCGAATCGTTCAGGCCAATGATGGGTGCTCCGACGCGCATCGCCATGTCCATCAGCTTTACGATTTTGGCGGCATTGGTTTCAGAGAGTGATCCTCCGAAGACGGTAAAATCCTGCGCAAATACGAATGTTGTGCGACCGTCGATCCGGCCGTAGCCAGTCACGAAGCCGTCACCCGAAATGCGCTTCTCCTGCATCCCGAAGGCGGTCGAACGATGCACTACCAGCTTGTCCAGTTCCTCGAAGGTCCCTTCGTCCAGCAGCAACGCAATGCGTTCCCGGGCGGATAGCTTCCCCTCATCACGCTGCCGCGCACGTCGCTCTGCGCCCCCACCTTCCTCGGCCAGGCTGTTTCTACGTTCCAGTTCTTTCAGGTGGTCAATACGAGTAGGAGTGTCGTGGCTCATGCCTGCGGATTATAGATGGGGAAGAGGAGGAACGTGACACACTCCCCGCAGATAGCCTTGCTCGATTCCCTCCTAAGGCAGGGCCGCTCGGCAATCTAGTAAAGTCGCGGGGAACTGGGGCCGGTTAAAACACCGTCCGGTGGAATAATCTATCCTTTTCCTTGCACGGCGAGCAGACCGCGCTAATTGCGCAGACGATCAGCAGTGCAGCACACATTGTCGCCAGGATAGCCAGCGTCAGAGCCGCATGCTGAAAGAACCATTCCGATAGACCTTGAAGATTTGGATACCACATGACAAAACACCCATTTTAATAGAAGCCAAAAGTTGACGCTTGGATGACTATCTTGCAAAAAAAAGAATCACTGAGTGAATGAACGGTACCACGCCAATAAACATTAGTATGTGTAATTGCTGTGGGACGAATAAAAGGCGAAAGTGATATATGGCTCCCCCTATCAGTCCGGCGGTACTGAGCCAGCCGCACCTTAATTGGCTTTTCCTTGATTTGAACTCCTACTTTGCGTCGGTGGAGCAGGAATTGCGTCCCGAGTTGCGCGGCAAGCCGGTGGCGGTGGTTCCCCTGATGGCCGACACAACCTGCTGCATCGCAGCCAGTTACGAGGCTAAAGCCTTCGGGGTACGCACCGGAACACAAGTTGGAGAGGCCAAGCGGATGTGCCCGGGAATTCTGCTAGTGGAGGCCCGCCATGAAGAGTATGTCGATTACCACCATCGCATCGTGGAGGCGGTCGAAACCTGCATCCCTGTATCCGCCGTCATGTCTATTGACGAGATGGCTTGCCGCCTGATTGGGCGGGAGCGCCCCCTTCTCGCCGCCCTCGACCTGGCGCGCAGGGTAAAGGCCAGCATCAGGGAGCATGCCGGACCCACTCTGTGTTGCTCCGTCGGCTTGGCTACGAATCGATATCTGGCCAAAATTGCCTCTGATATGGAGAAACCCGATGGCCTGGTTGCTCTGACGCCAGACATCTTGGAAGCGGCGCTGCTGCAACTCACGCCCCGCGATCTGCCTGGTATTGGAGCGCGCATGGAGAAACGTCTGCATGCCGCCGGAATACGAACGATGAAGCAGCTACTAGCGCTCGATCGGGAGCAGATGAACACCACTTGGGGAGGCATGCCCGGGGAAAAATTATGGTACTGGCTGCGCGGAGAGGATTTCAACGACGCCGAGCTGGAGCACCAGAAATCCGTCAGCCACTCGCATGTTCTGCCGCCGGAACTGCGCAATGCGGAGGGTTCCTATGCGGTCGCGCACAAGCTTTTGCATAAGGCGGCAATGCGGTTGCGCACAGCGCGGCTGTGGGCCACGCACATAAAGCTCGCTATCCGCTACGCCGTGCCCAAAGCCGCTGCCACGTCCCAGCATTACTCCGGGATTCCGCAGTCGGCCTGGTCTCAGGGGTTGTCAATTATCGAGTGCCAGGACAATCAGACTCTGATCGAAGCGCTTAAGAAGCTCTGGGCTGCGAGGCCGGTTGGCCCGAACTTTGAAAAGCCGTTTTACGTCGGTGTCGAGCTTGGCGATCTGGTACCGGATCATTTGCACACCTTGAGCCTATTTGCTTCTCTCGATCCCGAGTCACGCCGCACGCGACTATCAGGCGTGATGGACTCGTTGAATATCAAGTACGGAACCGACACACTCTGCGCCGCGAGCATGCTGCTGGCAAAGGCCGCGGCGCCGACCCGCATCGCCTTCACCAGCATCCCCGATCTTTTCTAGCGCCCTGTCAAGATGCCGGGCTTGCTCCTAACATCCCGTCATGGCAGCCGAAAGACGAGGCCCGTGCTCAGTGTCTTCGGATGAAAGCCGTTATCCAGGCCAGAGATGCTGCCATAGCTGAATTCTGCGACCCGCCAATCCAGCCGCGGAAAGAACGTAAAATCGATTCCACCAAGAAAGTTGTATTCGAAGTTTGTCGATGAACCTTGCGCGAACTTGTAATAGCCAATGCCACCGATAGCCTCTGCATAGGGCTTTATGGGAAGAATGTGTGGCGTTGCCGCGACTCTTACTCCTCCCAGCCCGCTGTTCAACTGGGTAGCGCCTCCGCCGCCCAGGAACTGACCACGCAGGTCAATTCCTGCGCTCACCAGCCCAAAGTGCCACGTGTCCAGGTACACGCCTACCGTCGGACCGTAGATCCAGTCAGTGTTGGGATTGAGCTTGGCACCCGTGAACGCGGCGTAGATACCGGTCTGGGCACCGCCTGCCAGCGAGCAAGACAAGAGGACAAGAAAGAATATAAGGCGAGTTAATTTCATCAGGCAAGATACCTCCTCCTAAGCCTATCTGGGTTGAGCGGCCAGCGTCAGATAGGAAGTTGAGACGTGGCGTTCTGGATGCCCTCCACCTTTTAGCCATTTCAATTCTCGCGTGCATAGCAATGAGTATTTCGCTCTAAACTAATATTCGTGACCCAGGAATATCGCGGAAGACTGGCACCCTCGCCAACTGGCTTGTTGCACGCGGGGCACGCCCGTACCTTTTGGACCGCGTACCAGCGCAGTCGCGAGGCCGCGGGTGTGCTTATCTTTCGCAATGAAAACCTGGACCCCAACCGCTCGCGGCCCGGATATGAGCAGGCCATGTTCGAGGAGCTGCGCTGGCTGGGTATTCGCTGGCAGGAGGGCCCCGATGTTGGAGGGCCGTTTGCTCCTTACGAGCAGAGCAAGCGCCTTGACATGTATCTCGCGGCATGGCGAGAACTGCTGCGGAAAGGCGCAATTTATCCCTGCCGGTGCTCGCGTAAGGATCTCGAGGGGTCGGCGCAAGCTCCGCATGAAGGGGGTGCCCCGACTCTTGGTGGCGTCGATGATGAGATCGTCTATCCTGGAACTTGCAGGCCCGGAACCTCCAGTCCCGGAACGTTCAGTCAGACGACCGGTACTTCGCTTGATCCCGGCGCGTTCCTTGCCCCCGCCGGAGCGAACTGGCGCTTCCGCGTGCCTGATGGCGAGCCTGTCGAGTTTTACGACCAGCATTTCGGTCCGCAGTGTTTCATCGCAGGACGCGACTTTGGCGACTTCCTGGTATGGCGCCGCGACGATGTACCTGCCTACCAGATAGCCGTAGTTGTCGACGATGCCGCTATGCGGGTAACAGAGGTTGTTCGCGGTGCCGACCTCATGAAATCGACCGCGCGCCAGATCCTGCTCTATCGTGCGCTGGGCCTGCCACAACCCCTCTGGTTCCATTGCCCGCTGTTGACGGATAATTCGGGTCGCCGCCTGGCAAAACGCTATGACGGCCTGGCCCTCGAAACCTTGCGGCAGCGCGGCGTTTGCCCTGAGGAGATAGTAGATCCGACGTTTTCGATCGCCCCCTGAAATCTCGAAGCCGCTGCAGTATGCTCGGAAGCGTACCCGTTCATGTCAGACATTGCACAATCCGTAAAACAGCAGGCGGACATCGTCCGCGTCATCGGAGAATATGTGCGCCTAAAGAAGGCCGGTGCACAGAACTACTCCGGGTTGTGCCCTTTTCATAAGGAGAAGTCGCCATCCTTTTCTGTCCATGCGGTGCGGCAGTTCTACCATTGCTTCGGCTGCGGCGTCTCCGGCGATGTCTTTTCTTTCGTCGGCAAAATTGAAAACGTGGGCTTCCCCGAAGCAATCCGGATCGTCGCGCAGAAGTGCGGAATCGCACTTCCCAAGCGCGAATACAACAGTCCGGAGGAAGCGCGCGAAAGCCGACAGCGCGGCAAGCTGCTCGAGCTTCATGAGCAGGCCACTGCATGGTTTGAGGAACAACTGCGCTTGCCTGAGGGAGCTGTCGCGCGCGAATACCTCAGCGGTCGGGGTTTGACGCCGGAGGCTATTGGCAGGTTCCGCATAGGATTCGCACCAGACAACTTCAACGCATTGCGGGAGCGGCTGCAAGGATCGGCCGACGTCGAAATGCTGCGGCTTTCGGGCCTGTTTTCGTTCAAGCAACAGGAAGACGGCTCCTCCGGTTCGATCTACTCGCGCTTCCGCAAGCGCATCACCTTCCCCATCGCGAATGAGTCGGGCCGCATTATCGCATTCACAGCGCGGGCACTCGACTCCGGCGACAAGGCCGGACCAAAGTATATGAACTCCCCGGAGACGCCCCTCTACTCCAAGGGACAGGTGCTCTTCAATCTCGACAAGGCGAAACAGACGATTCGCCAGCATGACTTCGCCATCCTCGTCGAAGGCCAGATGGACTGCATTTCCGTTTACCTGGCCGGCGTCCAGAACGTACTCGCCACCAGCGGCACCGCCTTCACCGAGCAGCAGGTAAATCTCCTCAAGCGCTTCACCAGCAAGGTAGTAGTCAACTTTGATCCTGATACCGCCGGGGCTAATGCAGCCGAAAAATCCATCGTTTTGCTCACGGAGGAGGGCTTCGAGATTAAGGTCGTGACCCTCGAAGGCGGCCTCGACCCGGATCGTTACATCCGGGAGAAGGGTGCCCCCGCTTATATTGCGGCGCTGCGCAGTGCTCGCCGTCAGCAGGATTACCTAATCGACCGCGCCCGCCAGCTATTCCCCGGTCGCAATTCTGAGTCCAAGGTCAAAGCACTCAATTTCCTGCTGCCGCACATCCGCCGCATGCCCAGCCGCCTGACACGGGATGAGTTTGCCGCAGATGCGGCCCAGAAGCTGGGTATCGACTCCGCCGTGCTGCGGGAGGAGCTGAAGCAGGCCGCCGCGCGCCGACGGGAGAAGGTCGTCTCTCCAACCAGCGGGGTGAGTCAAGTGGAAAAGATACTACTAAGAGGTTTTTGCGGCGAATCCGGACATCCGGTGTTTGACACCCTGGCTGCCGCTCTAGAGAGCGAGCCAGCCCAGTTCGAGGGACTTACAGTTCGGACCGCGCTTGAAAGTCTGCTCCATCGCGGGTCTGCTCAGCCCCTGGAATCAATTTCCGAAGGCCGTTCGCGGGCGCTGTTGGCGCAGGTTCTGCTGGAGGAGACGGATCCTGTTACCGAGCAGGAGGCACAGTTTGCCCTTGAAAACCTCCGGTTGCAGTTTCTCGAGGGTCGCCAGCGCGCCCTGCGGGCTGCCATTTCGGAGGCGGAAAGGAAAGGCGACTGGGGTTTACTAACCGCCCTCACGGCTGAGAAGCTGTCCATCGACAGGGAGTTGAGGGCGGTCGGAGCGGGATGAACACCAGTGTTACGCCACCCCAATCGGCCGTAACAAATCGAAGCGAATGCGGCGCTTCACGCGTCTAACAAATGTTGGATAGGACGCAAGATCGAAGATGTCCCTAAAGCAAACGCACATGAAGCCGTCTGCGGTGGGCTTCGTTGGTGCGTTCATGGTATCCTGTTAATCTTTGAAGGAAGTGCGTCTACCTGCCCCTGCGCCCCATCGAGAGCCAAGGGATAAAGCCTTAAGTGGCCTGCCTCGCACCTTATCCTCATCCGAGCACGGATCCGATCCGAACACATTTCGCGGGAGATATGCCGCTTGGCTATTGAAGACAAGTACGAAGAAGATATTCAGAAGTTGATTGAGGCAGGCAAGGAAAAGGGTTATCTGACCTATAACGAGGTCAATGACCTCATTCCTGGCGACTTGCACTCACCCGACGATCTTGATGACCTGATCACAACGATTGGGACACAGGGGATCGACATACTCGAAGGCGGCCCCAAGTTCGGGGGAGAGAAATTCGAGGCCGAAGGCGAAGATGGCGAAGACGTAGAACTCGACCTTACGCCTGGCGCACTTGAGAAAACCAATGACCCAGTCCGCATGTATCTGCGCGAGATGGGCACCGTTCCGCTGTTGACACGGGAAGGCGAAGTAGAGATTGCCAAACGCATCGAGCGCGGCCAACTACGCGTGCTCAAGGCGATTTCGCGCTCGCCGATCGTGGTCCGCGAAATCACGGCTCTCGGCGAAGACTTGAAACGTGGGGTTCGCAACGTAAAAGAAGTTGTAATCTTCGATGAGGAAGAACTCACCGAGGAGATTCTGCAAGCACGTGTGCGGCAGACGGTTTCCCGCGTTGACGCACTGATCAAGCATCAGAAGAAAATCGCGATCCTGCTGGAAAAACTGCCGTCCCTGGCGATCAAGACCAAAGCCAAGGAACACCGCAAGACGCGTTGGGCCATCGCCCGCGAGCGCGTGCATGTCTCGCGCATTGTTCGTGAACTGAAGTACACCAATCAGGAACGTAAGCGGCTCCTCGACAAAGTAAACAAGACCGTCGATGCGATGCGTACTCTTGAGCGGCAGGTCAAGTCTCTTGAAGTTAAGCACGACGCTTCCAAGAGCGAAGAACTTCGCAAGGAATATCGCCGCCAGCAGAAGAATTGCCGCACTGATCTCGAGAAGCTTGAGTTTGAAGCGGGCGTTTCAATCGTTGAACTCAAGCGCACGCAGCGCGAGATGATCCAGGGCGATATGGACGCCGAGCAGGCCAAGAGAGAATTAATCGAAGCCAACCTGCGCCTCGTCGTCTCCATCGCGAAGAAATACACCAACCGCGGTTTGCAGTTTCTCGACCTGATTCAGGAAGGCAATATTGGCCTGATGAAGGCAGTGGACAAGTTTGAGTACCGTCGCGGTTACAAATTTTCAACCTATGCGACATGGTGGATTCGGCAGGCAATTACGCGCGCCATTGCGGATCAAGCCCGCACCATCCGTATCCCCGTGCACATGATCGAGACCATCAACAAGCTCATTCGCACTTCGCGTCAACTGGTGCAGGAGCTTGGGCGTGAACCTACTTCGGAGGAGGTCGCTCGCCGCATGGATATACCGGTGGCGAAGGTTCGCAAGGTGCTCAAGATTGCGCAAGAGCCTATCTCGCTCGAAACTCCGATTGGCGAAGAGGAAGACTCACACCTTGGCGATTTTATTGAAGACCGCCAAGCTGTGTCGCCTTCGGATGCTGTGATCAGCGTCAACCTCAAGGAGTACACTTCTCAGGTGCTGCGCACTCTGACTCCACGCGAAGAGCGCGTCATCAAAATGCGCTTCGGCCTGGAAGATGGATCGGAGCATACTTTGGAGGAAGTAGGACAGAGCTTCCAGGTGACTCGCGAGCGTATTCGTCAGATAGAAGCGAAAGCCCTGCGCAAGCTGCGGCATCCTTCTCGTTCGCGCAAGCTTAAGGCGTTCGTCGACGGTGTTCGGGAATAACTCCCAAGAAAATCAGGATAAGAAATATAGGCCGCGATCCATTAGAATCGCGGCCCTCTCTCTTTCTTGCGGAATGTTGTTTCCTTTAGTTTGCAACAAAATCTTTGGCGGCGTCTTCAATCGTCTTCCATTCGTCCGAGTTCAACTTCAATCCCGCCGCCGCGATATTCTCCTCCAGATGCACGACTGAAGATGTCCCCGGAATGGGCAGAATCACCGGCGACCGATGTAGCAGCCATGCCAGCGCAATTTGTGCGACGGTTGCGTTGTACTGCTTTGCCGCCCGATCGAGCACGCCGCCGGGTCTCAGGAGTTTTCCCGCCCCAACCGGGAACCACGGAATAAATCCCAGACCATGGGCCACACAGTATTCCAGCGTGTCCTCATTGGCCCGTTCGCCCACGTTGTATTTGTTCTGCACGCTCACTACATCGATTGTCTTCCGTGCATTATCAAGCTCTTCCGGCTTTACCTCGGAGAGACCGATGTGGCGAATCTTTCCCTCCTCCTGCATCTTTCTCAGTTCGGCGAAAGTTTCTTCCGCTGGAACTTTGGGATCAATGCGGTGCAGTTGGTAGAGGTCGATGCGTTCCACTTTCAGTCGTCTCAAACTCATTTCCACGCACTGCCGAAGATATTCGGGGCGCCCCACGGGAAGCCACTTATTAGGACCCTGCCGTGTCAGACCGCCCTTGGTCGCGATTACCAGGTCCGCCGGGTACGGATGCAATGCCTCCGCAATGAGGCGCTCACTCACTTCCGGCCCATAGGAATCTGCGGTGTCGATAAAATTGACGCCCAGTTCTACTGCGCGGCGCAGGACGCGCTTCGCCTCTTCGGAATCCTTCGGTTCGCCCCAGATGCCGTTCCCAGTGATTCGCATTGCCCCGAAGCCGATGCGATTTACTGTGAGGTCACCGCCGATCGTAAAGCTCCCACTCGCTGCTGCATTGATAGTTTTCCTGGTCATAAGCATTGGATTCACTTCGACGGCTTACGGGGTGAAAGTTTTCTACTAACGACTGGTGGATCCGCACTGGACTCACTGGTCTGGGACAACTCGTAAGTTGCGGCCGCGAGCGGCGTATCATTCTACGCATGATTCGTCCTTCAATCCTTCGCGCAATTCTATTAGCGACTGCATGTGTCATTTTCGAATCACCAGTTGCTCTCGCGCAGATTACGCCGCCGCTGCATACCAGCGGCCATCGCATTCTCGACGCTAAGGGTAATCCCGTGCGCCTTACTTCGGTGAACTGGTACGGCTTCGACGAAAAAGAACATGTAGCCGGTGGACTTGATCATGCGCTGCTGGCCACCATCGTGCATCAGATTCGCGACCTGGGAGTGAACTCCGTGCGGCTGCCATGGGCCAATGAGACGCTGGAGCACAATCCACTGGTTGCCGACTACGCCATTAAGGCCAATCCACAATTCAAAGGTAAGCATGCGATGGATGTCATGGATGCAGTGATCCATGCTTTGGGTCAGGCTCACATTCTGGTGATTTTGGATAATCATGTTAGCCGGGCTGACTGGTGCTGCAGTGAAACAGACGGGAACGGCCTCTGGTATAGCACCAGCTATCCTGAGACGAAGTGGCTCACCGATTGGCAGACCATTGTGCGTAGATATAAGGGCGAGCGGTGGGTGATCGGTGCCGACTTGCGCAACGAACTCCGCAGCGGCGCAGCCTGGGGCGGCGCAGATCCCAACCTTGACTGGCATGCAGCCGCGGAGCGGGGTGGTGATGCTGTTCTCATCGCCAATCCCCGATTGCTCATCATGGTAGAGAGCCCGGAGTACTCGACTAACTTCACCGGATTTGACAAGCTACCGGTCAGGCTTAAGGTGGCGGGAAGGCTCGTCTACTCCCCTCACGCCTACAACATTGCTCAACACCCATTTGCCAGCTATGACGAACTCAAGCAGCTTTACGACGCGCGCGCTGGATTTCTGTTGCAAACAGAGCCAGGAGTGCCGCTCTGGATTGGCGAATTCGGTACTTGCCAGACGTTGGATTGCGGATCGAATTCAGATTGGTTTCTCCTTTATATCCGATATATGAAGGAGCATGATCTGGCGTGGAGCTACTGGCCGTTAAATGGCACGCAATCGAGTGGGGAAGGCCGCAAGTACGACTCGGTCGAAAGCTATGGTCTTCTATCCGCCGACTACCAGCACGTCGGAGCGCCCAAAATTGTAGAACTGCTTCGCACCGTGGAAGGCCAACCGCAACGTAAAGTACTAGCACAAATCATCCACTGGCAGCGGCATGTCAAAGTTCGTAACATCCATCTTCGGGAGCACACGCAGGTTGAATCGGATGGCCTGCGAACGAACGCCACGCGCCGGAGAGAACGATTGGCATCGTTGGGGTCTGCGATCCGCCTTCATTTTCAATCGTTACACCAAAGGCCTTTGCTGGAACCCCTTGGGGCAGCGGCGGGAGCACCACGCTCGCCGTGCCATTCGCGTCCGGTCGGAAGGTGCAGCGGGGATAGGAGCCCCACCGTTGGCCGGTATGACCCACAATTCATAGGTCTTTGACGCCGGCACCTGTCTCAGGTGGTTCGCTACGAAAATCAGGGCTCCACGGTCAGGAACATAGCTGGTATGTCCGGTAGGCGCAACGGCTGCCTTTCCCTCGGTGAGCGTCGGCTGCTGGGCGGAGGGCGCGGTCAGAGTGTCCATTACCTGCTGGGCACGCGAAGCCTGTGCGGACAAGGTTGCAATCTGCGAACGATCCGCATTGAGCAGTCGATCGAGGTCGCGGTTCTGCACTCCAAGATATCCGGCAACGGCGAGCATCGCCGCGGCTGCGGCCCAGGGTATCAGGACTGGGATAAAACTGCGACGGCGCGGGTCTGGCATGGCAATCACATTACTCACTGGCCGCTTTTCCGCAGTCACGCGCGCCACGAAGCGCTCCCGTGCCCCCTCGGGAAGGGGTTGCTGCTCGACTGTTAGAGCAAGTGCTGCTAGATCCCCGTTTACCTCAGCCAATTCACGGCTGCAGACGTCGCAACTCGCCAGATGCACCTTGAGAGCCGCACTATCAGCTGAGTGCAGCGCCTGCATGGAATAGAGGGCCAGGTCTTCATCCGGGATGTGTCGGCCGTCCGTCACGTTCGCAGTACCTTTCTAAGAGCGATCAACGCCAGTCGGATTCGAGTCTTTACCGTACCCAGAGGTTCGCCCGCTTTCTCTGCAACTTCTGTGTGGCTGAGTCCGTCAAAGAAGGCCAGCTTAACTGATCGCTTCTGATCCGGCGGCAACTCATTTACCACGCCCCGCACTTTCTCCATCAACAAATTCCGTTCGGCCTCAGAAGCAAGGTCGGTACGTGAAACTAATACCACATCTTCCACCGAGTCGCTCGGCCGACGACGGCGCAGGGAGTCGATCGCGCGATTGCGGGAGACAACGACCAGCCAACCGCCGAGCGTGCCTCTCGGAAACAAAGCCATCCGGATTGCGCCACACCTGCATCAAGATGTCCTGCATCACGTCTTCTGCCTGGCCCGGATCTTTGAGTACCCGAAGTGCGACAGAATAAATTACCCCCGAATAGCAATCGAACAGTGCCTCCATTGCGCTCTGATCTCCCGAGCGGACCCTCGATAGCAGAATCCGATCGTCTGCCGCCGTCGCAGCAAATCGGCCCCGGCTCGCGGAGTACTGTTCAAGGAACGTGGCGTAGGATAAATCGGACTTTGAGATTCTACAGGCATTCTATTGGGGTGACCTACTATCTCGCGACAATGCTTGTTCAAAATGAAGCTTCAGCATAGTCCGTGATAAAGATTTCGATGCGTAAATACCGCTAAGTGGTTGCAATACAGAGGTCGTCAGCTAAATAGAGCAACCACAACGGCACACATTTGGGTGACCGAACGCGGCAGGCCCTAGCTATTCAGTGAGATGACATGCTCTCGGAACGATGAGGTCGATATTCTCAGAAGGCGCGGCGTGATGGAAACATCCCTGCGACACAGCAAAATGCCTAGTGCACGTAGGCTTCAGCGTTCTGCAGATCCATACCCACGCGCTCGCCGTTGATCAGCACGGTTCCCGCATCGATCAATTGTTGACCTGTGCAGTCGTAACGCTCATAGCAGTGCAGCGCGTGAAACGGCAGGAAAAATTCCACTGCCTGAGAATCTGTTGGCACAGTTCCAGTCTTTCCGGCTAAGTGAACCGTTGTGCTTATGCCTATTCCGTCGAAATTCTGCTCACCCTTGAAGTAGCCGAGCAAGGGGCGAATCAGATGAGCTACGTGATCGTCAAAGGCCAGAGCCCCCAGCTTGTAACGCGAGCCAGCAGCAGATGCCGGTAGGGAAGTATTGATTGAAAGCTCGAGATAGATCCCCTGGCGAAAGATGATAAACGCTGGAGGCGCATAAGACACAAAGTGCGCCTGCGCGTCGAGTTCCTTCATGACCCGACCGGTCAGATCGTGGTTGGCAGACTGTAAAGCAGCGAGTGCCGCCTTCGATGTATCTCTTGGAGGTGGTGCCGGCGACTGGACATCGTCGTGCTTTGGCGCAGTAGACAAAGGCGGCGCAGATTCCGCAGGCGAAACAGGGGCATCCACGGCCTTTACAAGGTCTGCCTCGGTGCGAGCGAGCGGAGATTCCTGCGCCGTGGGTGCCTGCTTGTGAGGAACCGCTTTGGCAGTTCGGGTGCCTCCCTCGCTGAGCCAGATGCTCAACGGCTCCGCGTTTAGGAACACCTGTGCGTGGAGCATGGCAGCTTCCTGCTGGCCTTCGCTCTTAGCACGTACCAGTGCTATCGCGGCCTGTTGTGGCAGGAATGTCATCATGTTCTCGGGGCGTTCCACGGAAAGCCCTATCGACTTTCTCACCACGTGGTGAGAGATCTCAACCGCGTAACCCTGAACCGTAGAGTTCTCTCCGAAGTGAGACACTGCGATCTTGAGAATCGGCAGTATCACCTGCAGCAGAGTCTCTTTTGCTCTCTGTTCTTCATCGAATTTTTGCGAGTAGGCTGCGTAGTAATTCCCGGAAATGGCCAGAACAGTCTGACCGTCGTAAAGTTCGAAGCGGAGAGAGTTCTGGTCCGTGCGCAGCTGTTGCTGCTGATCTATATCCAGTTTCTGACTTAGGTAAAAGGGAAACGCGAAGTGGTGCGCCAGGATCTGTTGACCAGTCAGCTTCAGGCTGTTGATGTTCTGCCGTTGCAGTGTTTGCATCTGCGTGTCCTGGATCTCAACCGGAGGTACGACCTGGCCAGAACAGATGCCCACAGAGAGCATTGCGAGGCCCAGCCAAGCAATTTTATTTTTGTGCATACACCATTCCTGGGGCTTGGTAGGGAGGATCCGAGACGAGTCGAAGATAGGCGACCAGCGCCTGCGTCTGGGACTTGTCAAGAGTGTAGCCATAGGGCGGCATCAGTGCCGATTTATTCAAGGCTACCCCGCCGTGATCGATGATGGATGTCAGTTCGGCATCGGTCATTTTGTTCAACGTCGTTCCGTCAGTGAAGGTATGCGGCTTTACTTGCAGATTGTCGTAGTTGGATACACGCTCGGCTGAAGACTCCGGGTTGTGGCATCGCGCACAGTAAGTCTCTCCGAGCTGGTATCCCAATTCCTGCTGATATCCCAGCGCAACCTCGACTACGTTGAGCGCAACCTCTTTCTGTGCCTTGCATCGTGTGGTTGCAGTGAGCTGATAGCGTGCCGCCATTCCTCCCAGCGTCACATTGGTCGTTGCCTGGCCGCTAGCGTCAGTCAGCGCCGCAGACGGTTCGAAGCTGATGCCGAAGGGTCCATGGAACTCCACCAACGCACCAGCGACCCCTGCTCCCTGATCATCGTTGACCTGTGCCACGAGGGGTTGGGCGAGCATGGTGCCGGTGGCTCCCATCTGCTTGCCTCCGCTCGTCTCAACCAACGCGGAGCCGTAGGCCGTCGGATGGAGAGAAACGATAGTCGCGGGCTTGCGCGCGCAGCCTGCGGTGGCGATGGCAAAAAAGATCAAGGCTGACGCCGATAGATTCGTGCTCATCGTTTTGCCTCCAGCCTCGTTGTTCCCCTGAGAGACATGAGGAATGCAGTCAGAGCACGTGCATCCTCATCGCTCATATTGAAGTTTGGCTGCACAGTATCCGACCGCAATGCCTGCGGATTCTTCATCCATGCATAGATCCATGCCGCGTTCAGCCGTGAACCAACCTGCGTGAGAGTCGGTCCAATGTATCCCTTGTCCACATTGCTGTCGATGATGTGGCAGGATTGGCAAGCATACTTTGAGTAGAAAAGCTGCTTCCCCTGTTCCACCAGTGGCGCTGAATATCCGCTGAGTGGCATCGAGTCTCGGTCGATGGTCGGCGACTGATAGGCAGTCATCATGTAGTCAGTCAGTTCGGCTCTCTCTCCATCCGTAAGGTTAAAACGCGGCATTCGTCGAATCAGCGACGGGCGCAACGTGTTCGGATTCTTGAGGAAGTCATTCAACCAGGCGCGCTGCACTGAGCTACCTTCCATAGTCAGATCAGGGGCCATATCTCCGCCACGGCCGTTGATGCGATGACAGCTCTGGCACGCCAGCTCCTCCATGAGCCTTCCGGGATTCCCCGCCGGCCGGTAGTTCGAAGTAGGCAGTGAGGGCAAGGCAAGCGCGGCAGGCAGGTTGTGGCTTCGATCCGTATACGATAGCAACGCCGTAGTTAAAGCACCTATCTGGGTGGGAGTGAAGGTGTATTGCGGCATCTTCAATCCTGACCCGAATGCTCGGGGCTGACGAATCTTCCCTGCAATGTAATCCGGAAGAGTGTGGGTCATCCCCGGCAGGAAGACGAGTTCCGCGAGCTGTTTACTCCCGATCCGGCTCAGCTCTGGTCCGAAATTGTCCGGCTTCTTCACGCCTCGGATTTCGTGACACGATGCGCATCCATAGTCGGTCACGAGGGTTTTGCCATGGGCGATCTGCCCAGCAGTCGCCGCCTCCAAATGAACGTTGGCCAGCAGGCTTGAGTCGCTCTTGGCTTGCAGAAAGCCGCCCAGCAGGGCGATCTGCTGGCTGGTAAAGCGGTAATGCGGCATCGGCGTATTGGAGTCGTAGATACGCGGATTCCCCAGCCACACTTGCAGCCATTCCGGCTTAACCTTATTACCGATATGGGTCAACTCGGGACCGATATCGCCACCTACGACGTTTCCCGCGGCGTTCTGGATAGCATGACAGGAGGAGCAGAATGACTCGCCATACAAGCTCGGTCCAGCGACTGGATCGGATGGCGTCTTAGAGGATGCGGCTACAACTGGCGCTGCATCTCCTGCAGCCGGGGTGCTGTTGCTGATCAGGAACGCGGAAATATCCCGTGCATCTTCATCACTCAAATTGAAGTTCGGCATGGTCGCCGAAACAGCATAGGCCAGCGGGTCCTTCAGCCATGCATAGATCCAGTCTCGTGTAGTTTTGTCTGCTACATGAATTAGCGAAGGGGGATTGTCCGTGGCCGTCATCGTGCTTCCGTCGGGGAGTCTCGCGGTGTGACAGTGCACGCAGCCATTGCGAGCGAGCATGGTCCGACCGGTATTCAATTGCGGCGTCCCGACGAGGGCGGTGTGATGGCATTGGCCGCACGAGGATTGCATGTACCGCGCCGGAAGGACAGGCTCTTCCCTTGCCAGCGCGCTGTTATGTGCTTCTGCGACGGTGGTTGCCGCACCCTGCCCGCGGTGGCATAGCACACAACCAAACTGCTCTGCCGAGTGGGGTATCACAGGATGTCGACGGAAGGGTTGTGTAGTTACGTCTGCCAGGCTTGCTTCCTTCAAGCCCTGGTGGCATGTTGTGCAGCGATCCACCGCGCCCACTTCCGGAAGCCAAATCTGCTGAATGTCCGGGTGGAAATGACGTTGCAATGTGTTGGCATCGCTGCGGACGTGAATCAGCGCGAGATATTGCTTCTGATAATGCCGCGATTCACTGAAGTAGTTCTTCGCCGGAGCAATCGCAAGGACGATCACCAGCAGCAAGCTGACCACGCCGAATGCGCGGATAGGATTACCGAATAGCTTCTGCCATTCTGAGACCAATCTGTTCCTAGACGGCTGCACTCAACTCCTCCAGGGCCATACCCAGGACCAGCCTGGACCGCGGAAAAACGTACCCACTGCAGTGAGCACGATCATTTCGAACATGAACCACGTCATAACCCAATATGAGAGCGGCTTTGAAGCAAGATAGCGTTGGAACCTGGAAGATGAATGTGGCGAGCTGTAGCCAGCCAGAACCATCAGCCCGGCGATAATCAGGGTGGGTACCAGCGCGACGTACACACCAAAGAACCATAAGAAAAGCGAGAGTAGCACGGCCACGGCATAGAAGATCCTGAGACGGCGACGGTGGTCCTTCAGGAATAATCCTTCGGCTTCGATATTGATGTTGAAGTAGGGAATGACCACCAGGGCAATGACGAGCAATGTTGGAATCAGAACGCCGGCAACCACGGGTGGAAAGTAATGCAGCATCTCCTGCAACCCGAGAAAATACCACGGGGCTTTGGCCGGGTTGGGTGTGCGCGAAGCATCGGCGATGCTTTCGAGAGGCGCATTAAAGAGCAGGGAGATCACTACCAGCACGATTGCCAGAAGTTCGATCGCCAGCACTGCGCGAAACAGGACTTCAGGATACGTCTGGAGCTGATCTTCATCGCTGGTCTTTACCTGCGCGGATGTTCGGCGGGTCACGAAGACGACGCGTCTAGGTGACTTGCGGGCGTCGGAGTCCAGGCCGGCGGTGAAGTCTTTTCGATCGCTCATCGCACCTCCTTCGAAGACGCCACGGGCTCTTCAGTGTGGAGGAACTTGGGTTCGCTCTGCTGCACATAGAGCCCGCCATCTTTGCGAATCCGCCAGAAGTGAATCGCGATAAAGAAGACTGCCGCGAGCGGTAGTACGACGCAGTGCAGCACATAGAATCTGAGTAGCGCGTTTGCGTTGACCAGATTCCCGCCCAGCATGAGGAAGTGCACCTTCTTGCCTACCACCGGGACCACAGCGGAGATATTGGAGCCGACCGTGATCGCCCAGAAAGCCAGTTGATCCCAAGGCAGCAGATAGCCCGTATAACTCAGTAGCAGAGTGATGAATAACAACATCACTCCAATCACCCAGTTGAATTCCCGCGG
>JANXZS010000181.1 GCA_025355385.1 Acidobacteriaceae bacterium | reverse complement strand
CTCGGTGTGTACCTTGCACTCCTTTGGGCGTCCCCGTAGATCCGGAGGTGTAGATCACATAGGCCAGACTTGCGGAGGAGACGGCGAGCGAAGGGTCGGCGAGTTCCTGCTGCCGCGCAACGAACGTTGTGTCATCGAGGGTAACGATGCCAACGGGATGGTTACGAAAGAGGCCGGCGAACTCCGCAAGGGTGACCACCACAGTGGCTTGCGAATCATCGACCATAAAGCCTAACCGGTGTTCTGGTTGGTTCAGGTCCAAGGGAAGATAGGCCGCTCCGGTCTTGAAGACGGCCAGCAGCGCGATGACCATCTCGCTGGACGGCGGCAGCGCAATGCCGACGAGGACTCCGGGGTGCACACCTTCGCTCGCGAGACGCCGGGCCAGTAGAGTTGCACGGTGGTTGAGCTCGCGGTAATTCAGGCGCTTTTCCCCCTCGATGATTGCGACAGTATCGGGGGTAAGGCCGGCTTGCTTTTCGAAGGCGGTGTGGATGCAAAGATCACTCGGAAACTCACTGCCGGTGTTGTTCCATTGGGCAATTTGCTTCACTTCCGCTGGGCTCAGTAGGGGAAGTCCGGAAATCTTTTCGTCTGGTGCTTCGATAACGCCTTCCAGCAGAGTAGTGAAGTGAACCGCCATGCGCGCGATCGTCGCGTCGTCATAAAGATTCGACTCAAATTCGAAGGTGCAATACAAACCATCCAGTTCAATTATTTCGAGCGACAGGCCTGCCTTGGCGATGCCGCTTTCGAACTCGATCTCTTCCACCAGCAACCCGGGAAACTTCAGGCGCTGTTTTGGTGTGTTCTGGAAGATGAACATCACCTGGAACAACGGATTACGATGGATTGAGCGGACGGGCTCCAGTGCTTCCACCAGCTTTTCAAAGGGAACGTCCTGCTGATCCAGTGCCTCCAATGTATTGGTGCGCGCCTGGGCGAGAAGTTGCCGGAAGGTGAGGTCCGGGCTGAGGTCGCCTCGAAGGACCAGAGTGTTGACGAATAATCCAACGAGGTTGTCAAGATCCGCGTCATTCCTGCCGGCGGTCGGGATGCCGATCAGAATGCTGTCCTGAGAGGTGTAGCGCCAAAGCAGAATCTGAAACACGGTGAGCAGCGCCATGAAGAGAGTGGCGCTTTCACCGCGAGCCAGGGATTTCAGTTTCTCGTCCAAACCGTGAGGCAGACGGAAATGAAAGGCCTTGCCAAAGCCGTCGTGGAAGTTAGCGCGGGGATGATTCGTGGAAAGGGATAGGACTGTTTCCGCACCCAGGAGCTTGTTCTTCCAGTAGTTTAATTGATCCGCCAGGACATCCCTGGCGATTTCCTCCCGTTGCCAACGCGAGAAGTCAGAATATTGAAGGGGTAGTTCAGCAAGCTGCTCCTGCCTTCCTGCGGAAAGACTGGAATACACTACTCCGAGCTCGCGTAACAAGACGCTCATCGACCATCCGTCGGTGATTATGTGGTGCATGACCAGCAGAAAAATATGGTCACTGGGGCCCAGTCGAAGCAGCATTGCACGGAAAAGCGGCCCGGTACTCAGGTCGAAGGCCTGGCGCGCCTGTTCGCCGAGGATGCGGCTGACAGTCTCCTGCTTTTCCGCTGTGGTCAACGGGCTGAGATCCATCAGCGGCAATTCAAGTTCCAAAGCATCCAGCACGATTTGGCTGGGCTCACCTTCGACGGAGGTGAATATCGTCCGCAGCGACGAGTGACGGAAAATTATCGATTGCAGCGACTTGTGCAAATTCTCAGTATGCAACGACCCGGTAAGCCGAAACGCGCGCGGCAGGTTATAGGCGGACGTACCCGGGTTAAGCTGATCCACAAACCAAAGTCGCTGCTGTGCAAACGAGGTTGGAAAGATCTGCTCCGTCATGCTTTCACCCTTAACATCCCTATAATGACGCTCGGCATGGCCGCGAGATTAAGATCCCCTCTGGAATTGCTGTCCGGAAGCGTCATCCGATGCTCCCGCCAGATAGAATACAGCAGACTCGGCTCACCGTATGTGGAATGCAATTGGACGGCCAAGGTCGTGCGGCCATAAAAGTGCATGAAGAGAGTAAAATTTGATTTCCCCACGCAACCGCTCTCCCCTATTCAAGTTTAACTTTCCCGGCCTCCGAATCGGGGTAGCCGAGTATGCTGCGGGTCCAACGGGTGTCACGGTCTTCGAGTTTCCTGACCGCGCGTTCGGGGTCGTGGACTCAAGGGGCGGGGCTCCCGGGAGTTCCCTGACGGAGACCCTGCGGATGGGTTTTGGGAGATACATCAACGCAATCGTGTTCTGTGGCGGGTCAACTTACGGATTGGAGGCGGCTTCCGGGGTAGCTGCGGGCTTGCTGCAGTCCGGTCGTGCGTCAGCAAAGTGGGGCGAAGTTGCGGTTGTGCCTGCGGCTGTAGTCTTCGACTTTAAGGGGCGCGATAACACGGTGCACCCCGATCGAGCGCTGGGGCTTCAGGCGCTCAAGGCTGCGGTTGAGCGCCGCTTTCCACTCGGACCAAGGGGGGCCGGGGCGTTTGTACATTGCGGCTCTTATTTCGGCGAAAGTTACATGGAGAGGTCGGGGCAGGGAGCGGCCTTCGGAGAGTTCGGGCAGACAAAACTGGCTGTTTTTACCGTAGTGAATGCTCGCGGCGTGATCGTTGACCGGTCCGGACAGGTCCTTCTCGGCAATCGCGATGCCCATGGCGGCTCAAGGTCTTCGATTGCAGCTCATCTAGCCACGGGTAACCATCTCGATAACACGACGCACGCGGCCAATTACTTATCCGACAACACGACACTCACACTAGTAGTCACGAATCGCACGCTAGATCAGGTTCAGCTGCAAAGGCTGGCTATCCAGACGCATTCTTCTATGGCCCGGGCTATTCAACCCTTTCATACCTCGCGGGATGGAGACACACTCTTCGCGATGAGTACGGCTGATGTCCAGACAGACCAGCCGGACGTGGAGGACTTGGCGGTGTACGCTTCAGAGCTCACGTGGGATGCGGTATTGAACTCTATCCCGCCGCCCCCCACACCCCGTGGGTGACGAACGGTCGAACAACGGTTAATCTCGAAGAAAGATTGCTCTGTTGTCCACAGTAAGACTGGTTCGATGTCAGACACCCCCGATAAGCGATTCGATCTCTCGCCAAAGGAACAGAAGGACCTCCTTGTCGATCTCCTCAGCCGGGAGGAGGAGGGAGTCTTTCCCTTGTCTTTGGGTCAACAGCGCCTATGGTTTCTGGATCAACTGGAGCCGGCAAATCCTGCCTACAACGTTCCCTTCGGCACGCGTTTGCGAGGTCGCCTGAATGCTGCTGCGCTGAGCTTGAGCATTCAGGAAATTGTGCGCCGACATGCGATTCTGCGGACCACTTTCAAGATGGAGAACGGTACTCCGGTTCAGGTTGTGGGATCGGATTGCACAATAGAAATGCCCGTACTGGATTTGACTTCTGCTCCGGCCAATGCTCGTGAGGCGGAAGCGTATCGGGCCGCTGCGGCAGATAACCGGGCTCCGTTCAACCTCGCCACTGGTCCACTTCTTCGCTTGAAACTGATCCGACTGGACGCAGAGGAGCACATCCTCGTGTGCGTAATGCATCACATTGTTTGTGATGGCTGGTCCCTGGGAATATTTACGCGGGAGTTAGCTGCGCTCTATGAACATTACAACAGCGGAGGACCATCGGACCTTGTCGACCTGCCGGTTCAGTATGGCGACTACGCAGTATGGCAGAGGGAGTGGGTAGCAGGCGACTTCCTCGCAGACCAAATGCAGTACTGGAAACAGAGTCTTCAGGGAGCAGCGGGATACCTGGAGTTGCCAACGGATTATCCCCGACCGGCCGAGCAAACCTACGAGGGTGCTAGCCAGACGATACCAGTGGCCAGGCAACTCATTCTTGATGCGACTGCTACCGGCCACGCAAAACAGGCAACCATGTTCATGGTTATGCTTGCGACGTTCAAGGTCCTGATCCATTCCTACACTAGGGCTGAGGACATTGTGGTGGGTGTTCCAGTTTCCGGTAGAAACCGCGTGGAACTGGAAGACCTGATTGGCTTCTTCGTAAACACCCTTGTGCTGCGGACTGACCTCTCTGGCGATCCACGGTTCAGCGACCTGCTTCAGCATATACGCGGAGTTGCGATCGCCGCCTTTGCCCATGCTGACCTTCCATTTGAACGGTTGGTTGAGGAACTGAATCCGCCGCGCACCATGAGTCACAACCCGGTCTTTCAGATCATGTTCTCGCACTTGAAGGTGGGGAGACCGCCACAGTTTGGTCGATTATTGTGCAGTCCTTACGTGGTCGGGAGTGGGACATCACCTTTTGACTTAACCATGACCTTCATTGATGAGGAGGATGAACATTGGTGGCTGCGAGCGGAATATAACACCTCACTCTTCAACCATGAACGAATTCGCAGGTTGCTGAATGACTATTCGACGCTATTGACCGCAGCAGCATCCCATCCAGAGTTGCGGGTCTCAGAGTTTGGTTCCCTGCTGAGTGTGGGAGAGAATGCAAGTGTAGAGCGCACAACAGAGGCGCCTTTTAGGAAACCACTTCCAGTCCCATCTACCACGAATCGGGCATCGCATTCTCAACTGTTAGACGAGTGCGCGCCGCGCGATGCCCAACAGCAGATCCTTTTACTGATATGGCAAAAAGTGCTGGGTGTTTCGCACATCGGTATACACGACGACTTCTTCGATCTAGGTGGTCATTCACTGCTTGCCGCTCGCCTGATCACAGAGGTGCAGAACGTTCTCGGTTGCAAGGTTCCTCTCTCTGTGCTGTTTCGCAGTTCGACTATCGACTCGTTCTCAGAAGTAATTCGCCAAGGTAAGGTATGGGCGCCCGATCCTTTGCTAATGGAAATTCAGCCAGGCGCGGGTGGCTTACCTGTCTATGGCGTCGCCGCACCGGGCGTGGATACGCTTGGGTATGCTCTGCTGGCTCGTCACATGGGGATCGAACAGCCTTTCTATAAACTGCAAGCTTATGCTCCATCCATCTCAGATCTGCCGTACGGCGAGGATGAATTACAGGGCTTAGCGCGACAATATATCGCGGCGATGCGGGCCATTCAAGCGGAAGGGCCCTACTTTCTCGTGGCAGCATGCGGCGGTGTGCATATCGCGGAGCAGATGGTGCTCAAACTGGAAGCGCAGGGACAAAAGGTGGGGTTGCTGGCAATCATCGATACGTGGGTACTGCAGAATCGCCAGGTGCGATGGCTTGAGCGCATCAACTACTATTCGCGTCGCATCCGCGACATGGCCAACTTGCCGCTTTCAGCGCAACTCGACTTCTGCAGACTAATCATTCAGAGGCGCTCGCGAAAACTGATGAGCTATGAAGCGGAGCCCATGGACCCTTGGACTAAAGCATATTGGCCAGGAAAAGCCTTTACACCGAGACGGTTTGAGGCACAGATTCTCCTCTTTAAACGACCGCGGCAGCCATATTACTACGTGAATGATCCCGTGATGGGTTGGGGACAGCGATCCACAAAAACAGTTGAGATTTATGCCGTAGACGCCACTCATGAAGCAATGCTACGAGAACCTTGCGTGCAGGGAATTGCGGAGAATCTGCGTGACAGGATGCGTCGCATTGCAATGGAATGCTCTGCTAAGACTGCGCAAGCGAGGAAGCCGGCAGCGCTTGTCACTGGACGTTGATTTATTCGTGCCAGGCGTACGGTACTGGACGAGCGTGTGACGTGGGCTTAACTTCTAGTCAAGAATAACTTTTATCCGAAACTCTTAGTTGAGAATAATGGCAGCGCGAGCCAGACTGCGTGAGTCATTTAATTACCTTAAAAGAGCACAACTGATGAAGCAATCGATAGTACCGGATTCACGAAGGGAACACCCTATCCTGGGTTCTCGACTCGCTCTCCCTCGCAAAATCACTGTGATTCGTCCACCCGGATTTTCTTTTGGGATGATCGTTGCCGGACTCATTACCCTGTTTGGTTACCAGGATCTTCTGTATACGTTGACTATCTTTCGGATCTCGATTCGCTACAAGCAGTCGATCCTCGGCTGGATCTGGGCAGTGTTGCAGCCTTTGGCGCTGATGACTATTTACACGTTAATTTTCTTTCGCGTGGCAAGGGTGCCAAGTGAAGGTGCGCCGTACCCGCTCTTCGTGTTTTCAGGGTTGCTGCCGTGGATATTTTTCTCCAGTGCAGTCAGCAATTCCATCAACGGCTTGATCAACTATCCTGCACTCTTGACCAAGATGTATTTCCCAAGAGAGATCATCCCACTATCCTACGTGCTGGCAGCCCTGGTGGATTTTGCGATTGCCTGCGTCATCCTCAGCGGTCTTATGGCTTACTACAGAGTGCCCCCAAACTGGAACGACCTTTACCTTTTCCCTATCGTTACTATACTTGGCGCGTTCACCTCGGCTGTGGCACTATTCCTGTCCTCGATCCAGGTACGATTCCGCGACGTTGGAGTGGCACTACCGCTGCTGTTGCAGGTCGGGATGTTCGCTGCGCCAGTCGTGTATTCCACTACTTCCGTTCCGCTTAAATTCAGGCAATTGTTTCTACTCAATCCTGTGGCCAGCTTGATTGACAGTTTCCGCCGAGTACTGCTTCATGGGCTGACTCCTGACTTTGCCATTCTCTTTACAGCGGGACTTGTTACGTTGTGCTGTCTCGCCGTGTCTTATGGCTACTTCAAGGCAACAGAAGGCAACATGGCCGATATGCTGTGAAGGCGGAAATTTGCAAATGGTTGATATAAGCCTGAACCATGTTTCAAAACGATACTTGATCGACGACAGCAGCCGTAGCCCATCGCGGCGCTGGCACACATTCGACTTTCTGCGAAAGCCGGAGAAGGTAAAGTGGGCTCTTCGCGATGTCTCTTTCGAGGTGGAAGAGGGAGAGTCTCTTGGCATCATCGGGAACAACGGAGCGGGAAAAAGCACGATCTTGAAGCTATTGTCCAGAATCACCGCCCCTACCTCCGGGGAAATCAGAATCCGCGGCCGCCTTGCGGGATTGGTTGAAGTCAGCTCCGGATTTCATCCTGAATTAACCGGCCGCGAGAACATTTTTTTGAATGGATCCATGCTCGGGATGACGCGCTCTGAGATCACGGGCAAGATAGAGAGCATCATCGAATTCGCCGGGATTCGCGAATATATTGATGTTCCAGTTAAGCATTACTCTTCCGGCATGTATGTAAGGTTGGGATTCTCAATAGCCGCGCACCTTGATCCTGACATCTTGCTGCTGGATGAGGTATTGGCGGTCGGGGACCTGGCTTTCCAGGCGAAGTGTCTTGATCTGATCAGCCAACTGCGCAAGAGTGGACGGACGATGATACTGATCTCACATGATCTCGCCGCCATTCAGAAGCTATGCGACCATGCGATGCTGCTGCAGCGTGGGCAGGTGTTGATGAGTGGCTCTCCGGCTGACGTGATTGAGCACTATGAACGAATCGCGATGAGTGTGGAGGAGCCCATTTACGTCGGTGCTGGTGCCGATGCAAAACTTGCGGAGTGCCAGAACCTGGCATTCACTTCGGAAGATTCAGACCAGTCCGTGCGAACCGGGTATCCTATGATCGCTCGATTCGGTTTTCGCGCCCATGAGATTCTTGACGACGTGGTATTTAACATCCTGTTTTACTGGCCTAGTGGCTATCTTTGCGCGCAATTGACGACTTCCCTATCAGATCCGCATTTGCGAATTGGGCGGGGGTCGGGCATAGTCGAATTTCATTGTCCAGTGCTTGAGGTGCAGCCGGGATTGTACCGGGTGGATGTCGCCATCGAATCGAACGGCGTATCCATCGACAGTCAAAGGCGCTGCTCGGTTCTGCGCGTGCATCCCGGAAAGTCTGTTCTCGGCGACTTCTACATGGATACTGTCTGGCGCATGCTACCATGATTCGGAATACCCTCCCGGTTACGATCCTTTTCTTTTTGGTTAGAAGTTAGTCAGCCTTGCGGCAGGCCCGCTATCAAGATGGACGAGGCGAGTCCAAGTTGTCTCGTTTGGACCGTGCGACTGTGACAACAAGCCAGGGCGAGGGGGATGCGATGTTGAAATCTCTTGACGCACGACGAGAAACCTTATGGGAGAATTTGGCTTCAGCGCGACCGACGTTGAACCAGTCCGCGATGTGGTCGTATGTCGCGGAGGCGTATCCAAATAATTAATAGGCATCATTCCGTGGGGCTAAACAAATTCACATAATCTATAATGGAAGCCAACGCAATAACCTTTGACCAGACTTAAAGGAGATTTCATGATCACCAAAGATTCAGTGAAGACCAAGACCCGTGCAAAACAGAAGAAGGCTACTACTCAGCATGCAGCCGTACCGCCTTCCCGCGACCAGATCGCGCTACTCGCGAAAAAGTACTGGATGGAACGTGGCCAGCCCGATGGATCAGGCGAGCAAGATTGGCTTCGTGCCGAAAGTGAATTAGTCGGGATTGCTTCCTAGCAATCAAATTAAGCGCCAAAAATCACATCAGTCTTGAACGACTTTTCCGTACGCTCTCTTTTTTACGGCGGTCTTGTTAGATTTCGCCGAGAGGCCGGCACGGGCAACTTCTTGACCTGTTGAACTGCTGTCAAGAATCCAGTAATCAGCCCCTCGGGTGGACCACGCCTATCTTGACCCCGACCACGTCGCGGTAGAACTGCGAAACAAAAGCTGCGCCTTAGTTTCGACACGACCCCGGGAGCAGAAGCAGGGTTACTGTAAGGTGAGCGACAGATCTCTGCAGCCATTTCCATCAAGAAAATGCCTACATCGCTGACGCTGGATACATCACACCATCCCTGCTTGTGCACTTGTCTTCAGACTTCGTATCGGCGGGTACTCTGGGAGCACTACTGTCTTTCAAATTCTCTAGCCATGGCCGAGCTAATGGGCTCGAGACAGTCAATTGGACGCGCTTGTTTTCGCGGTTCGCATGAATATGACAGACGTGTTGTCCGAATAGACGAGATTCCAATCGTGCAACAACCGCAGAACTCGAACCATGGGGGATTGCATAGTCAATAAACAGAAGTCGATTCGGTACTTGTCGAGGAGCACAGTAGGGTCAGTCTTGAGGGTCGCCCAATTCCCATATTCCTCGAGAACACCCGTCCATTCGAAGACATCGCCGCGACCGTCCACGAATACCGGCTCTTCGGGCGCAGCCCAGATCAAATATCCACCGAAGATATACTCATTCAGCATGTGCCCTGAGAGATGGTGGCTCTTCATGAATTCCACCGCCTTTACCGGGCTCTGTTGATCTAACTGGTTGGCCATTTCCTGGCGAGATGGAAACGCCCAGAAACAGATGGAAAGCGATGCCGCCAGGAATACCGCGTTTGCCCAGGGGCTATCGTGCTCAGGATCGTAGCCTTCCCACGAAGTGGCGAGGAGTCGCGAAAGAATAGGAGCAGCTAGTATGCCAAATACGAACAGCATACGTTCATGGCTGGCGGCTAACCATGTGCCCAGGATTAACAGCATTAAATCATGCCAATGCAGATCTGAGCTGCGAATCATTCCCAAAAGAAAGATGCATCCGAGCACTCCCAGCAATGCAATTCCGCGCGCGCTGGTTATATGAAGGGGCTGCCACTCTTCTACGCTACTGAGGCCAATGGGCAGATGCAGCATGGTGTTCAATGGGTAGAGGATCTGCTCGATGCCGATGGGATTCAAGAACAAGGCCGCAATCGAAAGCATTAATGCCAGCGCCAGCATCGAACGGCGGCGCGGGTCCCAGCGTAGTGACACCAGCGAGCCCATATGGAAATGGAAGAAGGAACTGAACAAAACAATTGCCCCCAGGATAAGCCCGAGAAAAAATGATCCGTGGCAATTCACCCAGACAGCAAACAGCAACGGTAGAGCGAAGAACCAGCGCGCACTGTGTGTTCGCCCCATGTGTATCAGTAGTAACTCGACGATCAACAGTAGATAGCCGATCATCTGCGGCCGGATGGCAAGACCGATGGTAGCGAAGAACCAGATGATCAGAGCCCCCAGGAAACCCACTTTTGCATTTCCTGAATAAAGCGAGCAGAGGGCGTACCCGGCGATGAGCAGGCACGAGGTGGAAAGGCAGAGCCAAAGCATCAGGCCTTGATAGCCGCCCACTCTGTAGGCGCCGTAGATGAAAACCTGCGCGAGCCATTCGTGTGGGATGTAGGCATGGTGGCTGGTCGTGTAGGAGAAAAGATCCGTGGTAGGGATGGCGTGGGTCGTCCAGATTATCTCGCCCGTCTTCAGATGCCACCACATATCAGGATCATCTAACCGCGACCGCACCGTCAAAACAGCAAGCACAACCAGAAGGCCGGCCAGCATTACCGGGAACGAGAAGATCCGTTTCAAGGCGCGAATTGGTGCTGGATTAGCTCTACGATCGGCTACTAAAGATGCGCTGCTCACGCACTTCCTATTTCTTCCAGTTCTGCGAGCGGGCGTGGTTCAGCAAAACGAATCAGGCGGTACAAATACGCTCGCGAAATGCACAGGCTGCGGGCGGCCAGCGTTTTATTTCCATTATTTTCCCGCACGGCCGTCATGGCCAGCTGGACTTTATAGTCGCGTAGTTGCCGCTCGAATGAACCGGCAGGTTGAAAGTCGTCGATGCTCACGACACTTTCCTCCCGTAGATGCGCGGGCAGATCCTCCACCCGAATGGTGTCGCCGTCAGCCAGGATAATGGCCTGCTGAATCACGTTTTCTAATTCACGTACGTTTCCCGGCCATGAGTAGCCTCGCAGCAGGGCCATCGCTTCCGGCTGGATGTCCTCGATCGGCTTTTGATAGATCTCCGAGTAATGCAGCAGAAAATGGGTGGCCAGTTCAGGGACGTCCTCCGGATGTTCCTGAAGTGCTGGAGCATTAATCCGCATGACATTAATGCGGTAATAGAGATCCTGACGAAATTTTCCCTGAGCTACCATTTCGCCCAGGTCCTGGTGGGTGGCGAAGACCAGCCGCGCTCGCAGTGGAATCAGCCGGCTACTGCCCAGCCGGCTAAATTCGCGTTGCTGCAAAAGGCGCAGGAACTTGACCTGGGTCGACAGACTAAGTTCACCAATTTCATCAAGGAAAAGCGTGCCGTCGCCCGCCTGTTCCAGATAGCCCTCTCGTGTGCCAACGGTGCCGGTATAAGCGCCCTTTTCATGGCCGAACAACTCGGCTTCAATCAGGGTTTCGGGAATAGCGCCACAGGAGACGGCCACGAAAGGGCGTTTGGTGCGAGCGCCAAGGTTGTGAATGGCGCGGGCGATCAGTTCCTTGCCGGTGCCGCTTTCACCAGTCACAAGCACGGAGCAATTGAGATTGGCCACGCGACGCACGAGATCATACACTTGCCGCATCTGCGGACTGGAACCCATCATTCCGTCGCAGCTAACGGCTGCCTTCAGACGTTCCTGCGCGGTTTCGAGTTCCCGCTTGAGCGAGGAGTTTTCGTGAGCTCGCCGCAGCATTGTTTTGAGATCCCGAATGGAGGGCGGTTTGCGGCAGTAACTGAAGGCTCCCTGGCGAACGAGGTCCACCGCGGTCGAACGAAGGTCGTCATCGGCCATCACCACCGAGGGCATTTGCGATGTGGCAATCCGCCGGCAACATTCAATTCTCTCCTTCAACGATTTCTGGCTGGAATCGAGGTCCAGAATAATCGCGTCACAGCCCCCAGCAGAGATCATGCGATTGACGCCATTCTCATCGGACTCCAGGAGTATCTGAAATTCCGCCCCGAGGGCAGAGGAAAGAAGGGGTCGCAGAGTGCGGTCTTCCGAGTACAATCCAATTCGGATCATCGATTAGGTCTCTCTATCCGCCGTCGCTCAAGGTAAGTATTCGCCAGGCCACGGGAGAGGAATGAGCCTTGATATTTACTCATGAAATCACAAATGTCGATGCCCTTTTCGTTACTTATATCGAAATTTGCAGTAAGTTACCGATATGGGTCAGTTAGCGCATATTTGAGTTATTCATCTGCCATTTATTATTACTAAAGGTACATTCGTTGTTACCAATGGGTCATTTAGGTGATTCACTAAACGTCAACAAGTTGAAACTAGCCTCCCAGTTGCGGCGATTGCTAGCATGGTTTTCCCGGGATCGCGTGGAGCCCTGGCTTCTGGCGGGCGCAGTTGCTGTGACTCGTTTTGTATTTCGCAGCCGTGATCTTTACGACCTGGATTCGGTGAATTTCGCGCTCGCCATCCAGCGCTTCGATCCTCGCGTCCACCAACCCCATCCGCCGGGTTACTTCCTATACATATGTCTGGGCCGCATTGTGAATTCCCTAGTTCACAACGCCAACCTCGCGCTCGTGATCTTAAGCATTGCCGCCAGTTGTGGGGCAGTCTTCATAGTGCATAGGATGGCTTTGGAGTGGTTTGGCCGAAGAGAAGCGCAGTTCGCCGGGATCCTCTTCCTGTTTTCTCCCCTAGCCTGGTTCCACGGAACGGTTGCATTGACTTACAGCGTGGAAGCTTTCTTTTCTGCGCTTATAGGCTATTTATGCTGGCGCTTGATTTGCGGAAACGTGGCATGGACCGTGCCGACCGGGTTGATTCTGGGAATCTCTGCAGGAGTTCGGCCGTCTTCTCTCTTGTTCTTGGGGCCTCTTTTCCTGTTTTCACTGCGCGGTGCAGCGCCGGGGAGAATTGTGGCCGGGCTGACAGCACTTTTCGCGACTTTGGGCGCCTGGTTTTTCCCTATGATCTGGGCGAGCGGCGGATTCGGAAGCTATTTCGGCGCATTACTATCGCTCTGGCAAATGGTGCCATCAAAGGACACAGTATTCAACTCCTCTCCTGCCACTTCAATTGCGCGTGCGTGCACTATTGTCTTCATTTACTTCCTATGCTTCGGAGCTGCGTCTCTGGCTCCACTGGGCAAAACGCGCCGCAGCATCCCGGACGCTGTCCAGAAGAAGACTTTCACCGCCATCTGGATCGCTCCTGCGCTCTGTTTCTTCACCTTCATTTTTCTCAAATTCGTCAACAGTGGCTACCTGCTGCTGCTGTCGGCTCCCGCCTGCCTTTGGTTGGCCTGCTGGATATCTGAGTGGTACGAGAATGTCGGGTGGCGGAGGCCGTTCAAGCTGGCGCTGGCGGGGGCTTGCGCCGCTGCCAATATCTCCATCTTTCTGGCATCGCCGCTCTATTGCTCCTACAGGTCAGTTCGGCGTTTTGAGGCGGAGCTTGAGGGTATTCGGACGGCACTTCCCCAATTTGGATCGCCAGAGGACACGCTGATCATCGGCTTCGATTCGCATTTCCTCGGCTATCGACATGCTGGATACTATCTGCCGGGTTATCTCACCATCGAATATCCAGAAGTAGACTTGAGAGAAGGAACTCGCATCTTCGCCATGCACGATCGCGACACCCGCCTCCTCACCGGTTTGCCGCCTGTTTCTTACTCCAAGTTCGTGCTGTTTCCGCTCCCGGGCGGAGAGGTTTCCTACGAGCAGTACCTGAAAAAGGTGACAAAGCAAGTGCCTCAGCAGAGCCTGCACACGGTCCGCCTGGAAGGGCACGATTTCGTCACCGGCTCGGTGGTGGATCTGCCCTTGCTATTCCCGGTCGTAGCGTCACAGCCCAAGCCGGCGGTGTATGCCCCGCTTCACTCCGGGATGCCGCTTGTAAACAGCCGTACACACCCACTTCCATGGCAAGGCCCCTAATGTCCTGAATTCAGGCCACCTTGGCTTCCTTTGCCTTTGGACGGTAAATTGCATTTCCGGCTATATCCCGTTGCTTGGGAGGAGAGGTTTTCCATGCACTCGGTCGCCTGGTGGCCAACGCTTATTGTTCTCGCGGTGGCAACCTTCACGGATCTGCGTAGCCGCCGCATCCCCAATTGGCTGGTTCTCCCGTTCCTGCTTGCTGGCGTCATAGTCTCGGGCTGGCTCGGTGGCTGGCCAGGAATCTGGCAAAGCGTTTCCGGCATTGGATTAGGCGCGCTGCTTTTCGGGATTCTTTATTGGATGGGCGGTATGGGAATGGGCGACGTAAAACTGTGCGCGGCCATTGGCGCCTGGATCGGACCAGGGCAACTGGTGATCGCACTGGTCATTACCGGCATGGTGGGGGGCATTATGGCAGTTTGCTGGGCGGCCGCCGGCGGATTTCTCGGAGACTTGTTCAAGGGCACGGGTGATCTCATCTTCGGACTTAAGCAGCGCGGAATGCGTCCCCATCCAGAGTTGGTGCTCAGCAATCCCTTGACGCGCAAGATGCCTTACGCTCCAGCAATCGCGATCGGAACTCTCGTCTCCTTCTTTTCTCGTTGAGGATTAACATACGCACCATGGTCACTAGAGCAACGATATGGCAGACAAACTTCAACCCGGCGGGATGTTACAGGCGGCAGGGAGCAACAATTTCGTGATGTCAACCTCTACACACGATCCCAATACCCTCGGCACCACTGTACCGTCGGTTGCGTTGATTGGCCCCGAAGAGCAACGCCGCAAGGCGGTTGCCAGAGCTCTCGCCGGCCCACAGGCCAACGTAACCCGTGAGTTTGCCACGTATCCTGAGCTGGACGATGTGCCCCGGCTGCTCGAAGAAAATTACGACGTCATCATTGTTGACCTGGACAGTAACCCCGAACACGCCCTGGATCTGGTAGAGGCCATCTGCGGCCACAGCTCCGCAACAGTGATGGTCTACTCAGCGCAGGCTGATTCGGAAATGCTGGTGCGCTGCATGCGTGCGGGCGCTCGCGAGTATCTGACCCAGCCCATCGCTCCAAGTACGATCGCCGAAGCATTGGTTCGGGCCTCGGTGCGCCGCCCGGCAGCTCGCTCCCCCAAGAAGGTAGGGGGCAAATTACTGGTATTTGTCGGCGCCAAAGGCGGCTCCGGCGTCACCACCATCGCCAGTAATTTTGCGGTGTGTCTTGCCCAGGAGTCTGGCCAGAACACGTTGTT
The DNA here is from genome assembly GCA_025355385.1 of Acidobacteriaceae bacterium. Lineage (GTDB taxonomy): Bacteria > Acidobacteriota > Terriglobia > Terriglobales > Acidobacteriaceae > JANXZS01. The sequence goes on along the minus strand of JANXZS010000181.1, from coordinate 104 downwards.
GATCGATCTCGATCTACCTCTTGGGGACGCAGCGCTCGACCTCGGTATAACTCCTCCTTATTCAACAGCCAATGCCCTGCAGAATTTCGGCCGCCTGGATTCTA
>JANXZS010000172.1 GCA_025355385.1 Acidobacteriaceae bacterium | reverse complement strand
CGCGACAGTATGCCCTCTTGGCGCGAGCGCTATCCCGGAGTGGAAGAATTGAAGCTCGCCGTGATGGGCTGCATAGTCAACGGACCGGGCGAATCGAAGCACGCGAACATCGGCATCTCGCTACCCGGCACGTCTGAGGATCCAAAAGCTCCCGTGTACGTCGATGGCCGACTGATGACTACCTTGCGCGGCGATACGATCGTGTCCGACTTCAAGAAGATTCTGGACGAGTATATTCACAAACGCTATGGATCGAACATGCCTGTCGAGACCCTCGTCGAGGTTCGATAAAAGCAGGTAGCCCGATCAGGGAGTTGAAACTAGGGCAGAAGCAGGGTTACTGTAATGTGAGCCATTCGATCTCAGCAGGCATTTTCTTCGAGAAAATACCTATATCGCTGAAGCTGGAATATCACACTATCCCTGCTTCTACGCTAGAGTGCCACTATAGCACCGCCAAATGGCACTCTGGCTCTTTCGCGCTACTCGTTTTGAGACGGACCAGCATCTGAGACGGCGGTTTTCACTCCCCCCAGCAACGCGTTCGTCATCGTCTGTTGGAAATGTTGCAGTCCCTCGGGTCCCGATGGCATAAAAACCATGGTCGAATTCTTGGTTGTCCCCACGGCACGAAGCATATCCGTCCAGTTGGTGTAAAGAAGCAGGAAGGTCGCTGCTGCATCCGTGAGATTCGTTCCTGCCTTCACGTTTTCAATCGACTGCTTCCAACCCTCGGCGATTGCTTCCCTCTCCATTGCCACGCCCTGGCCTTGCAGCCGCTTGACTTCCGCATCCGCTTCGGCCTGCTTCACCTTCAGCACCTTCTCGGCATCCCCCTGCGCTTCGTTCGCAGATTTGTTGCGGATCTCTTCGTTAATGCGATTCATTGCGGTTTTCACCCCCGCGTCGGGAATGATGTCGGTGATCAGCACCTTCACTATCTCGTACCCGTAGGCCTTCATCTCTCCTGAAAGCTCCGCGGTTGCACGCTCAGCGATCTTCGGCTGCGTGATAAAGATCTCATCCAGCTCCGTGTCGGGGATATGCCCAAGCAGGATGTTGTAGAGGTACGCCTCAATCTGCTTGGTAGGCTGGGTCAGCTTGTAGTAGGAGTCGGCGATACCTTCATCGCTCTTGATAACGCGGTACTGCACCTTAACCGGTAAGGTCACGAATACATTATCCTTGGTTTTTGTTTCGATGCTGCCTTCCAGCTGTTGCGTCATCAAGTTGACGCGGTGGTACTTCTCAATCAGCGGAGTCTTCCAGTTCAAGCCTGCGTTAGCTACGTGCTTGAACTTGCCGAAGCGTTCCACTACGGCTGCTTCCGAGGTGCGCACCGTGAAGAGCGCGCCGCGCAATATAGATAACAAGACAACCAGGAAGAACCCTACCGTCAGCCACAACGCAACACTGTCCACAGACGAATCCATTTCTCCCCCGGCGACTATTCGGATATTGATTTGCCAGCTGCAATCCTACGCCATCAGATTCGCAGAGCAGAGTAGCGTCTGGTCCTCAACTCACAGTGACGTCTGGACGGGCATATACTCAGGACGCAAACCGAACCCTTATGAAAAGGAACGCATATCCGACCGGCCCTACGGATTCTACTGTTTTGTCTGCTGTGCATACCTGTGTTGGCGGCTCCTAAAAGCTGCATTCCGCCCGAGTCGGCGGCCAAGCATGTAGGGAAGGACATCTGCGTCGAAGGCCACGTGTACGACGTGGTTGAGCTATCGGATGGTACTCGTTTCCTTGACCTGTGCAGCCCAGCCACGGCAGATGATGCATGCCGTTTCACGGTGGTAAGCCCCGGAGCGGATCGCAACGAGGTCGGCGACCTAAGCCGGTATCGTAATCAGGAGATACGAATCCGCGGGATCGTGCGGCCATTCAACTCCCACACGGAAATCGTATTGAGCCGGGTGCGCCAGTTCCATGGTGGCAGCGAAAAGTTTCTTCCCAACCCGGCGCTGCTCAAGGGCTTCTCTGCCGAGAGCTCTGCCACTGCATTCAAGGATCCCGCAATCCGCGCCCATCGCCATCGAAGCACCTTCAGCCAGCGACATTAGAGCGGATGTCTTTGTGAAGTGCTTAATTTGCGTTGCTGCCAGAAACGGCGGTTACAAGACTCCCAACACCTTCTCGTAATACTCCACGTATTTAGGAATAATCTGGGATGCGCAGAAACGATCCTGCGCCGTGCGACGCGCCGCCAATCCCATCTCGCGCAACTCCTCGGGATGACTGAGCAGGTGAATCGCGGCTTCAGCCATGCTTTCGACATCGCCGACCGGAAACAGACGCCCCGTTTTTCCATCGTCGATGAGCTCCGGGACGCCGCCCACGGCAGTTGCTATGGCCGGCACCTCGCACGCCATCGCTTCCAGTGCCGCCAGCCCGAAAGACTCCAATTCGCTCGGCATCAGGATAAGATCGGCTACTGGCAGTAGTTCGTTTACGCTCTCCTGCTTGCCGAGGAAATGGACAAACTTTTGAATACCTTTACTGTGCGCCAGCCACTCCGCTGCCGAGCGATCAGGTCCATCGCCGACTAGAAGAAGCTGCGCCGGCATCCGCTCCACTATGCGCGAAAAAACTTCAACCGCATCCACGACGCGCTTCACCGGTCGAAAGTTGGAAAGATGCAGGAGAATCTTTTCGCCGTTGGGCGCGAATACTTTGCGCGCTGCTTCCCGCCTTTCGCCGAGCGGAGCGTATACATCGCAATTCACGAAGTTGGGAATCACCTCGATATCCCGCTTGATCCCGAATGCCTCAATCGTCTTCTCGCGAAGATAGTTTGAGATGGCCGTCACTCCGTCGCTCTCTTCGATCCCAAAGCGCGTGATGGGCAAATACGAGCGGTCCAGACCAACCAGCGTGATATCCGTACCGTGCAGGGTAGTAACAAACGGCAGTCTGCGATTGCGCGCAGCCAGCATCTGGCGGGCTAGCAATGCACTGACGGAGTGCGGAATTGCGTAATGAACATGCAACAGATCGAGCTCGTAATACTCCGCCACCTCAGACATGCGAGTTGCCAGCGCCAGATCGTAAGGAGGGTATTCGAAGAGCGGGTAATTCGACACCGGCACCTCGTGGTAAGAGATGCCACGCTCACGCCCGGTCAACCGGAATGGCTGTGAGTACGTAATGAAGTGAACATCGTGTCCGATGGCCGCGAGTTCAATCCCAAGTTCTGTGGCGACCACACCGCTGCCGCCATACGTTGGATAACAGGTAATTCCTATCTTCAAGTTTTGCTCCGCAATCTTAGACACAAGAGTAGATGAATAGAGACGGCGCTGGGAACGAGAATCGTTTCCATCAGCGTGCAGGGGTTGAGGAAGGCGCTAGTTGCCCGAAGTCAATGAGGGAAATTCCCGCAGCGTGGGGTAGGACCGCAAGCAGGGCCAGGCGCTCGATATCACGCGATTCGCGGAGCCGGGTTCGAACATTTGCGAGTTCGGAGTCCACATACCCGGGGTGGCAGCAAAGCTCCCAAACCCCTTCCGGCATGAAATCCAGGAAGGCGCGCAACGTGGAAGAGTCCAATGTTCCTGTAGCAAGCACGCCGATCGCTCCGTCAGTTGTCGCGATGCGCGCCCGACGCGCTGCCTCAAGGAAGCGCCCCTGCATTGCACGCAATCCCCTCACTTGGACCCTGCGCATAAAACCCGCATGTGGCGTGAGGCGCACGCTCCACGCCGGTTCAAAAGGATTGCGAATTGCCGTAACACCGCATGCAATCGCGGCTCGCAAGAGTGGGCGCAAAACTCCGGGGAACATGTGTGTGTGCTTGTGAGTATCGACATGCGTCACCTGAATGCCCGCCGTCTGCAGGCGACGGATCTGTGCTGTGGCCTCCGCCTCGATCTCGGCTTCGGGTATTCGCTTGCGGATGAGATCCTGGACAAATGAGCCCAGGGTCGCCCGGAAAAGCCCGGTTGCACCGAGCGCCAGTTGGGGGAGCTGCTTCAGAGGAAGCAATGGCTTGCCATCGACGAGAGTAACGTGGCAACCTATCCCAAGGGGGGCGTGCGCGCCAGCAGCCAGGGCTGCCTCCTCAAAGCTCGCCGCCGTCGCCATAAGGGTTGCAGAAGGCAGCACCCCGCGGCGGTTGAGTTCGAGAATCGCCCGGTTGATGCCTGTAGTCAGGCCAAAATCGTCCGCATTGACAATGAGTCGCTTCACTGGCGAAAGTGTATCAAGGCGGTGCATCGATGAAGATGGATCTGCAAAAGTTCCCTGACCCATTAGTGTCCTTGTGGACAACATCGCACTCGCGATAGGTTGCTCATGTTCCTGAACCGTAGCTTAGAGGTCGAACGATGATTGTCGCGGGCTTCAAATTCGCAATAGGTATCGGCATCGGGTGTGTCTTGCTGCTGCTGGCGGCAGTGATGGCATCCGCCGTAATCTTCCTTTTCGAGCGCCTGGCATACCAGCGTGGTTGGATGGAAGAACCCAATCGAGCCATGCCTAAAGTGAGAGCCAACAGTGTGGTGCCCTTCACCCCACGGCATCCGGTCCCCCATTCACCTCGCAGCCGGGGTGAATGAACGAAGCTGTTAGACTACCGATGGTGGTGAAGAATCACCTGCGGCAGCTTTGGTGATTTCGTCGCTAAGGGCGGTTAGCTCAGCTGGTTAGAGCGCCTGCTTTACACGCAGGATGTCGGGGGTTCGAATCCCTCACCGCCCACCAATCATTTTTAGGATCACAAGGAAATACGCTATCATCTGCATTATAAATAACTTAGCAACTTTCCATAATTTCCATTATGTCCATATTCTCCCCTCTGGACAGTTTCTTCTCCTAAATATCTGACCATAGAGCCTCCATCTGACCATGGCACCCGCACTCTATTTTGGAGTGCGGACACGGAATCCGGAACTGGACGGCCCGGTCCTTTTTGTACCAGTTGGTATGAGACAAACTGGAACACGAGGAGCTATTGATGGCTCGAGGGAAGAAGCACACGGCGGAGCAGATTGTTAAGCTGCTTTGGCAGGTTGAAGTAGGTGTGGCGATCGGGGAGACCTTGCCCCAGGCGTGCAAGGAGGCAGAGATCGTGGAGCAGACCTACTACCGGTGGCGCAAGGAGTTTGGTGGGTTGAAGGTGGAACAGGCTCGCAGGCTGAAGGAAGTGGAGCAGGAGAACGCGAAGCTCCACCCCGCGAACGAGGACCCGTTCGTGGGGACCCCGGGCTGAAGCGGCTGGTGAGTGAGCTGAGCCTGTCGAGGCTGGTGTTGAAAGACATCGCCTCGGGAAACTTCTAAGCCCTGAACGACGGCGTTGTGCGGTGAGCCATGCGCGGCAAGCGCATGGCATGAGTGAGCGAAGGGCATGCCGCGTGGTGAAACCACCACGCGGCACGTAGCGCTACTCTTCGCTCGGCTACCGATCGCCGGCACCAGAAGCATGGCGGACCGAAAAGAAAACTGGGTACAGAGACGAGATTACTAAACTGCTCGTTGCGCTACACTAACGATCCAACTGGTACGAAACATCAGGCAGTCCAACCACAAATCTGTATAAGCCATTCGTGCTGTTCCGTTCCCGATGCCGTCACGATCGAAGTCCCGCGACAGACGTGACTAGCGCCCTAAGCATGTCAGCAAATGCCCACTTCGGTACTCGGTTATGGTCAGCCTACTGGCAAACGTGTGGCTGAGGCAACGTGAGCCAACTTACGCCCTATCGTGGGTTGAACAGCCCTCACCTATTCCCTGTAACCTTTACATGCCGGCCACGTCTGATTGTAAAGAGGGATCTCCCCCGGGGTTTGTTGGCGAAGACAGTTTTGTTGGCGAAAAACACTATGGAAAAGAAGCAAAGGGAATCAGCGAGTCTCAACCGCGACGCCAACACTACCACCCCGAAACCCATGAGCCGTCGTGTTTTCTTGGGCAGTGCAGTCGCTGCCTGTGGAGGTGTAGCCATCTATTCCTGGCGTCGGGCGACTGCACTCGATGCGCAACCTGCGGCGATTTCAGGCCCGGTCAGGGAGGTCACGATCGTCGAATTCTCTCCATCCGGAGATAGAACCAGAAAGGTCAGCGTTCCGCTTATCGTCAAGACCGATGCCCAATGGCGCCAGCAACTCTCCGCGAATGCTTATGACATAACACGTCGCGCGGATACCGAAATTGCCTATTCCGGAAGCACTTGGAATCTTCATGATCGCGGACTCTACCGCTGTATCTGCTGCGAGACGGCGCTGTTCAACTCCGATACCAAGTTTGATTCTGGCACAGGCTGGCCGAGCTTCTGGGCTCCCGTTGCCCGCGAGAACGTCGCCGAGATCGAAGACCGCACTCTGGGAATGGGTCGTACAGCCGTCTCTTGCCGACGCTGCGACGCCCACCTCGGACACGTATTCACGGATGGTCCCCCACCCACGGGTCTGCGCTACTGCATGAATTCTGTATCGCTTCACTTCGTCAAGTCAGTGTAGTTGGAGCGGCCGTCGTACGATCGTGCCCCATTCATGCGCGTCATCAAAACCCATCAGCGATCGTCGCGCACGCTCGCCAGTTATCAACGGCGCGAAACCATCCGTCTGCCGTTATGACGTACCATCGTGAGCCACGATGTCGGGGGCATTTGTCTCGCCTGAACCTTGTAGCGATATTATGAGTTGGGCTTGTCCAGAGTCTCCGGCTCGCGCCCGTTTGAAGCGTGCGCGAATCGAAGAGACCCTTTAGGTATGAAAAGCTACTTCGCGACAAATGCCGCCCTCGCTCATACCTGCGAACTGGTTATAAAGTTGGAATATGAATGCAATGCGATTTGCCTGCGGTTGCCTGCTGATTTCTATCTGGACGCAGCATTGTTCGTTTGGCGCAGAGACACCCTCGTCTGCCGTCGTATTTCAGGAATATGGTTTTTCAGCGGCAGACTCGGTTGCGCCCTCACACGATCAACTCGTCAGGTTGTTTCCCCAGGCACGCCTTGTGGCAGCGGATGCATTGAGTGCTGCTCTCTCAACAGCTGAGACAAAGTTGCTCGTATTGCCCTACGGGTCAGCCTTCCCTGAGGTCTGCTGGACGGCGATCTTCGAGTATCTTGAACGCGGCGGCAATCTTGTAGTGCTCGGGGGCCGGCCTTTTACCCGTGCGGCATATCGCG
>JANXZS010000126.1 GCA_025355385.1 Acidobacteriaceae bacterium | reverse complement strand
GCCGTGAGCGCATCGTCCACGTGGCCCGGGTGCACCATCAGTTCCACGCTGCCGGCGGGGAGCACGTCGATCATCGCCGCGAGTTGATCGGCGAACTGCTCGCCCCCTTGCATCGAGACGCCGATGAAGTGGTCGGCGTTGCGCGTGGCCGCTGCGCCTGCACCGGTGAGCCGCCACGACCAGGCGATCACACCGCGATGCAGCTGCGACGGCAGGTCATTCGGGAACCATCGATGCGATTCCGGAGCTGGTACGCCAGGCGCCCGACGCAAAGCTGATCGTGCAGGTCAGCGGGACCGACGAATCGAACACCGTGGAACTCTATCGGCGCGGCGTGCGCGGCGTGGTGCCGCGATCCATCTCGCCCGACCTCCTGATCAAGTGCGTGCGCAAGATCGCAGAGGGCGAGACCTGGATCGACAACCAGTCCATCAGCTGGGTCATCGAGGCCTACCGCTCTCAGGCAAGTTCTCTGACCAATCCACGCGTGCAGCCCAAGCTCTCAAAGAAAGAGTTGGCCATCATCAGTTGCATCACCCGCGGGATGCGCAACAAAGAGATCGCCTATCAGATTGGGACCACCGAACAGGTTATTAAGAATTACTTGCGCAAGGTCTACGATAAGCTCGGAGTTTCGGACCGGCTGGAACTTGCCCTCTACTGCCTGCACCACCAGTTGCTGAAGAGCTACATGCAGGAACCGGATGCTATGCCAATTCCGCCGCCGGTTCAGATCACCCCTCTGCGCGCCAAGATGTAGGTTCCCTCGGGCCAGCGCTGCAATCGAGCGAGGGTGCTACGATTCGGCAATGTCTTTTGCCGGCCACTTCCGCTCTCTCACCCGAGTCCAGCGCAACACCTTCTCCGCCTGCTTCCTCGGCTGGACGCTCGACGCCTTCGATTTCTTCCTCCTGACATTCTGTCTCAAGGCGATTGCCGTGACCTTCCACGTCGGGGTCAAGCAGGTTGCCGAAGCGGTCTTCTGGACGCTCGTGATGCGGCCGCTCGGCGCCTTTCTGTTCGGGCTGATGGCGGAGAAGTATGGCCGGCGGCCGACGCTCATGCTCAACATCGTTGCGTTCTCCGTCTTCGAGCTGGCCTCCGCGTTTGCCCCCACGCTTCACAGCTTTCTCGTCTGCCGTGCGCTATTCGGCATCGCCATGGGTGGCGTTTGGGGCGTCGGGGCTGCGCTCGCCCTCGAGACTCTGCCGCGGCAGGGCCGCGGCTTTTTCTCCGGACTGCTGCAGGAGGGCTACGTCATTGGAAACCTGCTGGCCGCCATGCTCTTCGGTCTGCTCTTCCCACACCTGCATGGCACCGGCATCTTCACTAACTGGCGAATCATGTTCATGGTCGGGACGCTGCCAGTGGTGCTCGTTTTTTATCTGCGGTTCAGCGTCGAAGAATCGCCCGCATGGCTCGCAACACACGAGCAGCGGCCATCCCGCGAGAACCGCAGTTTCAGTTGGTCCATCCTTATCGCCGAGGCGCGCGTACTTCTGGGTTATCTTCCGATTTTCCTGTTTCTCGTCGTCCTGATGGCTGCGTTCACGTCGTTCAGCCACGGGACTCAGGATCTCTACCCAACTTTTCTGCTCGACCATGGCCTCAGCGAAGGCTACGTCGGGATGATCGCTGCGATCGGCAACATCGGCGCGCTGCTGGGCGGCATCAGCTATGGAGCGCTTTCGGAAAAGTTCGGGAGGAGGAGATCGATCGTGGTTGCCGCGCTGCTGGCGATTCCAATAGTTCCGCTGTGGGCATGGTCCCATTCGGCGGCTATGCTTGCCGCCGGGGGATTTCTGATGCAGTTCATGGTCCAGGGCGCCTGGGGAATCATACCTGCGCACCTCAATGAGCTTTCTCCAGGACCCGTTCGCGCTATCTTGCCGGGATTCGCGTATCAGCTTGGCAATCTCATCTCGTCGCGTAACGCGGTCTTCCAGGAGGCCTTCGCCATCCGGCACAATGCGGGATCCTTGAGCGTTGCTCTCTCGGGGACGGTAGTGGTTGTGGCGATTGTGGTGGCCGGCGTCACCGCGCTCGGTCCCGAAGCTAAAGGCGCGGACCTAAGCTAACTTGTTCGTGTTCCTGAAATCTTAGTCCGAGGTATTGACTTGTCCTCTTCTCCTCGACTGACTTGGAACGGGCGACGCCAAGTAGCGCCGTGATGATCGGAATATCGATTTAGAAATGGTGAGTTAAGAAGAGAGGGGCACCCAAACTGGGGTGCCCCTCTTTGAGTGAGTGAATCGGGTTAGAAAATGATCTTACCCGCGAGCTGTAGCTGACGATTGGAGCCCTGCCCAGGGCCGTTCTTGTACGTTTGGGCGTAGGTAAATTGCGTGATGTCGTTCGTGCCCCCAAAGTTCAGGAGAGCATTGGCGTGATTCATAACGTTGTAGGCCTCCGCTCTCAACTGGATGCCGACGCGTTCCGTGATGTGGAACGTCTTATTCACGTCCGCATCGAACGACATCAGACCCGGTCCACGGAATGCGTTTCTGGCGCTCATCCCGGGGAAAGTGTCTCTACCGTCGACGATTGTTGGCAGATCTGCTTTGCCGACCTTAGGATCTGCATAAAGAAGATAGTTAGCCGGATAATCGGGGAAGTCAATGTAATCAAACGTGTTGGGTTGGTTTGCAACTGGCTTCGAGTTGCCGGTTCGCTGGTACTGAGGCTTTGTCAGGAAGAACGCACGAGGGCAGGCTGTGACGCGGTTTGGCTCGCAATCGTACATAGTGAAAGGAGTGCCGGTAGACGCCTGAAAGATTCCAGCGAATTCCCATCCTCCCAGAACTGCTCGCTCCAGATAAGAGGTTTTGTCGAAGTAAGGAATGGCCCATACCAGACCCACCGAAATGCGGTGCTTCACGTCGAAGTCCGAGTTGCCATGGTCGAGACCGTGGTTGTATGGATCAAAGTAAGCGACACCGCCGACCTGTGAGTTCGACTGACCATCGGTAAAGGTGGAGCTGGTGTTATCAGTTGAGTGTGCGTAAGTGTAGTTCACCCCCATCGTGATGCCTTGATGATAGAGGTTGCTCGCAGTCGCTTTCAGATTTACCCCGTTGTAGTAGCTGTCTCCATCTGCACCGCGCACGTTGATCGCGCCGTATTGCGGATTGAGACGATTTGAATTCGGCGTTGGCTTCGCAAGGGGCACATTTGGGTTAGCCGGGTAAGTTGCTGCATCGTTCTCATAGATCTGGCCGTAGTAGCTCCGATTGTAGTTGGCGATGGAGAAATTATGGATGCCTCGCTCACCGGTATACGCCGCTTCGACTGCCAGCGTACTGTTGACCTGATGTTGGATTCCGAGCGTATAAAACTGATTGTAGGCCGGCTTGATTCGAGGGTCGACTGCGCGTACCGACCCTGGAGGAATTGCCTTCTGAACCGAGGGGCCCGTGGTGGAACTAAATGTGCCTAGCGCGCCAGTGCTGATCGGAATCTGAGCCCCCACGTCCAGATTGGAGAAGCTGATCGCCAGCTGCGACGGAGGATTTAGTGCGACGTTATAGGTTACGTTTCCGAAGTTGCGCTCGTAACTGATGCCGTAGCCGCCGCGGAGGCTCGTCTTGCCGTCGCCGAATAGGTCATAGGCGAAACCAATACGCGGAGCAAGCTGCTTGTAGTTGACGTTCCAAAGCTTTCCGCCAGGATTTTGAACTCCCGGGGGTGGTGTGCTGTTGACCTGCAGGATTTTACCGGCCCGGACGCGATCTGCAAGTGAGCCGGAAGTTCCAAAGAAAAAGTTCGAGTCTAGCGCCGAATTCTTGTTGTGCTGAGTTCCGTAAAGCTCATACCGGACCCCCGCATTGATGGTCAGGCGAGGGGTTGCCTTCCAGCTGTCATTGAAATAGCCTGCGCCTTCGTGATAGCGATTGGACCGGCTGAAGTTGGGCTGTGCAACCGGGGTACTGATGGCGCAGGTTGGATCGATAGGAGCACCTGTGCTGATGCCAGGAGTAAGTCCGGATACGAGATTTTTGGTGCAGGGAAACTTGCCTTGCGGATTGAGGTTTGCCTGGAAGAAGTTAGTGACGCCTGACTGGAAGTTGACCAGAGCGCCACCAGTTCCGGAGACAAGGAGGCTTTCCTGGGCATTCTCATAGATTGCAAACGTATGATTGTCGCGGACGTAGGTGTATTGTCCGCCAAACATAAGGGTGTGACGCCCCTTGGTGTAAGTAACGACGGGACTAATCACTATGTTGTTCTGCGGGCCGCCGGAAGGAATACCGTTGCCTGCATTAACCTCACTATATCCAGGGAAAACCAACTGCTGGCCATTAGCGATAATCGGCGCAACTCCGGAGTTGATGAACAACGTTGGTCCCGCGGGGTTCGCTCCCAATGGTTGAAGGCTAGAAACTCGCAGACCACCCAGCGTCAATTGCGAAGTGAGCCTGGGCGAGAACGAATGGGTAAGGCCAAAGATGACATTTTGAGATTTGTATGTTGGCGCTGTGCTGTATCCGGCATACGGGCTTACGTTTCCAGCTCCCAGAGGGTTCACTGCATTCTGTAGGGCGTACTGCCCGTACATCTGAGTCTTGGTAGTTGCATTGAAGTCTACCCGGCCGATGGTGACGTATTGGTTGACAGGCGTACCGCCGCCTGCATCTGCCGGCGTGGTTACGCTGACCTGCTCAAAGATTGGCGTACCGTCAGTGAATCCAGGGAGCGCCTCAAGTATGGGTTTATCCTTGCTGAATGCAGAGCTGACAGATCCGGGAGCGCCGCCGACCTGACCCAGAGTCAGAATCTTGCCGGTGGGCGTCCCTGAAATCTTTCCGAAGGCCGAGAAGAACGCTTGGGTAGCAGGAGCAGACTGAGCAACAAAAGAAGGGGTAGGGATGTAGAACTGGGTCACGTTGTTGCTGCGGACGCGCAACCACTCCGTGCTGGAAAAAGCGAATAATTTGTCGCGGATGATTGGCGCGCCAATCGAATATCCAAAAGCATTGCGCACAAACCGGCCTTGCTTAACACCGTTTGCATTATGGTCATAGCTATTCGAGGCAAACGTTGAAGGACGATAGAACTCCCACGCCGTGCCATGTATTGAGTTGGTACCAGACTTCGTCACCAAGTTCACAACGCCACCCGAAGCGCGTCCGTACTCAGGTCCATAGTTCGAGGTGATGACCCGGTATTCCTGAACCGCGTCCACGGGGATTTGCGTTGCGGGACTAACAGAAAATAGATAAGTATTTTCAATGCCATTCAATAGGATTTCAGTCGAGGCAGACCGTGCTCCACCAACGTTGAAACCGACACCGCGACTAGCTGCACTAGGATCAGCAGAAACACTTCCCGAAGCAGCGACAAAATCATAAGGGTTACGGGTCTCCGTGGGAAACTCCGACATTTGCAATGAATTGATTACTGTCGAATTCTCTGCGTTTTCGAGATTGATGCCGGCCAGCGAATTGGCGGCAACTTCCACAGTAGTTTCCGCGTTGCCAACCGCTAGTCTTACGTTGACCGTGTTCGCCGAACCAACGGACACATTGAGCATTGCCGACGAAGGGCCAAAACCAGGGGCCGTGACCGTAATCTTGTAGTCCTGGGGAGGCAATTGCTGAACCGTGTAATCCCCTGAGCTAGACGCACTCGTCGTTCTGACAGCATTTGTCGCTACGCTGGTAACGACGACTTGAGCACCTGGAACCACCGCGCCGGAGGCGTCCGTCACTACACCGGAAATGCTCCCATTTTGCGCCTGACCCCACGCCGGACCAGACTGGAACAATACGGCTACTGCCAGGCACAATGCCATAACCGAAAATAGCTTCAGTGACATCTTCATAAATTAGTTCTCCAGAGATCAAAATAATCGCTTTAATATGCGTCGAGCCGCCAGTGAAGAACAACTCTATAAAAGGTGAATAGTTGACTATGCTTTTGCACGTTCGTTGCCAAACTTGGAAAAGTTTTATGGAGTTGAGCCCAACTCGGATCGGAAATCGACGGTCAAGGACGCAAACATTGAAACAATAGGAACTTATGGGTGAAATCAAGAAGATGAATACTTCATATTTGCGGTGAAGCCGCAACGCGGTCTTGTCCGCTATCACACGAGTTTGTGAAAGCTCAGCTTTTGACTATGAAAATCTGTATATACGGACTACGAGATTTGAATGCTTAACTGTTTTCCATATATAACCTGAGCTTATGCGCCCCCGCACTCCCTGCCACGAGTTTGGGACTCGGCAGGAGTCCGAAACTAGCTCACGCCATCACGCGCACGGCTGTACGGACGGTCAGCCTGCGGACAGTCAGCGCATCGATGCGGTCGCGCCGAACTGTAAAGCCTGAGCCAATCCCTTCGGGCACGTAGATCTCGCCTTTGGCGCTGACCGTGACCTCCGGCTCAATGATGTCCTCGGTCCAGTAGCGCCGCGACGCCGATACGTCTCCTGGTAACGAGAAGTTTTGCAGTGAGGATAGCGCGATATTGTGGGCGCGTCCGATTCCGGTTTCGAGCATGCCACCACACCACACGGGGATACCCCGCTCGGCGGTCGCATTGTGCACTGCAATCGCCTCGGAGAATCCGCCCACCCTGCCCACTTTGATATTGATGATCCGGCAGGATTCCATGTCGATGGCAGCGAGCGCGTCGCGCCTATTTCGGATGGACTCGTCCAGACAGATCGCCGTGTTAAGCCGTTTCTGCAGCATCGAATGAAAGTAGAAATCGTCATACCAAAGCGGTTGCTCGATCATTAGTAGGTTGAACTCTTCCCATTCGACGATGTGATCGATGTCGACGACGCGATAGGCCGAATTGGCGTCACAGCTCAGCATGATGTTCGGCCAGCGCTTGCGCACTTCCTCAAATATCTTTGTGTCCCAGCCTGGCTTGCACTTCAGCTTGATGCGCTGATAGCCGGCTTCCAACTCTTCTGCGATCCTGTCCATTAACGCCGCCGGCGACGGCTGGATGCCGATCGAAACGCCGCAGGGAATCACATTGCGCGTTCCACCGAGGAGTTCCGCCAGCGCAACCTTTTTCTTCTGAGCTTCAAGGTCCCACACCGCGTTCTCCAGGGCAGCTTTGGCCATGCGGTGGCCACGAACCTGCTTGAACAGCGCGGGGCAGCTCCCTCCTCCGACAATTTCCTGTGCGACCAGGCGGGGAGCGAGTTCCGTCTCCGTGACGATCCACGCCGTGTCGATACTCTCCTCGGAGAAGTATGGATGTTCGCCGGCAACGCACTCGCCCCAAGCCGTCAGACCGTCGGATTCAATCTCAACCAGCAGGATGCGCCGGGCAGTTGTCAGGCCAAAACTTGTCTCAAATGGAAAGGCGAGAGGCATGTTGATCTCGCGGAGATGAACTGCGTCGATGGTCAGCATATAGTTTTCG
>JANXZS010000125.1 GCA_025355385.1 Acidobacteriaceae bacterium | reverse complement strand
CAAGCTGATGTTCACGTTTGAGGATCTGGTAACGGTACCGTCAACCAGCATTCGCGAGATCATCTCCGGCACCGATAAGAAACAGCTGGTGCTGGCATTGCGCGGCGCTCGCGATGATTTGCGGGCTCATGTCTTCAAGTCGATGTCGTCCCGTGCGGTTGAGATGTTAAAGGAAGATATGGAAGTGATGGGACCGGTGCGCAGCCGCGAAGTTTCCGCCGCGCAGCAGGAGATTCTCAACCTCGCGCGCAAGCTTGAGGCAGAAGGCAAAGTGATCTTGAAGGTCGAACAGGGTGATGACCTGATGGTATAGCGGTCGCGATGGAGGAGAGCAAGATGGGCGCAATGCTGCAGGAGTTAGAGATCCAGTTTCGCAGGATGGAATATCGGCCCTTCCAGCAATCGGGGAACAGTGGTCCGGTTGCTGATTTTGCCATTGAACAGCCACTCAGCCGCGAGCAGGTCGCCGCGCTCGGGGCACGCATTCAGCAACTCGAGACGGAGCTCGAACATGCACGGACTGAGCAGGCGACGCTGGTAACGACTGCTGAGGTCGAGGCAGTGGCGCGAGGGCGCGAACAAGCGGTCACCGAAGCAGGCGAGACGATTGCCCGCATCGGCAAACAGATGCAGCTGGCGCTGAAGCACTTCGGCGAAGAGCGCGATGCATATTTCACAAATGTCGAGCACGAGGTGGTGGGGCTGGCTATAGGAATCGCGGCGCGCATCCTGCACCGCGAGGCGCAGATCGATCCTCTCTTACTCTCGGGTGCCGTCAGGGTAGCCCTGGGACAACTGTCGGAGACTACCGATGTGTGCCTGCGTGTTCCCACCGCCGAGCTGGCGATGTGGGAGGAGATGTTGCGCCTGATGCCCAATCTGCCGCTGCGACCCAGGGTCAACGGAGAAGAGGGATTTGGGCCGGAGGAGTGCGTGCTTGAGACAAAGTTGGGATCGGTCGATCTTGGGGTGCGAGCGCAGCTTGCAGAGATCGAACGCGGATTCTTCGATCTGTTGGAGCAGCGCCCGTCTTTCCATGGATCGGAGAACCGGGAGCCATCGCATCCTGCCCGGCGTAGCGAGTAGCGAGCAGGAGACGTGAGCATCAGGAGTGGCTGTAATGGCATTGCTAGAGAGATATTTCGCGCGACTGAAGCGCCGTGCTCCCTGGAGATGGAGAGGGCAGGTGCTTGAAGCCGTGGGTCAAACCATCGAATCGGAGGGCCCGCTGTGCTCGGTTGGCGAGACCTGTGAAATTTTGGATGGCTCCGGCCGGAGGCACCTGGCAGAAGTGATCGGCTTCCGTGGAAGCAACGTGCTGTCGATGCCACTGGAAAGTTCCGACGGGATTCGCTACGGTGACCCGGTGACGGGACTGGGCACGACTCCGCTGGTTGAGGTCGGGGATGCATTGATGGGACGGGTGCTGAATGCACTGGGCCAGCCGATCGATGGTGGCCGTCCTCCGCAGCTGCATGCTCATCGATCGATTGAGGGTCAAGTTCGCAAACCATTGGAGCGGGTTCCCATCAAGGCCGCTCTGGGTACGGGCATCCGTGTACTCGACGGTCTGCTGACGGTGGGCCGAGGCCAGCGCGTGGGCATCTTCGGTGGTTCGGGCGTGGGCAAGAGCACGCTGATTGGCATGATGACGCGCAACACCGAAGCCGATGTCACGGTGGTGGGGCTGGTGGGAGAGCGCGGCAGAGAGGTGGCCGAGTTTCTCGAAGACAATCTGGGAGAAGAGGGGCGCATGCGTTCCGTCGTCCTGGTCTCCACTTCCGACGAATCGCCGTTACTGCGCATGCGCGCGGCAATGGCGGCGACAACGATTGCGGAAGCATTTGCTGCCGAAGGTAAGCATGTACTGCTGGTGCTGGATTCGCTGACCCGGTTTGCAATGGCTGCTCGCGAGATCGGTCTGGCTGCGGGAGAGCCGGCAACGGCCAAAGGATACACACCGTCGGTGTTCACACGGCTGGCCAAGCTGGTGGAGCGGACGGGGCAATTTCAATGTGGCAGCATCACGGCTTTCTATACAGTTCTGATGGAGGGCGACGACCAGCAGGATCCGATTGTGGATGCGGTTCGCTCCCTGCTGGATGGGCACGTGGTGCTTTCGCGATCCCTGGCTTCGGATGGCCTGTACCCTCCAGTCGAGTTGCTGGACTCCATCAGCCGGCTGATGCCCGCTGTAATTGGCAGCGAGCACAAAGAAGACGCGGCATTGGTTCGCAGGATGATGGCCGTCTTTGCGCGCTCCGAAGACCTTATTCGCATAGGAGCATATAAGCCGGGTAGCGATCCTGAACTGGACCGCGCGATGCGCGCAAGGCCGATGATCCGCAGCTTCCTCGAACAGCCATCGAAGGAAACAGTATCGCTCGTCGACGTCATTGGACAGTTACATGTGTTGGCTCACGCACTCTAGAGCAGACCGCGCCGGCGGCCAGCAGGCAGAAAGAGGATTTCGAATGTCGCAATCGCTCGCCCGGATTCTCCGACTGCGGGAGCAGGGCGAAGAGATTTGTCGCTTGGATCTGAAGCGCGAAATGCTGAAGTTAAAGGAGGTGGAGAGCGCGATTCGTGCCAGTAGGGAAGAGAGCCGGGCGAGTCGCCGCGAGGCCTTTTGCGCGCTCACCCGCAATGCCGGGGAGGGCTGGCTGCTGGCGGAAGGGTCATGGGAGCTTGCCGAATGGAAGACCCGTAGTCTGCAGCCAGAACTTCAGCAACAGCGTCAGAGAGTTGAAGAGTTCCGCCATCGATTTTTGCAGTGTCGAAAAGAGAAACGTCAGGTCGAACAGTTAGTGGAAGCGTCGGCTCGGGCCGCAAGGGCGGAGGAGACGCGCCGTCAACAAAGTGCGCTGGATGCCTGGTACGAGCAAGCCAAGCGCCGCCGAAGTTTCTCCCAGAGATAGCCAGAAAGCACTGCGGCCATCTCCGCAGTCAAGAGCCTTCCGGACCAGCTTCGGAGCGCCTTTCTAAGTTTGCGCTAATTTTTTACCCTCCCTGCTGGCACGTCATTTGCACCTCTCTTCCTCGTGAAACTTCCGGCGGAAATCACGGCAGCAGCAGAAATCAAAGCGCCAGCGATGTCGCACGCGGGCCCGCCGCCAACGACACGAAATTCGGATTCGCTGCGCGGCTTTTCAGACGTCCTGACAGAGAAGATGGCGGACGGTATCAAGCAGATTCTCCCGACGGCCGGACATGCCAGCAAGGAACGGCAAACAGTTCAGCTGACCAGAACCAGTCGAGCTGCGTCGTCGACACAAGACACTGTGCAGCCCGAAGGCGTTGCCCCAATAGCAATCTCCCTGGAGTCCTTCGCGCCAGGTTCACTCGCCCCTTCGCCAGCAGACACGCTTACGGCAGCGAACCCGCCGTCGCAGGGCGTATTGCCCGACACGCAATTATTGAGCAATGGCTTGACTATTCCCTCCGTCGGAACAGGTTCTGGTGGAGCAGATCAAAATAGCTCGAAGACAGGTTCAACCCTGTCTTCGAGTGAGTCCTCGAAGGGCGCACCCTCCAGCACTAATGTCCCAAATGTCCCGAATGTGCCGGTGACCGGTGGTTCCGGTATTCTTTTGACCCGCTCCTGCGATGGCCATGTAGAGGACAGCATCCCTCTCACGCAGGCTAATATATCGGAGATATATAAGGCAGCAGTGTCCTGGTCAAGAACGGCCGGGGACGGACAGCCAGGTTTGAGCAATGTCAATCTCGATTCAGCGGCGTTCGTCGTTCAGTCTGGCGGCCAGTCAGAGGGTTTGAGCGTCACCGGTTTACCCGCTATTCCCGAGGGGACGGGGCCGCTGCTCGAAGTACGGCTGATCAAGAACCCGGCGGTGACGGTAAAGACGGGTGAGACCAGTGAGACGGATGCCTTGAATCCGGCGGTCTCGGCCTTGCCCACAGCCCTCTTGCCTGCACTCGCGGGCACGGCAATCGCGAAGGCTCTTGCGGGACGGATCGTGATCCCCGTGCACCCGCAGGCGGCGGTAAAAAAGCAGGGCGCAGAGGTGACCGCTTCCCCTTCAAGCGGCGGTATCGAGGAGATGTTCGCAAATTTGTTAGCTACTCCGGTATCGGTTGCGCCTCTGCTAGTTACGGCCGATTCTGGGAATCCGGGCACACCGCCGGCGTCGGGGTCGGCACGGGCCATGGCAAGCGATCCTTTCACTGCCATGGATAGCTCGCCGGTAGACCCGTTGGCCGAAGTCATGCGGGCTACGCACCACGAAGTTGCGGTAGGAATGCACGACCCGACATATGGGTGGGTGGAGATCAAAACGCATCTCGCGGGCGGGCAGGTGACTGCATCCCTGACCACCCTATCAAGCGAGGCGCAGCACTTGCTGCAGGCCCAGCTGCCAGCTATGGCCGAATATCTATCCAGCCGCGATATCCATGTAGACCACTTATCGCTGGGAGAGACTTCGTCGCAGGCTCGCGATTCTTCGAGCGGAAGGCACTCCCAGCACGGCGAGCAAGAACAGAAACTGGCAATGCAAGGTGTGTCCGCACCTGTCCGACTCCGGACGCCGGCAAGGGAGAGCGCAGCAATCCCGCGCCGCGAGTATCGAGGGACGTCGCGCATCGACGTCATGGCTTAAAGGGAAGCAATCTTAACAGAGCGACCAGGACCACGCGATTCTTATTACAGGAAGGGAACTGACCATGCAGGTAAGCGAAGCACAGACGATACTCACCACTCATCCGCTGACGGCGACAACGCAGGCGGGCAGGACGGGGAAGGCGGACGCTGCATCAACATCCACATCCACATCTACCACCAGCAACTCCGCGGCGATAACCTCCAATGACTTCCTCACGCTTCTAGTGGCGGAGATGAAGCACCAGGATCCGACCGCGAATACCGATCCTAATCAGTACATCAACCAGCTGGTGCAGGTAAACAGTCTGCAGCAATTGATAGAAATCAATTCGGCTCTAGGGTATAGCACTCCAACCCCGAGCAAAGATAGCTCAGCCGCGATTGCCAATGCTCTCAGCCAAAACCATACAGGCGCCACTGGCGTCCCGGCTCGATCGTCAGCGGCAACGACGAAGAGCCAGTTCTGACCTATCCAAACTTACATTCACCGGAGGATTCTCATGCCATCGTTTTCTATTCCGCTGACTGGTCTTGAGGCTGATTCGATAGCCCTGAACACCATCGCCAACAACCTTTCCAACATGAATACCACCGCCTACAAAGCGCAGAGTGCCAGCTTCAGCGACCTCTTCTATCAGCAGATCGGAACTGCCGGTTCGGGCGATCAGCTGCAGCAGGGAGCGGGAACGCAGGTGGCTTCCATCAGCAGCAACTTCACCTCCGGCAGTACGAACAGCACCGGCAAATCAACGGATGTGGCGTTGAACGGGAGCGGATTTTTCGTAGTCCAGGGCAATGGAGCGACCCAATACACCCGTGCGGGCAACTTCTCGCTGGATCCATCCGGCAACCTGATCACGCAGTCTGGGCAAAGGGTGATGGGCTATCCGGCTACAAACGGGGCGGTCAATACCAATGCGCCGCTGACGGCGATCAACATTCCAGTGGGACAGGTCGAGCGGCCCAGGGCAACAAGCACCATGGCCCTTACGGCGAATCTGGATGCGTCGGCAGCAGTGGGTGCGCAGATGCCGGGGCAGATCACTCTGTACGATTCGCTGGGTGTGAGCCATCTGGCCAGCGTAACTTTCACCAAGACCTCTGCAAACAACTGGGGCTATTCGGTCGCGATGCCGTATTCTGATTTGGTTCCTCCAGTCGTTCCTCCGCTGCCGGTGCCAGCGACGGTGCAGCTTGCTTCTGGCTCACTGAGCTTTGACAGCCAGGGTGCACTGGTCAGTGTCACGCCTAGTATCGGGCCGGTGGTACTCCCCGGCACAGCGGCAGTTCCGATTGCCAGCCCTGCGCTGGCCGACAATGCGGCGCCTCTGACCTTCAGCTGGCAGGTATTCGACAGTAGTCAGTCAGGGTTGATCAGCCAGGTAGCCGCGGCTTCAGGGGTGGCGAAGACAAATCAGGATGGCTACATGAGCGGCCAATATCAGAGCTTCGCCATTGATTCGAAGGGCGTGATCTCCGCCACCTTCGACAACGGCCAGCAATCGGTTATCGGCCAGATGGCGGTGGCTTCGGTGGCCAATGAGCAGGGGCTGAGCCGCGTGGGCGGCAACAGTTTCGCTGCCACCGGCGCATCCGGCCAGCCCAGCATCGGAGCAGCGGGGTCGGCGGGACGGGGAACTATCCAGGGTGGCGCGCTTGAACAGTCGAATGTAGATATCTCGACGGAATTCTCCAACCTGATCATTGCCCAGCGCGCCTTCGAGGCGAACTCCAAGGCGATCACCACCTTCGATACCGTGACGCAGGAAACCATCAATATGATTCGCTAGTGCAAGCCCACATCCACGATGCCTTGGTACGGGTGGCGAAGGGCGGCCCTTCTCAACGGAAGCCGCGCCTAGCTCTAATCTTTCGGATACACCTGGCGTGCATTTGCTTTAGTACAGTCACACTTTGAGCGGGGTGCTTCCCCATCCCGCGCCTCTTCCCCATCCTGAGAACATCCTAATTTTTCTGTCCCAATTTCGGTCAGCTACCTGCAATTCTCCTCTATGCACAGCGAGGAGAAGGTATGAGCCCCTTTGAAACTCAGAATACCAAGGCAAGCCCCGACCATGCCGCCAGTGGCGACCCCAGTGCCGCGCTGCTGGTGCTCGAAAAAGAGGACTGCGACGCGCAGGTCGGATCGGACGCGAATCTGGAGACGGAGCTTGATCTGCAGCCACCCTTATCGACTCTTCCCACACAACTGGACGTTTGCGTTCCACTACCCTCCTTCCGCGTGTCGGATCTGATTGCGCTCGAACCGGGGCGGGTGCTGGCCAGCGAGTGGAGAAGTATGGAGGATCTGCCGCTCACCTGCGGGCAGGTGCAACTGTTGTGGGCAGAGTTTGAAGTACTGGACGAGAAGATCGCCGTCCGAGTGACGCGTCTGGTTTAGGAGCAGAAACGATGTCGTTTGTCGATGCAATCCGAATGGCTTCCATCCAGGAAAAGCGGGTGGGTTTTCTGTCGCGACTAGGTGTCGAGCTTCGGCGGCTGCTCCTCAAGATGAAGCCAGCCGTCTTTACGCGGTCGCGGACATTGCGAGTGGAAGAGCGGCTTGCTTTAGGGCCAAAAAAGAGTCTTACCATTATCTGCTGCCGTGGAGAGCGCTTCCTGGTAGCGAGCGGGGCCGACACCATCACGGCGGTTCTTCCGCTGTTGAACCGCAGGCGGCGCGTTCCTGCTGCGCGCAAAGGCAATGGGAGGCGGAGTTGAATCCCTCCCTGCTGGCACTGGTGGCTGCTCCGGGCAAACTAGAGGGTCTGCCTCTGCTCGATGGCCGGATGACCGCCAACAGTTCTGTCCCGTGGACGATTATTCTGGGGCTCACTCTGATTACACTGCTGCCCTCGATCCTGCTTTCGATGACGCCAATGGTGCGTCTGCTGATCGTCTTTCACTTTCTTCGCCAGGCATTGGGGACGCAGACCGCACCCAGCAATCAAACGCTGATGGGTCTGGGGCTGATGATGACCTGGTTTCTGATGCAGCCGGTGGTGGTTGCGGTCAATCAGCAGGCCATCGAGCCTTATCGACAGGGGCAGATCACCGGCTGGCAGGCGCTCGATCTCGGTAGCCAGCCTCCTAAACACTTCATGCTGCGTTACGCGCGGGAGAAAGATCTCGCCCTTTTTACCGCGGCATCGCAGACGGCTCGCCCAGCCAAGGCCGAAGATCTGCCCATGCAGGTGGTGATCCCGGCCTACATGCTCTCCGAACTGAAGGCGGGCTTTCAGATTGGCGCAGTGCTCTTTCTCCCTTTTCTTTTAATCGACCTGGTTGTGGCGTCGATCACTACTGCGATCGGCATGTTCCAGTTGCCGCCGGTGGTGATCTCGACGCCCCTGAAGATTCTGCTCTTCGTCATGGTGGATGGCTGGAACCTGTTGGCAGGTTCGCTATTGAAAAGTTTTTAGGCGGCTCGGGAATGTAGGTCTGGGTTGGGCGAGAAGTAGAAAGCGAGGGCAAATGAATGCCGACCAGGTAGCGGAGTTGATGAGGCAATTGTTGAAGGAGGCTCTGATTGTGAGCGCGCCGGTGCTGTTCGCGGCCAGCGCAATCAGTTTTCTTCTCAGTCTGCTGCAAGCCCTCACCTCCCTGCAGGAGCAGACACTGACTGCCGTGCCTCGCATGCTGATCGTGGTTGCACTGCTGTTGGTGGGTATGCCCTGGTTCCTCAAGCGGCTGATTGTTTACACGCTGTCCTTGTTCGGAGATTTTCACCGCTATCTCGGCTAACCATGAGCGCGGCAAGTACGGCGAAGAGAAGGGCAGCAGCGCAATGCAAGCAATGATGACCAATCCCGGCTGGAACCATTTCCTCTCTGCCATGGTGCTCGTGTTGATGCGCATCAGCGGCTTGATGGTCTTCGCTCCAGTCTTCTCATCGCAGGCGATTCCCGCACGCATCAAGTCGCTCTTTGCATTCTTCGTTGCCATTTTGCTGGCGCCGGTCGTGGCATCTCTACCCATGGCCCACGCGCAGATTGGCATACTGCCGGTGCTCGGCGAGTTGGGCGTCGGTCTTCTCTACGGGATTTCGCTGGCGCTGCTGAATGAGTTGCTGATGTTCGCCGGACAGGTGATCGGAGTGCAGTTCAGCTTCTCGCTGGTTAACCTTCTCGATCCAAATTCTCAGATTCAAACTCCCTTGCTGGGCCAAATGTTGACGCTGTTCGGGAGCATGGTGGTGCTCGCCTCGGGACTCCATCGGACGTTGCTGGCCTCGGTCATGCGGAGCTTTTCCGAGGCACCCATGGGATCGGTATTTCTGGATGCGCGCACCGGCACTGCGCTGATGGGAATGGCAGGCGGAATCTTCCTCGCGGCGCTGCAACTGGCCGCACCCGTACTCGCGGCCACACTGCTGGTAGAACTCGCCATCTCCCTATTAGGACGGCTTTCGCCGCAATTGCCAGCACTAGCGCTCACCGTCCCCGCCAAGACAATGTTGGGCTACGTGGTACTGATTGGTTCGCTGGCCCTGTGGCCGCGTTTTATCGAGGCACGCTTTTCTGCGCTGCTGGATTCGGCTGGAATGCTGGTCCGGCATTGCGTTGTGAGGAGCTAGAGCCGAAATGAGCGCAGACCGCACAGAACAGGCATCGCCGAGGAAAAAGCAAAAAGCTCGCGACAAGGGCGATCGCCCACGAAGCCGCGATCTGCTTTCTGGCTGCGGAACACTGGCAGGCGTGATGCTCCTCGGTTCCCTGGCCCCGCGGTGGGTGGGAACGTGGACGGGGAGTTACCAGCAGTTCCTTCTGTTAGGGGGGAGGGCGGGCTGGGATCGCGACCAGGGAATTGCCGCAGTGCTCGAGCTTCGCTCGGTAGCGCTGGAGGTCTTATCTCCCCTGCTGCTCTTGTTTGCTGCAATTACGGGTGCAACGCTAGTGGCGGGGATCGCCCAGGGGGGAGGCGTCAGCTTCCACGCCGAAGCCCTGCAGCCCAAGTTTGACCGCTTGAACCCGGCTACCAATCTGAAAAATATCTTCTCCCTGCGATCGGCGGCCCGTCTCGGCAAGTCCCTGATCCCCGCGATCGCACTGAGCGTGCTCGCGTACAAGAAAATCCAGCACCAGGATGCCATGGCAGCGCTGAGTCTGGTCCGCCTGCAGACAATGTTTCGCGACGCCTACAGCCTGCTGGTGGATGCCGCCTGGATTCTTTTTGCGTGGGCCGCAGTGGACTTCGCCATCGAGTGGCGAAGCTGGGAGCAGCGCCTGAAGATGAGTAAGCAAGACATGCGCGACGAGTATAAGGAGTCCGAAGGCAATCCTCAGATTCGTAGTCGGATCCGCGGCCTGCAACGACAGATGCGCCGGCGCAAGCTGCGGGCGGATGTAAGTAATGCAACCGTGGTGATTACAAATCCCAACCACTTTGCGGTTGCCCTCAGCTTTGATTTCGAAACCATGGACACCCCGCGGGTGCTGGCGAAGGGGCGCGACCTGATCGCCGAGCAGATGAAGATTGAGGCCCGGTGGGCCGGAGTGCCAATTATTGAGAACCCGCCTCTAGCCAGATCGCTCTATCGCTCGGTCGAAGCGGGCCAGCCAATTCCATTCGATTTATACGCGGCTGTCGCTGGGATTCTCGCGTTCCTGTATCGGCAGGAAGTTGAAGAGAGGCTGAAGCGGCAACGCGCAGCCGAGGCCATGGCGCAGAAACAGGCGCAGACCTCGGCTTCTACCGCGGCGTCCGGTGGGCTGGTTCCTCAGTCCCTGGCGGCTTTTTCCAGCGCGAATGAAGCCAGGTTTGCAGCTGACAAGACGGTAGATGCAAAGGCAGAATCGCGGCCCCGAGCCTCTGAGCAGAAGAAGGACAAGCAATGAGCACAAGTGCTATCGGCACTCCGGCGAGGATGCGCGCCCTTGCGCAGGGATCTGTAACCGTGACGGGTGCAAAAGAAGGTTTGGCAGCGCGTGTTATGAAGCTGGCCAAGGACCTGCTGCTCCCGGTAGCGGCCATCAGTGTCATTTTTGTCATGCTCATCCCTATGCCGGCGATCCTTCTGGATGTGCTGCTGGCGCTTTCTCTCGGTGCCGCGGTGTTGGTCTTCCTTTCTGCAGTACAGGTTCGGCGAGCGGTGGATTTTTCAGTTTTCCCCACCCTGCTGCTTTTGTTGACGCTCTTTCGCCTCTCGCTGAATATCGCCTCCAGCCGTCGAATACTTCTTCACGGAAGTGAAGGCACGGCGGCCGCCGGCAATGTGATCGAAGCCTTCGGACAGTTCGTAGTTGGCGGCAATTACGTGGTGGGCTTCGTCCTGTTTCTCGCCTTGATAGCGATTCAGTTCCTGGTAATCAGCCACGGAGCGGTACGAACCGCCGAGGTAACGGCCCGCTTCACCCTGGATGCGCTTCCGGGCAAGCAGATGGCGATCGACGCGGATATGAACGCGGGCCTGATCGACGAAGCCACGGCACGGAAACGACGCGGGGAGATTGCCCATGAAGCGGAGTTTTACGGCGCCATGGACGGCGCGGCCCGATTCAATCAGCGCGATGCTTTGGCGACCATCCTGATCACCGCGATCAACATTATTGCGGGTCTGCTGATCGGTGTCCTGCAGCAGGGCGTCGATCTTGCCGAGGCGGTACGGACCTACACCATCCTTACCGTCGGGGATGGACTGGTGACGATGATTCCATCGCTGCTCGTCTCGGTTGCCGGGGGCATTGTGCTCACGCGAGCCTCTTCGTCGGGAAGCCTGGGCGGGGAACTCGGTGCGCAGTTGTTTGCCCGTCCCAACACCCTCTATATTGCCAGCGGCGTGTTGGCGGCGCTGTGCCTTATTCCCGGGCTACCTAAATTGGCGTTTTTGCTCGTCGCAGGGGGGCTAGCGCTGATCGGCCGCAGGACGGCGAAGCAGTCCCTGGCAATTTCCGAGACGCGGGATCAAGAGCCGAAGAAGGCCGATCCCATCCAGACCGACAACATGGCTGCGCTGCTGCGCATGGAAGATCTGAGCCTGGAGATTGGCTTTCAACTGATCCCGCTGGTAGATGAAAAACAGGGAGGCCAGTTGCTGGCCCGGGTACGCACTCTGCGGCGGCATCTTGCCACAGAACTTGGTTTCCTGATTCCCCCGGTGCACATCTCCGACAACCTGCGGCTGAAGCCGCGCGAGTACCTCTGCTCTCTCCACGGGATAGAGATGGGACGGTGGCAGACGGAAGGCAACTCGCTATTGGCGGTCTCGGGTGATCCAGAGCGGCGTCCGTTGCCCGGGCGAGAGACGCGTGAGCCCGCCTTTGGAGTGCCGGCGTTGTGGATTGCTCCCGAATTGGAAGACGAGGCCCTGGCGGCTGGCTACTCGGTCGTAGATGCCGTCACGGTAATGAGTACGCATCTCGCGGAGTTGATTCGCCAGCATGCTCATGAATTGCTGGGTCGCCCCGAGACCAGGCGATTGATGGACTCCATGAGCGAGTCGCACCCCAAGCTGGTCGAGGAACTGGTTCCCAAGGTGATGACGCTGGGAGAGGTGCAGAAGGTGCTGCAGCAACTGCTGCGCGAGCAAGTCTCGATCCGCGATTTCGGCACCATCCTGGAAACGCTGGTGGAGGCGGCCGCGGTCAACAAAAGCCTGCCATATCTGGTGGAGTGCTGTCGGCAAGCTCTCAGCCGCCGCCTGATTCGTCCGCTGCTCGATGCGGATGGGACCCTGCCGGTCCTAGTTTTCGACCCTGCGATCGAGGAGGAACTGCTGGGCTACTTCGGGCCCGAAGCGAATGCTCGTCAGCTTGCCAATGGCCACGGCAGGACTACACCGCTGCTCAAGCGAGTAGTGGATTCTTTGAAGGGTCTAATCGGTGCTCAATCTTCCTCGGCCCTACCCGTGCTTCTTTGTCCTAGTCCGGCGCGATATTACCTGCGCCGCTGGCTGGAGCCGCTGGTGCCACGGGTCACGGTTGTGTCGCCCGCGGAGATTCCACCAGAGACCAGACTGCGTGCGGTGGGCACCATTCGATAGCCAGGCGGTCGCGGGTGCCGCAGGACGGGTTATCCGCGGTCGAGCATGGAGATCGCACAAGGGGTTCGTTCAGAGGATGACAGGACGTGGAAGCGGATGCTGATTGAGGCTGGCCGCCTTCAGGGGAGAGAGAGATGACCAACGCGGGTATGGAATACAGGAGTCATGGCGAGGGAGCAGAGGCAGCGACGGGGATTTCCCACACTGGAGTTCTGCCACCGGCAATGCGTCCCACCGCCGACCCTGCATTTTCGCGGGAACCAGTCTCTGGTGCTGCTGGCATCGTGGTAGATGACTATTCCGGCGCCTGCAATAAGGGGCTCGACGATCTGGCGGCGTACGAAGAGAAGCTGCTGGTGGAGCACCTGCCCATCGTTCGCTTTCTGGCGCGACGCATTCACGACCGGCTGCCGCAGCATGTTGAACTGGAGGATCTGGTCAGTGCCGGCGTCGTTGGCCTGCTGGATGCGCTCGGCAAGTTCGATCTGGCCAAGCAGGTACAGTTTCGCAGCTATGCGCAGTTCCGCATTCGCGGCGCGATCCTCGACAGCTTGCGCACCCTGGATTGGAGTCCCCGCGATCTCCGCCGGAAGGGCCGGGCGGTGGAAGAGGCAATTCGGACGTTGACGGCTCGGTTCGGAAAGGCTCCGACGGAACTGGATGTCGCCGCTGAGATGCGAATGGAACTTGGCGACTATCAGCAATTGCTGGGGGAGTTGAAGGGGCTCGAGATCGGCACCCTGCACATGGAGCGGTCCGAAGATTCCGGCGAAGAAGAGCTGGCTTACATACCCTCCAAACCGGACGAGGATCCACTCTTTCGTTGCCTGCGGGGCGAGATGCAGCAAAGGCTCGCCGACTCGATTGGTGAGCTGCCGGAACGCGAGCGCCTGGTGATGACCCTCTACTACTACGAAGAGATGACGATGAAGGAGATCGGTCTGACCCTCGGAGTTGTCGAATCGCGAGTCTCGCAGATTCACGCTTCGGCAGTGCTTCATATGCGGGTTCAGCTAGCCGACCTGAGGTCGTCTGGCTCTACCGGTCCGGCGCGATTGGCGAAAAAGATCGGGCACGGTTCCACCAGCAAGCGCTAAACGGCATCCCGGAGTCCCATGGACAAGTCACTGAAGCAAGACGAGATCGATGCACTCTTCCAAGCAGCCAAACTGCACAAGGCAGTCGCCCAGGCGGATGCGGGTTTGAAAGTTCAGGGTTACAACTTCTCCCGCGCGGGGCAGATCAGCAATGAGCAGATGCGCGCTATCAGCCTGCTGAATGACATGTTCGCACGTAACCTAACGCACAATCTCGGTGTGTGGTTGCGCAGCAGCTTTCAAGTCAACCTGATCTCAGCCGAGCAGATGCCATTCAACGAGTTCATGATGCGGATTCCCGAGGTAGCCTACGTTGGTTCGGTGCGTCTGGAGCCGCTGGGAGCGCTCTCCGTGCTGCAGTTGGACTTGGCGCTCGCCCCGCCGATGATCGACCTGCTTCTGGGAGGCGAAGGTAAGCCGGGTGCGATACGCGAGTTGACCGACATTGAAGAATCGATCCTAGGCAGCGTGGTCGAGGTGGTCTGCCGCGAGTTGAGTTCCGCGTGGCAGCCGGTAGGCCTGAGCTTCAACTTCGAAAAACGTCAGATGCAGACACAGATAGCGCGCATAATGCCGGTGACGGAAAAGACTCTTTGCCTGAGTTTTGAAATTCGCATGCCGGATGCGAGTGGACTACTCAATCTTGCATTCCCGGCGGTGGTCTCAAATACCATTCTGCGGCGCCTGATCGGGGACTGGGGCAAACAGAGGCGCCACTCACCCGAAACGCGGCAACGCGTTCGCGAACGTTGCGCAATGATCCGCTTCGGTGCCGCGTTGCAGCTTCCGCCGGTGCGGATGGCGGCGCGAGATCTAGACGATCTGGAGCCGGGCAGGATCGTGCAACTCCGACTTCCTTCGAATCGCGCGGCGGAGTTGCGGGTGTCTGGAGTTCCACTCTTTGAAGCGCATCCGGTAAGTCAGGGTGAGCATCGCGGGGCGCACCTGACGGCGACGCTCACAGACCGACTGCACAGGCCGCTGCCATGACCAGCCGCAATAAAAAAGAAATGCGACGCAATGAAGTCACGCAATCGCACCACACTTGTGGGGAGAATTCAATGACACCTTTTCTTGATAGCTGGTTAGAACTCGCAGCTCCGATCCTCGAGCAGGCTTTGCAGACCACAGTCGTGCTGACACCGGGAGTCGAGGCGCCGGGGGGCGCGATCTTTCTCGTCTTCGCTGCCGAGATACGCGGCAACCTGGAGGGCCGCTTTCTGGTAAAAGTCTGCAAGCAATCCCTCGAATCGCTGCCCAGGCTCGATCCTGATGCCGCGCTTACCCAGTGGCCGCAATTTTTTGAGCGCATCGCCACCGCGGTTGCCGGCCAGCTTTCCAGTCAGTGTGGCAGCGGGTTAGAGCCCAGCACGACGGAAGACCCGAACACAACCACTCTGGAGGGAGTGCCGTTTCTGCTCACAATCGGCGAGCAGCAAATTCCTTTATTGCTGGTCGATGCAACGAAATACAAGTCGCCCCCGAGCCGTCGTGAAGAGAATGAAAAGGATGCGGCAGATAGCGCCGCTCCCAGCCTGCCGGCGCGGGCCGCAGTGGAGAAGCCTGCCGCAGCCCGCGGCATGGATCTGTTATTGGATGTGGAACTGGAGGCGTCGTTGCGCTTTGGCTCTCGCGAGATGCCTCTCAGCGAGGTCATGGAGTTGGGGCCGGGTGATGTGGTGCAGTTGGACCGCCATGTGGCCGATCCAGTGGATCTGATCGTTGGAGACAAGATTGTGGCGCGAGGAGAAGTCGTACTCGTGAATGGAAATTTTGGATTGCGCATAACCGAAGTTGCAGAGCCGCAGAGACGGCTGGAGAGTATCCGATGCCTATTTTAGGAAGAGCGGCCAGGCAGGGAAGGCCCCCTGATGCCCTACATGGCGAGAGGGCTGCGCGGGCTTCCTCACTGTTTCCCTCGTGCGCGAATCCCCTGTGTTTGACCAGTTGGCTGCATCTCTGGCGCAATCGCCAGGTGCCGGTTTTTGAAGGCGGCTGGAGCTGCAGCGAGGAGTGTACGCGGGAGCGCATCGCGGTATCCGTCCGCCATGAGATGGATGGGCAGCAACCGGAGCCGGTCGAACATCATCATCGTGTTCCGCTGGGGCTGTTGATGCTGTCCGAGGGCTGGATCAGCCAGGCTCAGTTGAAGGCTGCTTTGCGGACGCAGAAGGCAGCGGGCCATGGACGGCTGGGAAGCTGGCTGATCCGAGACGCCCATATTGAGGAGCGCCTAGTCACACGAGCACTGAGCCTGCAGTGGAACTGTCCTGTTTTTTCAATGCAAGGTCCTCCCGACCAGGGGCTCGGGTCGATCGCTCCCCGGCTGCTAGTGGAGGCCTTCGGTATTCTGCCCATCCGCGTGGCCGGAGGCAAGGTGCTCTACGTGGGTTTTGAGGATCGCATTGACCGCTGCGTTATGTTTGCGATCGAGCGCATCACGGGCCTGCGCGTAGAGGCCGGGCTGGTGGACACTTCGGAATTTGTGCGTGCGCATTCCACTTTGCTGGCGGGGTCTTCCTTTGCCAAGGCCACGCTGATTGAGGCCGTCGATGCCAAAGCCATGATTCAGGCTCTGACACAGCTAGTCGAACGGGCGAAACCCGCTGATGCCCGCCTGGTCCGCGTGCACAATTGCTATTGGATGCGAATGTGGCATGGAGTGCGAAGCACGGAAGTGCCGTTCCGCCGCGTCGGGATTGAAGACGTGATCTGCTCTATCGGTTCGACTAACTGAGTGGCAGATGACCTCCTGCTCTGGCAAGGGACGCTGCACGTCGCTGAGTCCGATCTGGAATCCGTTCGAGCAGAAGCAGGGTTACTGGAAGGTGAGCCAGAGATCTCTGCAGGCATTTTGATCAAGAAAATGCCTACATCGCTGACGCTGGATACACCACGCTACCCCTGCTCCTGCTCTAGAAGTGCAGTTGCTCTAAGCAGTTTCTAATCTGTTCCCACGTCTGCTTGGTCCTCTACATGCTTTTCTCCATCACAAGGAGACAAGGCTTTGGACAGTGGATACTATGCAGCGTACGCTGGCCTCTTAGCGCGCACAGAGGCGCTAGATTCCGCAGCCAGCAACCTCTCGAATGCCAACACCACCGGCTTTCGCGCCGAGCGGGAATACTTTCGTAGTGCGGTGACGGGCCCGCATGCCCTCGAATCTCAGCTGAATCGGACGGTCAACGACTTTGGCGTCCTCGGAGGCAATCAACTGAGCATGGCGCAAGGCGCGCTTACAACCACAGGAAACAC
Organism: Acidobacteriaceae bacterium; assembly: GCA_025355385.1. Classification (GTDB taxonomy): domain Bacteria; phylum Acidobacteriota; class Terriglobia; order Terriglobales; family Acidobacteriaceae; genus JANXZS01. The sequence goes on along the minus strand of JANXZS010000125.1, from coordinate 11,478 downwards.
GCTGGACGTGGCCATCGAAGGATCTGGCTTCTTCGCCGTACAAACCAAGGCAGGACTTCGCTATACGCGGGATGGCGCGTTCTCTCGTGCCGTTAATGGGATGCTGACAACTTCGGCGGGCGACGCAGTGATGTCCGCGCAGGGCAGGGCGCTCCTGCTACCCCCGGGGGAGATCAGCATAGGGGCTGATGGAGCAGTCTCGGTTGCTGGTGGTGTAGCCGGGTCGATTGGCGTCTTCAACTTTGCCAAGGCCTCTGACTTAACGCCCGAGGGGACGAACCGCTATGTCGCAGCGCAGGACGCGAAGGCTACGTTATCCAAAGCCACACTGCACCAGGGGTCGTTGGAATCCTCCAACCAGGACATCATTCAGGGGAGTCTGCAAATGATTCTGGTGCAACGGCAGGCGGAGATGATGCAGAAAGCTCTTTCCATCTTCCATACGGAATTCGATAAGACGGCGAGCGAAGAACTGCCACGCGTCTAGGCTTGGCACAAACGCTAACCAGAGGAGAAACGAAAATGATACGAGCTCTATACACGGCCGCGAGCGGGATGAGCGCGCAGCAGATGAACCTGGATACGATCGCCAACAATCTCGCCAACTCTTCGACGGCGGGCTTTCGCCAGCGTCGTTTGCAGTTTCAAGACATGATCTATCAAAATCTGGTCACACCCGGCGCTGCCCAGAGCCAACAGACCATCTCGGCCGGACTGCAAGTTGGCCTCGGAACCAGATCGTCGGCGACGGAGGTCATCATGACCCAGGGAGAATTGAACAACACAGCGAACCCATTGGACCTTGCTATTACCGGCCACGGTTTCTTTCAAGTCTCACGCCCCGACGGCACCATCGCCTACACTCGCGCCGGCTCCTTCCACCTCAATAATCAGGGAACGCTGGTCACCTCGGATGGAGACCCGGTGCAACCGACCGTCACCATTCCTCCGAACGCGACTGCCGTGACCATCACGCAATATGGAGTAGTCAATGCCACCATTCCCGGACAGCAAAATCCAGCACAGCTCGGCCAAATTCAACTCGCAAGCTTTGTGAACCCGGGCGGACTCAACAGTATTGGCTCCAACCTGCTGCAGGCGACCCTCTCCTCCGGCGATGCAGTGCAGGCGAATCCCGGCGGCACCGAGGGCCTGGGCACGTTGCAGCAGGGATATCTGGAAAACTCGAATGTGGATGTCGTAAGCGAATTTGTCCAGATGGTTTTAGCCCAGCGCGCTTACGAGAGCAATTCGAAGGTCATCCGCGCAGCCGACGATATGTACAGCCAAGTAAACAATATGGCGAGGTGATCCGGTGCGCGTCCTGGTCTCGGTCCTGATCGTGATCTTTTGTTCGAGTTTCACATCTACTCAGCTCGTCGTGGCCGCCACCTGCGAGCCCACTGGAAGCAAGCAGATCAGCGGCGTAGGGCGCCACGTTGTGCGCTACGTCGAAGATCCAGCGCTGAGGAATACCTGGGCATTTTTCATGGACTGTGACCATCCCGAAGGCCCCGGAAGACTGGTAACGATAGATCGTACAACGCCACGTGTCGTGAATCTAATACCTGTAACAACTACGGTGACGAATCTTCAACCCAGAGGCATCCATGCCGGCGAAACGATTACGTTGGTCGAAGATACCCCGGCTTTACACCTAGCGCTTCAGGCAGTTGCGCTCGAAGCCGGTGCTGAGGGCGGCACTATACGAGTACGCCTGCTGAAGGGAGGGACCGTCCTGCTGGCTTTGATCCTCGGCCCCGGACGAGTAGCGCTTCTGCCTCAAAGCCAGCCCTTCGCAAGAACTAATGGAAGATTGCCATGAAGACCCTATTCGTAACCGTTGTTGTTATAAATCTCTTGCAGCCAATTGCGATAGCAGGCCACGGCATCGCCCGTCTTTCCGCCAAGCCGACACCTCCCGACATTGCATTGACCGCATACATCGAGCGTGTGCGCGCCGAGAGTGCCTCGGAGGTACGGACGCCGGGCTCGCTGTGGAGCGCAAACGGGCGGCTGACGCGGCTCTCCACCGATATGAAAGCAGTGCACGTGCATGATGTGGTTTCGATTGTTGTCTCCGAGAGCCTGGCGGCATCCACCGACGGAGCCGTGAAGAACTCCCGAGGATCGAGCGCGAGCTCGTCGGTCTCGGGGTTGATCGGCAAGGTAGCCGCCACCAATGCACTGCAGAATCTGATCAATCAGAACTCCGCATCCGCTCTCAATGCCCAAGGGCAGAGTGTCACCAACTCCAGCCTCAGCACCACCCTTGGAGGCGAAGTAGTGGACGTGCTGCCAAATGGAATGCTGGTGGTGCAGGCGGTTCGCCAGGTGGCTTTCAATCAGCAGACGCAGATTATTCGCATGCGCGGGCTGGTAAGGTCCGAGGACATCAGTTCCACGAATCAGGTGTTCTCGACTGCTATCACCGATCTTGAACTTGAGGTGGTGGGCAAGGGAATCATCAACGACTACACCTACCGCCCGAACCTGATTGTCAGGCTCTTTCAGCGGTTACTAATTTTCTAGAGGACTGGTTGTGACCATCGCAATCGCAGTTTGCTCCATTGCCGTTGGCAGTATCCGTCACGCAGTTTCGTCTTCCCGGGCAGTGATACGCCAGGGGGCTAAATCACGGCTGTGCCTACTCGCCTTCGTTGTGGCCCTAGCTATGCCCGCAGATGGATTCGCTGGGGAAGCGCGTGTGAATCTGGCACGCGTGAAGGACGTAGCGACGGTCGAGGGTATTCGCGATAATCAGCTCATCGGATATGGGATCGTGGTCGGCTTGCGGGGCACGGGGGACAGTTCGCAGACGGTGTTTCCAGTGCAGACGCTGATAGCGACGCTGCAGCGCATGGGGGTTACCTTACCCCAATCGGCGGGCTCCTCTTCTATGCGTGTGCAGAACATGGCGGCGGTATTTGTCGCCGGCACCCTGGCGCCCTTCAGCCGTCCGGGGAGCAAGCTCGACATCACGGTCTCCTCGGCCGGTGACGCGCGGACTCTCGAAGGAGGCCTGTTGCTGATGACACCGCTCTATGGCCCCGATGGGCAAATCTACGCGCAGGCGCAGGGGCCTCTCGTTATCGGCGGGTATTCTGCAGGGGGCAACGGAAATTCCAAGCAATTGAATCATCCCACCACCGGGCGTATACCGTCGGGCGCGATCGTAGAGCGAACCGTGCCCTTCGAACTGAAGCAGCTACACGGCCTCTCCCTGTTACTGAACGACGCGGATTTCCGCACCGCCGAGAGCATGGCTGGCGCTATCAACCTTGAACTGGCGCGTCCCCTGGCACACGCCGTGGACAGTCGCAGAATCGATCTGGCAATTGCCTCCACGGAAGATATCCCCGAGGTGCTGGCGAGAGTGGAAGCAGTGAATGTGCAGGTTTATCCTCGCGCCAAAGTGGTGGTCAACGAGCGCACCGGCACGGTGGTCATTGGGGGAGATGTGCGGCTGCAGCCGGTATCGATTCTCCACGGCGGTCTCGCCGTGACAGTTACCAGTGAGTTTGCGGTTTCGCAGCCGAACGCCCTCTCCGGGGGCACCACCCAGGTGGTCCAACAGACTACCGTGCAGGCACAGGAGAAACCCGTAAACCGGATCGAACTGAAGCAGGGATCGACGGTAGACGATCTGGTGCAGAGTCTGCAGCAGATCGGAGCCTCAGCCCGCGACGTCATCTCGATCCTGCAGGCCATGAAGCAAGCCGGTGCTCTCGAAGCGGAACTGGAGGTTCTTTGATGGATTGGTCAATTGCAGCAAAGCTCGCCGCGCCAGTGGCGGCCACGGCGCAACATTCCCGCCTGGCCTCCGCGGCTCACCAATTTGAAGCCAGCATGTTAAGCGAGTTGATGAAGCCATTGCAGGAGGACTCCCTCTTTGCCGATAAGACGGAGTGCGCCACGGCCGAGAGTGGCAATGCCCTCACCGGGTTTGCCTCTGAGGCGCTGGGGCGTTCTCTTTCCGAGCACGGTGGGCTTGGCATCGCGCGCCAGATCATTGCCCGGCTTGAGGTCAATCCTGTGAAGCACCCTGACCCGGCGTGACCCAAGGTTCGGTCCGCACGGTCAACCCCCTCGCGATAGATGTTTGTCGGTACTAAAGGGATTACCAAAGTTGCCGATATTGTGATGGTAGGAGCGACTGATGAACATTAACGATGGATTTCGAAGTCTTAATCAGGTCCTTGGTAATGGGGCCGCGAACCCGGTTGCGCACAAAAGCGCGAGGGCTTTCGCGGCGGTTCAGGGGCAAGATGGCTTTCGAGCGGACGAGGCTCATGTCAGCCCGGCGGCCAGCCTGGCCACCCAGGCGGCAACAGCGCCGGATGTGCGTACGGAGAAGGTGACCACGATCCAGCAGGCACTGGCCAAGGGGAATTACCAGGTCAGCAACCTGGATGTGGCAGCCAGCCTGGTCGATCAGATGTTACAGAGGTAAGTCGCACACGGACGAGCTCCACACTGCGTAAGAACGAGGGAGTGAATGATGCCGGCAGCACGAACACGGATGGATCAAATCGAGGAGCAGCCGGAACTTGGTTCAACCTTGCGTGCCACTATCGAGGCCCTGACGCGCCTGGATGCAGATCGTCTCGAATCCCTGGTCCGGAGTTGTGAGCGCATGACGAGAGGGGTGGCGGCGTCAGAGGCTGAGCGCGCACTCGACGCGCATCGAGTCCTCAGTTGCTTGCTGGAGCAGACACGGCGCAACCTTCTGCTGCTGGCGCGGATCACCGACCGAAGCACAGAGGAGTATTCGCGGCTAATGTGTGCGCAACTCTGAAATTCTCTTCTGTCCGCTCGTAACGCCCTCCAATCGAGGGGTGTGCGACTAGCGCGACGAGAAAGCATTCTGAAACGCAGATGGAAGGCCAACGATGGGAACGCTGAATACAGCGTGGAATATAGCGACCGGCGCACTGGCGGCGGATCAGTCGGCGCTCAATGTTGTGGCGAATAACACCGCCAATGCCAATACTCCCGGCTACACACGGCAAGTGGCGAACTGGCAGGAAAATGATCCGGTCAAAATCAGCGGGCTGAGTTATGGCATGGGGGTTTCGTTCACCGGCTCCAGCTCACAGCGTGATCGTGTGCTGGAGCAACGCCTGCAGCAGCAGGCTGAGGGGACTGCGGCTGGGAGCGCGCGATTGATGGCGCTCAATGACGTTGAAGGGATTTTCAAGCAAAGTGGATCGAGTGCGTCCTCCAGCGGAATCGCAGCGGCCATTAGCGGCTTCTACAATTCCGTGGCGCAGCTTGAGAGCAGTCCCAGTGACATATCGCTACGTCAGCAGGTCTTGAGTGCAGCAAATACGTTGTCTCAGTCCGTACAGAACGCGGCGGCGAGTCTGGTCCAGAAGAAGGCCTCGCTCGACGATCAAAGCGGCACAATCCTCGACCAGGTCAGCTCTCTAAGTCAGTCCATTGCTTCCCTGAATCGACAAATCGAATCGGGTAGTCCCTCCTCAGATGCAGGAGCGTTGGAAGACCAGAGACAGCAGGATCTGCTGCAGCTATCGCAGCTCATCGGTATCCGTACCATACCCACCGAAGGCAACGGCCTGACGGTAACCACATCTTCAGGCGCCGTCCTGGTGGCTAAGGATGTGGCGATACCCCTGATGACTTCCTCCGGCGGTGTCACCCATTTTTTTTCGGGATCGACGGACATCACCGCGCAACTAGTGGCGGGTGGTGGGCAAGTAGGCGGCATTCTTATGGTGCGGGACATGGATATACCCGCGCTGCAAAGCTCTCTGGATCTGCTCGCCTATAGCCTCTCGACGCAGATCAACGCCATCAACGGCAGCGGCTATGACGGGACTGGCGCGCCAGGCGGCAATCTATTCACCTCGCCAGTGGGACTTGCGGGAGCGGCGGCAAACATGTCGGTAGTTTTGACGAATCCGGGAGGAATCGCTGCGGCAGGCCCGAGTGCGACGCCGGGCGTGGGTCGGGGCCTTACGGACAATTCGAATGCAACTCTGATGGCCGACCAGAGCAACTCGCTGATCGCGCCGGGGCAGACTGCAACCAGCTTTTTCTCTCGCTTTGTGACCATTTTTGGCAGCCACGTAGCGGCTGCCAACACGCAGCAGACCGCGCAGCAGGCGTCGCTGACCCAGCTCCAAAATCAACGCAACGCGCTTTCGACCGTAGACCTGAACGAGGAGGCTGCGGCGATGAGTAACCTTGAGCGATCGTTTCAGGCGGCATCGAAAGTATTTTCCATTCTGAACTCGGTGATGGCGGCAGCGTTGAATCTCGGGCAACAGACTACCGTAGGCTAGCCAGTCTCAAAGACGTTTGCTGCGCCAGGACGCAGGCAGGAAGAGAAATTGCAATGCGTGTAAATCCTCTTTATGTTTCCAATCTCGTGGAGGCGCTCGATCAGACCGTGGTCACGCAGCAGCAGTTGACGCAGCAGTTGGCCAGTGGAAAGCGTGTCAACAGTCCGTCTGACGATCCCGTGGCCTCGGGGCAGAATGTGCTGTTGAGTAATCAGATATCGAAGGATGACACTTTTACCCGGACCTCGACCTCGATTCAGGGCATGCTGCAGGTGACCGATACAGCGCTGGGCTCGGTAGTCTCGCGCCTGACGGCGGCGATCGCGCTCGCGACTGCTGCCAACAATGGCACCATGAATGCGGCTAACCTCCAGTCTATTTCTGCGCAAATTGCGGGGATTCGCGATGAGGTGATTTCGTTGGCCAACACCAGCTATCTGGGGGTGTATCTTTTCGCCGGTAGCATGGGGAGCACGGTGCCCTTTCCAACGGCTACGGGCGGCTATCAGGGCGGTTCGACGGTCAATACGATAAAGACTCCGAATGGGCAGTCGATCCAGTTGAACGTAACTGGCGATCAGATCTTTACCGCGCCTGGCAATGATGTCCTGAATACGCTGAACCAGTTGGTCGCCGATTTCGCTGGATATCCGGCTGCGGCCACGGCTGCCGCAGACACCCAGAAACTAACGAGTGTACTGAACTATGTCGGTGGACAGCGGGTGGTGATTGACAACTCGATTACGCGACTCTCTTCTGCCCAAGGCGCTGCGCAGAGTGAGGCGACACAGCTTCTATCGGCGCAGACAGAATTAATTCAGGCGGACTACGCAAAGGTGGCAACGGGTTTGAGCGCAGCGCAGACGCAGCAGGCAGCGCTCTCGCAAGTGATTGCGAAGCTGGGCAAGGGCAGTCTTTTCGACTACCTCTAAGATTCGCCGTGCCGTCAGAGTGCTCGCCAGCTCATCTATACTGAAAAGAGAGGCAGAAGATGCTTGCAGCAGCGCGATTTCTGTGGAATGCAACACGAGGTCATCGACTGGCACCGTGGCGCAGCGAGTATTTAAAGTGGCGCGTCGAGACCTACTCCGGGATGAAGGCCGAAACGCTTGGCTTTCGCGAGATCTATGGATTCATGTGGGAGCAGAAGTGGGAGTTGCTGCGCTTCCTGCACTGGATCAATAAGATGGATGCGGAGACGCGAAGAAATTCCCGCGCGTGACCTATCTGTGTGCATCCTCCCCCTTTGCTGGGGCATAGTCACTCGTGGCCGGTTCCAGAATAAGAATGCTGCGGGTCGAGCGGCGAATTTGACCGCTAGCGGTCTCCCGGTATTTCTTCGCGCGTGGCTGACCGTGCTGGTCGTAGCGTGTGGTGTTGGGTCCAGCGGGGCGCAGCCGGCCGACCCGATCTTCCGTGTAGATACATCGGTCGTCCTGGTTCCAACGTTGGTTGAAATGCCTTCCGGCGAGGTGGTCTACACTCTCAAGCCCAACGATTTTATTCTTGAAGACAACGGCAAACCCCAGAAGTTTCGGGTAGATGAGGACTTTGATCAGGCCCCGGTTTCACTGATCGTTGCCATTGAGAAGGGCCGCACCAGTCTGCTGCAATTTCAGAAGATCAGCAAAATTGCTCCATTGGTAGATCTGTTTTTGGGGCAGGGTCGTGGCGAAGCAGCAGTGATTACCTTTGACAGTCAGCCCCAGTTGCTCACGGATTTCACTGGCGATACCGACGCCATTGCGAAAGACCTTCGGCAGTTGCTGCCGGGAGATGGTGGAGCGGCGATTCTGGATACGGTCAGCTACTGCATCGATCTGTTGGAACAGCAGCCCAAGAACCGTCGCCGCGTGCTGCTGTTGATCAGTGAATCTCGCGACCATGGCAGTAAACATGTCGGCTCACAACAACTCATCGAGCGCCTGGGCACCAGCAATACCCTGGTGCTCAGCGTGACTTACTCTGCCGCGAAGGCCGAGTTTCTTAATGACCTGAAGGGCGATAAGGGTGCTGGCCCCACCATGAATATGATGACTCCGCTGATGATGGCTCTTGCAGCAGTACGAAAGAATGTTGCGAAAGAACTTGCGGTAATGAGTGGAGGCGAATACGCGCCTTTCACCAGGGAGAAAGCCTTTCAGGACCGCATCGCAGAGGTGGCAAAGCATGCGCGCAATCGCTACCTGTTGAGCTTTGATCCCACAGATCGCACGCCCGGCCTGCACATGTTGAAGGTGAGGCTGGCCGAGGACTACGGCGCTCACGTGGTGGCACGAACCAGTTATTGGGCGGAAAAGGCAGAGGGCGAGCAGCGAGAAAGATAGGTTCATAGCCCGGGAACGATTTTTAGGGATATCTGGCAGGAGCAGGGAAGTGGCGCCTTTTAAGACAATGGCCGCGTGGGTTCGGCTGTCGCGAAATACACCCGAAGTAAAACTGCTCTAAACCTTGAGGCCGATGGACCTCATCAGTTCCAGTCCATTGCTCTTGGTAACTACACCCTCCCGCAATTTAAAATCGAATTTCATTCTTCCATCTTCCAACTCATCCTGCAGGTGCACATTATGGAGGCGATGGTCCTCGATTCCACCAATCTCAGTCAGAGAAAGATCGTGAGTACTGATCAATCCGATGGCACCGCGATCCATCAGCGCGCGAACAACTCCTTCTGCTCCGATACGCCGATCGCTGGAGTTTGTTCCTTGAAGCAGCTCATCCAGAAGAAATAGCAAGGTTGGGGCCTTGTCCGCCAAGTCATAGATCTGGCGCAAACGCGTGATCTCAGTGTAGAACCGCGAATTACCCTCTTGCAGCGAATCATGGATCGCGATGCTCGCGCCGACCTGGAGGGGTGTTAGCAGCAGGCGTTGTGCACGAACGGGCGCACCTGCCATCGCTAAGACCGTGTTTACACCAACGGCCCGCAGCAACGTACTTTTTCCGGACATGTTGGAGCCGCTAACGATGAGCGCTTTCGTCGCCCCAACTATGCTGACGGTGTTGCGAACACACTTTGCTAACGGAATCAGGGGATGGCCAAGTTCCTCTGCATGGAAAGACGCCGGCCCTTCAATGAACTCGGGGAAGGGATTCTCCGGATGCTCGTAGCTGAAGGCGGCGATGGACAGGAGTGCCTCAATCTCACCGATGGCGTTGAGCCAGGAACGTACCGCCTTACCGTGTTCGCTGCGCCAGGCTTCGGCTGCAAACGCTACCTGCAACGAGTACATGAGAGGTACGTTCAGGATGCGTAGAAACCAATTGTCGCGTGACTCAATGTACTGAACGATTCTGCTCAATCGGGCAATTGCTTGCGAGCCTTTGAGATGGTGGAATGAGAGTTGCTCCATGAGTTCCTGCAGCCGTGGAGAGTGGAAGTCTTCGCTTTCAAGTCGGGCCAGCAGAGCGGAGAGCAGGTTCAAGTCCTCGAACGCCTTCTCGGTGCCAGCGAGGGATTCATCGATGGGCTTTCTGAACGCAAAGAGAATCGAGGCTTCCACTACGACTATCGCCAGAAATGGTGTTTTAACATCCCACATTGCCCAGGCGATTGCAGAGGCGGCGGCAAGAAGGGCAAGCACAACGGCGAGCCATCGCAGCCATTGCTGAGTAAAACGGTTCGGGGATTCCGCCCATTTCAACAAGGCTCCTGGATGCACTCCGGCTTGCGAATCCTGGCTGAGCACTGCCACGTCCTCGCGCAAATCCAATTGAGTGCGGAGTTCAACGACGGCTTGATGTCGCTCATGAATAGATGCAACCTTCGATGGGAATAGGAGCCAGTGCGCAAGTGTATCTTCGCCGATGCGGGTGCGTGCGATGGAGAGCAGTTCGAACAAGCTGCCTTCTCCAAATATGTCGAGATCGGCAGCATAAATATGGTGAGGGTCATAAAAGCGTTCGCCGCGTCCCCGGGTGCCAGCCCAGCGATCTTCGATGCGATTGAGTCCCTCTCGATAAACCGATGCTGCACGCTCTGCACATGCCCGCTCTTTGAGAACGCTCGAGTGGTACACCGCAATGCCAGCGAATGTGGCGATCGGCATCAGCAGCCACCAAAAGGAGAAGGAATGCCGTCCTAGTGATAACCATGCGGCGACGGCGGTCGCGACCGCTAGTCCCAAACGCATATTGCCGAGTTGCATATGCACTTTGTCAAAGCGCGCTGCGTGTAATTGCCGGGCTCGCAGGCGCTGACTATATTCTTCCAATGGGGACAGTGGCATGTAGAGAGGCACCTCGGCCAACCTTAGCTATCTCTGGGTTACGCCTTAGCTTAATCCCATCTCCGGGTCAGAATTGTGAGGTGGTTATGCGTTCTTTTTGTTTGGGGTAACCAAATTGCGGCGGGCACGCGGCTCATGTTACTCTTAGCGGCAGACACTGAAGAGAGTGGACTAGAAGCAATTTAGAGGAGTACGCACTTTCGTGCTGGCACCTGCAAAGAAAATCGACATCATCACGCGTTTTCGCACTCATGACTCCGATACCGGAAGTCCTGAAGTGCAGATCGCTATTCTCAGCGAGCGCATTGGCGGACTCACCGAGCATTTCAAGACGCACAAAAAGGATCACGCTTCGCGGCGTGGACTATTGATGCTGGTGAGCAAACGTCGTCGCCTGCTGGATTACTTGAAGACCAACGATTCTGACCGCTACCGCGATGTGATCGGGAAGCTGGGCATCCGCAAGTAAGCAAGCGAGAACCTTGTCCCCAAACCTTACGCGACGAGATTGGGTAATACTGACCAGTTCTTTGGCCGATGTATATGGCGCGAAATACGCCGCAACGGACGAGCCGGAAATCTCTGGTATCCGTGCGGCGGTTCTGCGTTTCGGAGCCAGAACGTGGCATTGAGAGTGGATCGAGTAACGATGACCACTAGCAACTCCGCTACCGCGGCGGCTTTTCCATTACATACCCCTTCTCCCCGCGCGCATTTGCCGCTTAGAAGTAAATACGAAAAGAGGATTCTATGAAGCAGGACGTAACAGTCGAGCTTGCCGGTGGCAAGCGACTGACATTTGAAACGGGCCGCATGGCCAAGCAGGCCTCTGGCGCTGCACTCGTCACCATGGGTGACAACGTTGTTCTGGGAACGGCAGTAGCCTCTCCGGATCCCCGAGAGGGCATCGACTTCTTTCCGCTGACCGTGGATTACCGCGA
>JANXZS010000062.1 GCA_025355385.1 Acidobacteriaceae bacterium | reverse complement strand
CGCGTTTATCTTTGGAACCTTTTCCGAGGCACATCAGAGCTACCATGCCCTGCAGACGCAACTGGAGGGACGGCTGAACCGCGGTCTATCCTATAACATCAATTACTCCTGGTCCCGCTGCATGACCAACTCACAGGGCTTCTTCGGGGAGGGATCTCAATCCTCAGGGCCTGGTGCCTGGTGGCAAAACAGCTACGACCCAAAAGGTGAGACTGGAGCTTGCTACTACAACGTAAAGGGTGACTTCACGGGATACGTGATCTACGAACTACCCTTCGGTCGCGGCAAGCAGTTCGGCACCAACATGAGCAAGCCTGCCGATACTTTGGTCGGTGGATGGAAGCTAAGCGTGATACCCACCTTCCGTGGAGGCTTTCCGATCACGCTCAGCTCGAACGACGACCATTCGGGCACTAACTCCTTCCAAAACCGCCCAAACTGTGTAAAGCTGCCGAACGTACTGCACAAGCAGACGATCGGAAACGGACTGTATGGGTATCGGTGGTTCGACCCCACAGCCTACCAGGAGCCGAGCGCTGGGACTTTCGGCAACTGCAGCGTGAGCTCGGTCTACGGCCCAGGTGAGCAGAACATCGACGCCAGTGTCGCCAAGTTGTTCTCTGTCACAGAGCATCAGAATCTCGAATTCCGTGCCGAGTTCATCAACGCCTTCAACCATCCGATTCTTGATGCACCGAACAATGGAGGCATCAATACAACCAATCCGAATCTCGGCACGATCGGTCAGATCAACCACTCGGAAGGAGCACGCAACATTCAGTTCGCGCTCAAGTACAACTTCTAATCCGGTCACTTGATCCGTTGCAATATTGCACGCAGTGATATGGTGCCGGGCTTTCGGCCAGCAGGTTGAGCCGAAGTCCGGCGTCCTTTTTCTCTCGCGCAGGATTTGAACAACACGGTAGGGTTAGGCTTTCAGCGGCCTCACGGGACGACGACGATGAACAACAGCGACCTCATCGCTTACCTCAAGCCGATCGTTTCACAGTTCAGCCACGCTGGTGCTGTCGAATTAATCGACATGATCGGTCGCGTTACAGATATTCAAGCAAATAAGCATCGCCTCACAATTCGTCTTTCCTTGCCTGCCGGCCTCTATCGTGGCCACTTCGAGACCGTTCCCGGTGCCTTCTCCATGGCCTCCGCCATGATCGACATGGTCCAGGTTCCCGAGGGCACACGAGCCCCCGTAGGACCATGGGATCTCGACCACATCACCAATGTAATGGCGGTCCCGATGATCCGCACCTATGTCAACGGCAAACTCAAAGGCGGCCTCTGGTTTTCCATGCCCGGTCCAGACGAGATTGCACAGGAACGCCTCTTTGCGGACTTCGGCTTTGAGGCAGTCGACGGCAACAATGAACTCGTACTGGATCTGATCGAGCGTGATCGCGATCGCATGGACTGGGGCAGGGTCGCCTATCTGGAGCTACGCACAGACGATCGAAACCCTCGCCCGCTCGTGCCTGCAACGACCAGCCATCCTAGTATCTTCCTCGCCCCGCACGATGTTGGAGTGGTCCGCGAGCGGTGGGAGGGTACGACTGAATTCGAGGAAATCCGCAAACAACTGTCGACCGAAGACCTTGTATTCCTAACCGACAACAGCCAGGGAACGCTGGAACTTGCATGTCTGTTTTATGCATTGACCGGCGATCAGGTGATCGGGGAACGTGCCAAAAAACGCATCATGGACTTGGCCCATGCACCCACGTGGAGCAGCCGGCCAGACCCTCTGCTGATGGGTGGCGACAACGACCGCGGCATCAGCCTTCGACTCTACCTGACCGGCCTGGGCTGGGATTACTTACAGCCACTTCTCAACAAAGCAGAGCGAGTCGCTATCCTGGCCAAAGCAGCAGAGTACATAGAGAAAATGTATGACTTCACGCTGCTGCAGCGCGGTTATATGGGCTGCCCGGCCATCGATCCCCACTCGCTCGGGGCATGGAACGGAACTGCGATCTCGTGCATGGCGTTTTACAACGAACTTGAGGTGGCACGTCGTGCATTGCCCCTCTTCCACGGCTTGTTCTGCGAAAGCCTGAAGCTGTTTCCAGCCAGCGGTAAAGCCGCATGGGCAACCTACTTTCCTTTCCATCTTGTTCTGTATCTCGCCGCAGCGCATAGTTTCGCTGGCCGCACGGAAGAACTCGATCACAGTGAATTTCTCGACAATCTCGGGGAAGCGCTGCTTGCCAGCTTCGATGTTCCAAACAGCCAGGAACTGCAACGAGGATTGCGCACACGCGAACACCGTTTCCTTACCGCATTTCTTTGCCGCTTTCACCTCACACCGGGGATTGAGTCCATCTACCGTGCTTTCGTTGATCGAGAAAAGCTTGCGACAAACACTGTCGTTTTGGGAATCTTCGACCTGCTCTATGCCCCGCAGGCTTCCGGCCCTGCCGCGTTGTTCCCCGATCAACCGCTGTTTGCGAAGGACGTCGGCGATCTCATCATCTCCGTCCGTGGGCAGCAGACAATGGCTGTCTCGATCAGCGGCGGCCCAAAGGTAGGGCGGCAAGCTGTCTTCCACCTG
>JANXZS010000204.1 GCA_025355385.1 Acidobacteriaceae bacterium | reverse complement strand
CTTACAAGGCCAACTCGCCGTTGTTGCCTTCAGGACTCCTCGGGCCCGTACAGATTTCCTCTGTAGCCCCGCAGTAAACGCCATCAACTCTTCACCCATAATTGCGGGTGCATCTGCAACACGGGAGCGCACCCGCTCTTTTAATTTTCAGGACTGTCCAATGCCGAAATTACTATTGGCATCCGCGAACTTTCTGCCGCTGGCTATGACGTATTTGAGGATCGCAACTCGGTGGATTGTCCAGAAACGAAGAGCAGGCACATCCGATTTCTGTTGACACATCCTGCAGATGGAGGCAGACTTGGTGGGCTCGATAACCGCGTTTGTAAACCGTCTTCGGGCCATGATCCGCTGCTTATTTGCACGTAGATCTTCCAGTCATAAGATTCGGTCCCCATTTCTTCCAGGGTGACATACGGTTCCTATTTCCATCGGCATGCGTTCAAGAATGCACGCTATGCGTGTCCGCGCAGATCTCGGGCCCTAGTGCCACCACGATCGGATCAATCATGGACTATGCTTTCGCCCCAGGGACAACGGCGCAGGACGGTAGATTGCGTCGCATGCTCACCGCGCGCGCGAACATAAAAGTCATAACAACCGCGGGCGTCTCCACCGTCGCGGATTTCCTGCAAGCGCTGGTGGCGCAATCTGTAACTGCGGATGATCTAATCGCTGGTTCGCACGCGAGCGATGAGGGATTCTTGTTTATCGACCTCGACTCTACTACCTCTCAGCCCATCAATTACGAAATGCTGGAGAAGGTGGATACCAGCGGAACTATCAATATCCCTACCGGTGTAAAGGGTGCGAATACTAGCTTCCACTTCAAAGGCTGCGCAATAGGGTCTGATGACTCACTGCCGTTTCTGACGTTGTTGAAGAAGGCTCTGGACAATCCCCAAAGCGTGACTGCACCGAAGTATTTTCATTCGCTTTTTGAGTATAACGGACAGGGCATCTTTGAATCGATGGCATACGGTTATCGCGTAATGAGCAAAGCTGCTTACCCCAATCGCGCTGCTCTGATTGCGGATTTCACCGCTGCGGGTTTCACAGAGGAGCTCGATGGCACAGCTGTGGATCCCGCAAAATGGTCGAAATGGATAAGGCCGACTTTGAAGCTTGCGCCAGCCAATTCGCACAAGGTAAAGTTTGACTTCCCTGTTACCATCGCGCCTGCCGCGGGGGGAATCAGCGCCATCAGTGATCTTCAGGCGGAGTGCCGCTCCCGGGCCGAGCGCTATACCTATGCTCTCACCGTGAGCAGCGGGCCCATTCCCGCAGATCTACCCGGCCGCGTCGCGCTTTTACAGACCGAAATGTCGTCAGATCCCGTGTTTCAATCCAGCCATGATTATCCCGTGTATCAGCGCATGCACTTCTCTGATTTCAATGCCTTCTTCACGGGCTTCTCCTGGAAAGCCTCCCTGACAGGAAAGACACTCAACTTTGTCGGCACGCACTACGTTTACACATTGGTGATTCCAATCCTCAAACCCGCTACAACAGACGAACTCATATACAACTATTACCCGGTCACAGGCGCGCCTGTCATAAACTTCCTTGAAGACAACGCCAGCTTCAAGCTCTTTGGGGTCGTCTAAGAAACTAGCTTTGAAATTGTCTTGACCCTACTTTTCGGTTGACAGATCAGTAACTACAATTCAGACTACGTCGAGTTGTTCCCTCCCGTTTCGCGTAGTGCTAGATCACGGCAGGAGCGGATTGACCACATTGTCTTCATAAGTTCAGGGCCAGTTCATGTATCCCTACCCGGGCACCACTAGGAGACACTGTGCCTTCACTGCTGGACGAGCGGTTGATTCAATCTGCGTCCGTCGCCCTTTGCTCCATCACCAGTTTGTCGTTCCCCAGGCAGGCGCATGGCCGGTAAAGACACCATCGCCGTAATCGCTGAGCAACTTGGTTTAGCGCTCAAACCCATCGAAGGCGCGCTGACCTCGCCTGCCACTTTCTCGGCATTCATGCGCAAGTTAGGATGGGACTCTGCCGGATACCTTGGGCCGGTGCAGAATCTGGGAGCCATCGTCACTAGCATCCTCAACTTGGTTGAGAACGGCCTGGATGCCGCGCAGGCCAGCAACGCCATCAGCCTGGTAGTCAACTTCTTTTCCGCAGTGTCGCAGCTCTCATCGGCGGCAGGCTTGCCGGGCACGATTGACGCAGGCGAATTCGGAGCCGATTTCCCCGGACAGCTCACCGACTACCTGGTCGCCAACTATCTCCTGACCGATCAACCCGTTGTTGGCGGGGTGATGCTGGCTGCTGGAATCATCCGCAAAACGGCAAAGCCTGCGACAGGGAAGCGGCCTGCCTATGAACGCCTGGACATCGATTGGTCCAGTATCGGCAACGTGTTTCACGACGCACTGGGGACCTTCCGCAGTGCATATGGATGGGGCGGCGCTGGCTTTAACCAGCAGTTGTTCCTCGACAACATGGAAGCCATTGGCGAGTCGCTTGGCCTACCCACTTTTCCCAGTGCGGTGGGTGGCTCTCTCAAAGCTTTGCTTACCCAGGGGGCGACGTCCACTACGAATCTGCAGGACTTTACCCTGCGCTGGGAATTGATCGGAAACCTTGTCAGCAATGCGGATCTTAGCGCAGGGGTTGATTTCTACGTGCTACCGCCGACGGGATCCGGAGCCCCCGGCATCGCACTGCTGCCGTACGTGAAAGGTTCTCCCAGCACGAGCATCGATATTTCTGATCGTCTTTCGCTCGTACTTAAAGCGGCGTTTGATCTTGCCGGGGGAGTCCTGGTGGCGATTCGGCCTGGACAACCCGTGTCTCTCTCCACTGGCATTTTCGGAGGCGTAGGAGGCACAGCAGCAGCTTTCTCTGCGACCTTGCTTAATCAGGACAGCAACGGCGGTAAACAAATTCTTTTGGGGACGGAGGATGCCAGCCGCATCGAGTATGGTTCTCTCGGTCTCACCCTCGGAGTACGCACCGACTCCAAGGCCACCAGCTTTTATGCTGAGGCCGCGCTCGCCGATGGTGCGCTCGTCATTGCGCCGAACGCGGATGCAGACGGCTTCCTTGCGCAGCTTCTGCCATCGAGTTTTACCGTCGATGCCAGCATCACTCTCGGCCTCGATTCCCGTACCGGTGTCTACTTCAGCGGCTCGGGAGGGCTTGAGATCGAGCTCCCGGCACACATTTCTCTCGGGCCTATCGAAATCGTGTCAGCGACCATTTCCGTCAAGCCCGCAAGCGGCTCGATACCAATTGAGCTTGGCGCCACCATAAAGGGAAGCCTGGGACCGTTACAGGCCGTAGTCGAGAATGTCGGCCTGCGTATTGCGCTAACCTTCCCGAAAGCTGGTGGGAACCTAGGCCCAGTGGCCGCTTCACTCGGATTCAAGCCGCCAAAGGGCGTCGGCCTGTCTCTGGATGCGGGTGTAGTGACCGGCGGCGGCTACCTCTACATCGATGCGGATCGCGGTGAATACGCGGGGGCTTTGCAACTCGAGATTGCCGACTTCCTCTCCGTCGCTGCTATCGGTCTCATCTCCACGAAAATGCCTGATGGATCGAGCGGCTTCTCACTGCTGATCATCCTGACGGCCGACTTTGGAATAGGTATCCAGCTTAGCTTTGGCTTCACGCTGCTGGCCGTGGGAGGCCTGATCGGGTTGAACCGCACCATGCTGTTCCAGCCGCTCATGGATGGAGTCCGCACCAATGCCATTCAGAGCATCATGTTCCCGCATGATGTAGTGGCCAACGCACCCCGGATCATCAGCGACCTACGCGCCATCTTCCCACCGCAGGAAGGAACCTTCCTCATCGGACCCATGGCGAAGATCGGCTGGGGCGAACCCACGCTCATCAGTCTTTCGCTGGGAGTCATTATTGAGATTCCCCCCGGCGATATCGCTATTCTCGGAGTCCTCAGGATGGCGCTCCCCGCCGACGATATTGCCATCCTCGTGCTGCAGGTCAACTTTGCCGGAGCGCTCGAATTCGACAAGCAGCGCTTCTATTTCTTCGCGTCACTTTTCGATTCGCATGTTCTGTTCATCACCATCGCAGGCGAGCTCGGCGTGTTGTTCGCCTACGGTGGTAACGCAAACTTCGTTTTGTCGGTTGGCGGATTCCACCCGCAGTTCACGCCGCCGCCGCTGCCCTTTCCTTCGCCGCAGCGCATCTCGCTCGATATTATCAATGAGTCCTTTGCGCGTATCCACGCGGACGGCTACTTCGCGGTTACTACGAATACCGTTCAGTTCGGCACGCACTCCAGCTACTATTTCGGATTCTCGGCCTGCTCGGTTCAGGGAAGCTCGGGCTTCGACGCGCTGATCCAGTTCTCGCCCTTCCACTTCATCGTCGAAATCTCCACACAGTTCTCAGTGCAGATATTCGGCTTCGGAGTATTTGGTGTGGGCATCGATGTTGCTCTGTCCGGACCGACGCCCTGGCATGTGCATGGCACGGCCTCGCTAACCTTCTTCTTCTTCTCGGTGGATATCGGCATCGATTTCACCTGGGGCGACAATCCCAACACCACGCTGCCGCCGATCGCAGTAATGCCCATCCTTGCAGCCGAGGCGCAAAAGAGTAGTAACTGGAAGACACAGCTTGGCCCGCAGGCCAAACTGCTGGTCACCCTGCGTAAGCTTGACCCGTCTGAATCAAGCATGGTGCTGCATCCTACCGGAACCCTGCAGATTAGTCAGCGCACTATACCGCTTGACCTACAACTGGACAAAGTCGGCAGCCAGAAACCGAGCGACGCGAACCAGTTCTCCTTGACCGTCTCCGGCGCTGTGCTGACAAAGACGCGCGACCTGCAGGAGGCCTTCGCACCTTCGCAGTTCCGCAACTTCGACGACGCGGCCAAGCTTTCGCAGCCGGCATTTACGCCGCAGAATAGTGGCCTCGAACTGGCAGGCTCAAGCAACTTGGCCTCGGCCACCGCCATCACGCGACCCGTGCGTTACGACCTCACCGTCATCGACGCTGAGTCCGAGCCCGTTCGCGTCAAGTATTCTCGTCATTCCGCTTCCATGTTCGCCAATCACCTGCGCGGCAACAGTGCAGCCCAATCCAAGCTTTCGGCTGCTTATAACGTGAGCACCCATCCCTACACTGGAGCGGTGGAGGTCAAGGCCGAGACCTTCGCCGTGGCCTTCCAGACTTCGAACAAGGTCTACCATCCCGAAGCTGCCGCCTTTACCAGCCAAAGCAGTGCGCGGGACTATGTTGCGAAGGCAATCAGCGCCAATCCTTCGCTGGACGGCAAGCTTCACGTGCTTCCGCAATTTGAGGTTTCAGCATGAGCACGAATCCCATCGCCGACCCGGAAGATCTTCTTGGGACTTATTCGTTCTTGCCCTGGCTGCGGCAAGGTGTTGCCAACGCGCTAACCGCTCCTCCGCCGGCGGGGGAACGAGCATCGATCCACGTAGAGCTCGAATTGACGGCCAATCCCGTCGCGGGTGGGGCACCTCTGCAACAAGCCATCACTCAGGACATCTCCCTCTACGGGCCCGGAGACATCGTCGGCGTGGAAAGCCGAGCCGTGGTGCGAACGGAGCCACGCTCGGGAGTAACGAATTTTGAATCGAACTACCTGGCTGCTGTTGATTTTTACGATGAGGATTTTCCCTGGCGCTATACGCCAGCGCCTCCTCTCGGTCTACAACTCACGCCATGGATCGCCCTCATCGTTCTTAAAGACAATGAATTCGCGGAGGCGAAGAATCTTACCAACCGGCCCTTGACCTACGTCACGATCACCGACCCCAGCGTGTTTCCTCCTGCGGGCGAACTATGGGCCTGGGCGCATGTACATTTCAATCAGAGTCTCTCTCCCAACCCCGCCGACCAACTGGTGTCTCCCGACATGGGCGCCGTTCTCCCTCGCGTTCAAGCGATCCTCTCCGCCAATCCTGACCTCGCCTACTCGCGACTCTTATGCCCGCGCCGTCTTGACGTCAACACTGGTTACACAGTGCTGGTAGTGCCGGCCTTTGAGAGTGGACGCCTCGCCGGACTCGGTCAAGACCCCACTAAGAGTCCCAGTGCTAATGCTTCGGCATGGGGTCCTGCGTATCCCGGCCAGCAGGAGGCACAGAACTTTCCCTACTACTACCGCTGGTACTTCCGCACCGGGGATCGAGGAGACTTTCGTTATCTTGTCAGCCTGCTCAAGCCCCAACCCGTGGATAAAACTGTCGGCGTGCGCGACATTGATGTCATGGATCCGGGATCGAATATCCCCGGTATCACAAATCCCGCTCTGGGTGGCATTCTCCGCCTCGGCGGAGCATTGCAGGTTCCCGATGCG
Organism: Acidobacteriaceae bacterium; assembly: GCA_025355385.1. Lineage (GTDB taxonomy): Bacteria > Acidobacteriota > Terriglobia > Terriglobales > Acidobacteriaceae > JANXZS01. The sequence goes on along the minus strand of JANXZS010000204.1, from coordinate 12,547 downwards.
GACCTCGGCCCCGACGATCTCGCACAGCGACAGAAGTACGAAGACTGGGACAAGCCCTATCCGGATGCATTCGAAACCGCGCTGGCGAAGTTCATAAATCTCCCGGACGATTACGAGGCGAAAACCCCTGCGGACGCTAACGCCGCAACCTCGATCGGGCCGCGAATAAGCGACGATCCCGACCCACTGATCACTTCTCCACTCTACGGACGGTGGCACGCGCTCACTCAGCGCCTGCTCACTCAGCGCGACGGTACACCCGCGCCCAACCCTACCAATTGGGTGCATCGGTTGAATCTTGATCCGCGCTTTCGCGTGCCGGCCAACTTCGGTGTTGAAGTAGTGGAAAGCAAAGCCGAAGAGTACATGAACTATGCGTGGGAACAGATCGGCAACGTGCTCGAGGCCAATCACAAGATTCGCCGCCTGCAATTTGCAACGGCATCTGCAGCACGTCTATTTGAGCGCCACATAACAACTGTTGCCAGTGACACTCAGAAAATTCTCTCGCTTACCAGCCCTGTCTCTCGCCGCGTCCTCTATTCAGGTTCGACGGTGGCTTCGCTGCGCGCCACCACTCTGTTGCCTCCCGTGCTTACCTCCACCGTCATGCGCCGCGCGCTGCGTCCGGGAGCGCGCCTGATGCGCCTGCTACCCTTCACCGCGACCCTTACGCCATCTAACTTGCTCGAGCGCATCAACGCCGGAGAGGTCAGCCCGGCCCCTCCCAAGACCATACCGGCTGGGGTGCCCACTGTCGACCAGGCAGGCAGCGCGGGAATCCCGGCAGGCGTACCCTCTGCGATTCTCACGTGGCTGGAAAATTACCCGTGGCTACCCTGGGCCGTGCTCGCTATAGCCATTGTGCTCGCGCTGATTTTCCTTCTGGTACTTCCATTCGGAGTGGGACTTGTAGTGGCCGCTGCTCTTGTAGCCGGAGGGTTCTACCTCTTCACGCTGCTGCGCAAGTGGGCTGCTCAGGCTGCGGGTGCGCATTCGATTTCAGAGGGTGGTCAGACCGTCGCCAGTGTGGCCAACATTCCGATAAGTCCGGACTTCGTTCTCAGTCAGCCCGGCTCTTCCTTCCGCCCCAGCATCGGATCCGCCGATAGTCCCACTGCTGTGCGCTTCAAGTCGGCGCTGAAGGACTCCTATAACTTGATTGCCATCGGCAGCCAGGCCGAGCAGATCCCCGCGCCGATTCCACTCGAGATGAACGCCGTGGCGAACACGATGGTCATCGGCGTTGATCCCAACCTCACCATCTTCCGTCGCGGTCTGCTCACGATCAATCTTCCCGACTGGATTCTGGCGCAGATCGGTCTCGATTTCAACGAGGTCATGGCTTATCCGAAGATCGATCTCCCCATGTACAAGCCGCTCAAGGAAACATCCGTAGAGCGCCTGCTACCCAACATCAACAAAATTGCACACAACAGCATTACCCTGATGGAAACCAACCAGCGCTTCATCGAGGCCTACATGGTGGGGCTAAACCACGAGTTTGCTCGCAAGCTGCTTTGGCGCGAATACCCTACGGATCAGCGGGGCAGCTACTTCCGTCAGTTTTGGGCTGTAGATAACTTCATCGATAGTGAAGCACTCAGTCACGACGCGCTGCAGGAGAAGCTTTACGATATTCCCGAAATTCATCGCTGGCCTCTGGCCTCCAACCTTGGAGAACACAACAACCGCGGGGACGTGTCCAATCCCGGCGCTTCGCAGGCAGTGCTAATTGTGCGCGGTGAGTTGCTCAAGAAGTATCCCAACACTGTCATATTTGCTCAGCACGCAAAGAGGGAGAAGGGACTGCGCACGCCTGACTGGCTCACGTCCGCGGAGGAGAAGACTCCACCACGCGCGAAGACGCGTTCTCCGCTTTTCACGGCAAACCCGGTCGACGACATTTTCTTTTTCGGCTTCGATCTCACCATTGATCAACTGAAGGGAGATGCAAAGGATCCGGGTTGGTACTTCGTACTGCAGGAGCGGCCAGGCGAAGCGCGGTTTGGTCTTGAACTTACAAGCAATGGATCACCGCATGTCTTCGATGACATAACGTGGGACGACGCGGTGCCCGGCGGCGTACCCGGCCAATTCCTGCCAGCGAGCCATCTTGGCAATGTGCTACTCACCAAGCCTTCGAGTGCTCCGGCGGACGCCGAAAAGCTTCTCCAGTACAAAGATGACGAGAAGGTGAATCCTGCGGCGATCAGCTCTGCGCGGTGGGCGTACTTGTTATTCCGCCAGCCTGTGATGGTAGCCGTGCACGCGGATGAAATGCTTGCGGAGAACAGGCCATAGCTATGCCCGACTTCAATTCAAATCAATCACAGTTAAACGCAGCGCGCGGCGCATTGGATCAAGCGCAGTTGGACGCTCTCCATGCGACCGAGCGTGCCCGTCAGACACAGACTGCCCTTGATCTTGCAACGCGTCAGGCCCAGGCGAATGACGGCGAAGATGCACGCAAGCTCGAGCAGCTCTCCGCTGCCGCTCAACAGGCATCCGCGCACAAGGTAGCGGCGCAGGCGTCGCTGCAGCATTCCCGCGTATCGCTGGCGGAAATCTCCGCGCAATTTGCAGTTTTCAGTGATCCACGTCAGAACATCGCGCGTTTCGGCGACGACTCTCCGTTTCTGTTATTTCCGGTTCGCATCGAGACCCGCTTCCGAACTATCTTCGACCCTGGATTGAGAGATGTACGCATTCCGGCTCGGCACCAGTTGTGGGTGCGAATTTATCCCGACGACTGCTCCATCGATACCTTCGAGCCAATGCTGTCACAGTCCGAGCTAACCAACACAAAGAACTACTGGATGAACATCTGGCGAGCTGGCGGCGTGGAAAACGAGGAACGCGGCGCCTGGAGCAATCTCGTAACCGCCCACGGTTCTGGCCGCGCAGGCTGGCTGGCCGACAACTTCATGCCTACCAACCTCGCCGCGAAGCCCGTCAAGATCGATGCGACCGATCAGATCCTCGTTATCTCTTCCAGTGCGGCGCTGATCGCGGCCGATGCCACCGCCATCTCCGCCTACTGGCAGTCGATGTGGCTAGCGGATTCGGAACAGGCAAAACAAGCTGCTGCGAAATCGGCTCTTGAGGGTGCTGTCGGAGTGTCGCGCGCCAGCGATCTTATTGCTGACTATGTGCCTTTCAACTTCGCGGATAAGCCCACCGCGCCCCAGACAAAATCTGGTGTGCGCCTCTCCTCCACCTTCGTCGTCTTTCCCGCCGATCCCAACACAACTTTGCATTCTTGGTCGATGGCGCCGCGGGTTCGTCAGTTTCCCGATCGCTTTGTCGTGCTCGGCTTCTCCACTGGGTCACAGACAATGGAGGCCATAGGTGGCCCGGTCACGCTGCCGCTGTACACGGGCCCGGACCCTACCGCCGATCTCAAGGCAGACCCCACAACCGGCATTCACCCGGATGGTCCCGATCTCTTTATCCCTGACGAATTGAAGTGGATGACGGATTTTGACCGGGCCCTGGCCGCAGGTATGGCTCTCGCCATCGATATAACACCCGAACAGGCGGCAGCAGGATTTGATCGCGTGCTGGTCATTGGTCTGCAATTGAGCACGCCCGCCGAGAAAGGCAGCGCCGCGTTACAGGAACTGCTCGCGCACCATCAAGCGAGCCGTAGCGGATTTTCGTTGGTTCCGCAAGGCACCCCCGCGCACAACAGTAGTGGCGCCACTGCGGGCGCAACGCAAAGCAGCAACGCGGATAGTAGTTTCGATGACCGCAAGAATCGTCCGCTGTTTAAGCCGGTCGCTGATCCGATGCAGAAGCAGGATGGGCAATGGCTGGCGGAGTCTCTCGGTATCGATCCCGCATTTGTTGCCACCGTCCATGCCAGCGGCGGGACTGACCAGGCGCAGGCGCGTGCCATGCAGACTGCGTTGTGGCCAGCTACGCTAGGCTACTGGATGAATACCCTTTTTACTCCAACCGCAGGGACGACTTCGATCTTCTCGGATTCGACCATCGAGCAAACCCGCGCTTTCTTTACTCTTTACGTCAGCGGACGCGGAGCAATTCCGGCTATCCGCATCGGCGGGCAGCCCTATGGGATCCTGCCTACCACGGCCTTCTCGCGCATCCAGTGGTTCCAATCGGATCGCAATATCCGCAATACGGCAATTTCTCGAGGCTTTTCATCTCGATTACATTCCATACTCGTCGAACTCGACGCCGATTGGGCAGCGATGAGCTTGCAAGCAGCATGGGTTGGCAGGAAAGGCGACCCTCATCAGACCCTGCTCGACGTGCTCGCCCTGCATCCATCTTCGGTCGAGTACTATTCTCGAACCGCCGAAAGTTTGGCCTCTCTTTACAACGCGCTCAGCTTTTGGGGCTTTGCACCGGAGTGGTTCACTGCATTACTCAACCTCCAGTTACAGGCGCTGGCAGTGGGGCTGTTACAGCGTTTTGGCTACTCAGCACCCGCGCTGCCGGACCTGCTCAACCACTTCTTCCTCAAAGATAGTCCGCAGATAACCGACGTCATCGATGACAAGAAACTCTCCGAGACTGACCCCATTCGCGCCTACACCGACGCTGGACGCAACTACATCCAATGGTTAATTGATGTTGCCCCCACTTCGCTGGAGGCACTGCGCACAGAGGCAGGCTTTACAGGCAACAAGTCACCGCAGGCGCTGCTCTATCTCTACCTGCGGCAGGCCTTGATGCTGGGCTATCACGAATCCAGTTACAACTACCACCGCAGCAGCGGCATCCTCTCGCCGGAGGCGTTGCTCGCAATGAGAAGGGAACCGGAGTTCGTTCATGTTGCTGAAGCGCCGGGCAGCAGCGAAAGCCGCTTTGCGACGCTCTACAAAACAGAAAGCCGCATTACCGGCAGCCCCTCGCAACTGGTCAGCGACTACATCCGGCAGCAGATTGGCCTCTCGATCGAAACTGCTGCTCTGGCCGATCAAATAAGCGCGCTTAAGACAGTTGAGAGTTCCAGTACGGCGCAACTCGAGCGGCTCTTCGCCGAACACGTTGACACCTGCTCCTACCGCTACGATGCCTGGCTTCTAGGACTGGTCAGCCAACGCATGGCGGAGCAGCGTGCAGCAACGGCAGTAGCCAATAACGGCCAAGGGAAAACCGGACTCTATCTAGGCGCTTACGCATGGGTGGAAAATTTGCGTCCTTCCACAGACGTGCTGACCCCCGCGCAGGTTCCCGCCGATATCGCCCTAAAGTTTCCCGGCACAGAACCCTTGATTGTCGACACTGCAAACGGAGGTTACATACATGCCCCGTCCATGCAACACGCGGGTGCTGCGGCGGTGTTGCGTGCAGGGTATCTTGCCAATGCCACTTCTGCGAATCCAGATACTTTGGCCGTCAATTTATCCTCAGATCGCGTCCGGGTTGCGCTTGGATTGATCGAGGGAATCCGCAACGGCCAGAGCTTAGGCGCCTTACTCGGTTACCGATTCGAACGCGGTTTGCATGACGATCATGGCCTGGCCGAGGTCGATAAATTCATCTATCCCATGCGTAAAGCATTCCCTCTTGCCGCCGACGCGATGTCGTCTACCGCTACTGACCCTACCGTTCCCATAGAAGCCATCGAGGCTCGCAATGTGATGGACGGCAGAAAGTTGATGAACCAGGTACGCAACAGCAAAGTGCGGACCTACCCCTACGGCCTGAGTACGCTTCCTCCCATAGCATTACCCGGCGAGCAGCAAGCACTCGATGCTGAGACCCTGGCGCTTCTGGATGCTTATGATGCCGTGGCCGATCTGGCACTCGCGGAGGGCGTGTATCAGGCAGTCCAAGGCAACTACGATCGCGTGGCCAGCACCATGGAGGCATACACCACAGGAAACTTTCCTCCGGAGCCCGGAGTGGTTCAGACGCCTCCTGCAGGCATCGGCCTTACGCATCGCTTCGCACTGCAACTCAAACCCGGACTGCCTTCGCCAGCAGGCGCGACACCGCGTGCCAAGACGGAGCCCGCCATCGATGACTGGCTCGAAGGAATGCTGCCCTCGTTGAATAAGGTCAGCTGTACCGTGCAGTGGACGGACCCTTTGACCAGTGCCGTACAGCGTCACACCGTCACGCTGACAGATCTCAAATTGCGTCCGCTCGACGTGCTATTTCTGCTCAAGCCGGATAACGTGCAGGCAATGGCGGAACTAGACGATCGCATCACTCGCCACACTGTCATTACATGGAAGCCTCGGCCTGATGCAATCTTGCAAATCCAATATATGGTCGCCGCCGCCGGCCACATCAGTATGTTCGAGATGGGGCCACTGCTGCGGTCCCTGCGTACAATCATCACCCAATCGCGCCCGCTCCGTTCGAGCGATGTGCGACGCGCCAACGACGCACGCCGGGACGACAACGCCACGGTCTTTGCTGATAAGGCGCGCATCGGGGTGCCTCTCGGCGACCTTCAGACGCTTGCCAGTGATATCGACGCGTACCTGGCTACGCAGGTTCCGCTGCTTGCGGATACGACAGCCAACCGCACGCAGATCATTGCTGGCGCAGACAACTGCCTTACCACCGCCGTCAATTTCCTCGAGCGGGCTGCGCGCTTCAATCAGCCGTCATCCGGATGGGGCTTTGCTTACGCGTGGCTGCACGCGGCCTTCACCGATCTGCTCGCTCAGATTTCGACTCTCGTAACGCGATGGACACAGAAGCTCGCAGACTTCAACGTCGCGCTCCTGGCTTACGACAATCTCCCGGGCGGTACCAGCGACGCCGATCGGTTTGCCGCGCTTCAATCCGCTGAGTTACTCGTCGACACGACATTAGCCCCGCTTCCGGGAGCACCTGCAGTTTTGCGCACAGCACTCGATACTAAGGGGCTTCTATTCAAAACCAGGCGGGACCAATTCGCAGCTATTTTTAATCTCCCCGGCTCGTCGTTTGTGACTTTGTTAAATTCAGTAACTGCACTCAGCACAATTGAGTTCGACTCACAACCATTTGATGTCTCGTCCTTTGGCAATCGCGCCGTTACCGTTTCGCAGGATGTCTTCAGAGTGCTCACCGGATTAGCCGCAGGAACTCATGTGCATGCAGCCGCAGTAGGGAAGCAACTAACGATCCACGATACGGCTACAGCAGCAGCCGACCAGGTACAGGCGCTACAGACTGCGTCGAAGGCGCTCTTTGGAGAGGATTTCCAGATGGTGCCCGAGTTCACCGTTACACCCGCCCATGGCGGCGAGTGGGCAAACGCCGTCAACGCCTCCAACAGCGGAGACTTATTCACTTACCTTAAGACGACTTTGAAGATTGATTTCCCGGTCGAGGAATGGATGTATGGTGTCGCGCGCGTTCGACCCGTGATCCAAAGCTGGGAGTCAGCCCTTATGCTGGCGACTGCATTCGGAATAAAGCCGCCCGATCCCACCCCTATACAACTCCCGTTCGCCACTGGCGATCCGTGGCTGGCGCTTGAGTATCCACCGGAATATGTCATCAATAGCGATCGCCTGCTTTACACATGTCTATACTCTGTTCCCTTCAATCCCGCCCAACGACAATGTGGCCTGCTGCTGGATGAGTGGACCGAGGTGATTCCAGCAACTACCCGCGACACGGGACTCACGTTCAATTACAACCGGCCAGACAACGAGCCACCACAATCGATGCTCTTAGTCGCGGCGGCGTCGAACACCGGGACGTGGCAGTGGGAAGATCTCGTGACCGCGCTCCATGAGACGCTCGATCTCGCGAAGAAGCGGGCGGTGGAACCCGCACAACTCGACCCGACCGTCTACTCGCGTTTTCTGCCAGCCACCGTCATGGCAAGCACCACCTACGGCATCAGCATTGCCACCGCACTCACAGCGGCCAACAGCGTGATTGAAATCATCGGGGAAGGGAAGCATGCCTAGCTCGTTGCCGGTTTCGGACATGGCGGTTGCTTTGCGGGAGCGCCTCTTCCCCACCATTACCACCTGGGACCGACTGGAGGCCCGCCCACGCACCCGGAGCTTCGAACGCTCTCTCGCCGCCGAAGTACGCGATCCGCTCTGGATGCTCAGTAAGCAGTGGCAGATGGGTGAATTCGAGGGGAGCGACGCCGGGTCGCCAGTCTTTGCGAAAATGCTGATGCAGACCACACGCCTGACGAAGTACCAGCCAGGCGCGGGCAGAGCTGAGCTATTCGATGCATCCATTCCACTCGAGGCAAAAGTTGAGCGGCGTCCTGTTCCAATGCATCGCCAGAGACGGATACTATCTCTCAACCTGCGCCTGGTCATGGCGCGCCAATGGTTCTCGTTGATCGCGGATGTCGCCGATTACCGCACCGCATTCATCACTGCCTACAGTATTGAGAAGCCGGACCCCACTAAGAAAGAAGGAGTGGATACATGTGCGCATCCCGAAGTGTGGGACACCTTCCAGGCGCTGGCCGGCCGCGCGATGGATGGCGGCGCACTCTACGAATACCTGCTCGCGGATCCGGGGCACCACGCGCATGACGGCGTCTCAGGCATTGCGAACGGAGACCATGGCGCACTTGATATACGCGCGACAAAATTCCTCACCTGGGCAGCGCGCTTTCTGGCCCAACCACCAGCCAACGGAGACAGTGCGTGGATCCCTGAGCGGCTTGAATATCAGTTTGCAACATCCGCACCGATGCCCGGCGGTACTGAGAAAGTTTATGTAGCTGACGAATACTATTCCGGTCGCCTCGACTGGTACAGCCTTGATGAGGACGCCAGCCTTAGAGCGCTCGGCGCGGTTCCCGGATCAGAGGTCACCGGCCTCCCGCCGGATGATGCCTTTACCACTATCCCCATCCCCGTATCTTTCTCTGGCATGGCAAACACGCGCTGGTGGGCGTTTGAGGATCACCAGACCAACTTCGGAGACATCGACGCCAGCACCACCGACTTAGCGAAGCTGCTCTTCATGGAGTTTGCCCTCGTCTACGCGAATAATTGGTTTGTTGTGCCGCGCACCCTGCCGTCCGGAGCTTTGGCAAAGGTTCAGGGACTGGCTGTAACCAGTGTCTTTGGAGAACGCTTCTGGATTGAAGCTGCGGGCCAGGGCATCGACAAAGATTGGGGCCGCTGGAGCATGTTCACTATCAACGTGCGCAACTCCCCCAGCGGCAGTGTCGCTGCGGATACAACCCTACTTCTGCTGCCGACCCTTGCTAAAGCGCAGGCCAGCCCTCCTCTCGAAGAGATCCTCCTGGTTCGCGATGAAGTCGCCAACATGGCGTGGGGCGTGGAGAGGACCGTACCCATGGCAACCGGGTTGAGCCGCCCCGGGAACGAAGTGCAGATCCAGTCGGTCAATTACCTTGAGGCGTTGCTTGGAGCCGGAGGACCTCTTCCTCCTCCGCCACCTATGGCCGCCGACGTCCGCTACCAGGTAATGAACACCGTGCCCGAGAATTGGATTCCGCTGATCCCTGTCCATGTTCCTGGCAGCAATCGTAAGATCCAACTGCAACGCGCCGCCATGCCGCGCATCCTGATTGGTGACCCAGGGCCCATCGAGAAGGTACAACCTCTTACATCGCTGCTAAGCCCGGGTCTTGACGATGTTCCTGCGCAGACATACTTCATCCACGAAGAAGAAGTGCCGCGGGCTGGGTCGCGCGTCACCCAGTACTACACGCGCACCAGATGGACAGCGGGACAAGTGTTCACCTGGCTGCGCGCACAGAAGCAGACAGGCCGCGGCGAAGCGTCCAGTGGACTCGGCTTCGACCGGCTAGTGGACAAAAATTCGAAAGAGTCGAAGTAATCAACTCCGGAGAAGATTCAGTCGAGTGTCGATAGCCACTCATCGAATGCAACCAGCATGCGTTCAGAGTCAGCTGCACTTTGCGCGTCTAAAACCCGTATTTCGCCTGGATATTTCCGTCCGATTTCCGTAACAATACGAGCGCCGCATGCTGCGCTGGCAATCGAAACTTGATAGCTCCCCCGGTAACCTTGTCGCGCAGATCAAGGTCGATGTCGTGGGCATCCTCCGAAACGATAACGTACAGCACCGAATCGCGTAGTTCCGTGGGATAAACCAGCACCCCCGCTGGCAGTGCGGACGATGTTTGGAACGGAGCCTTAATGTCGAGTGCATTGAACACAAATTGATATACGTCGGCGGCTGTGGCTTCGCTCTCCGCTAATTCCACCGGATAAGCCGACACAAAGAGTCTACCCGTTCCATACGGGATGATTTTGAAATCATTACCATTCTCGAACTTCAATATTTCCAGCCAAGTCTGCGCTTCTTGTCCAAAGCTGACTGGTAAGGTGTGATCTTCTAAGCGTATCCCGGCAGCGCGGAAGGTAAGGGGCTCTGCGTGTCCCTCGATCTTCAGTTCTGCCAGACGATTCGTCGGATGCCCATGCTCATCCCGTTCCGCAGAACCTGTCAGCAAGAGGTTGCCACCATTGTGGACATACTGGAGCAACTGATCCCATGAGGCCTGTGCAAGAGCCTGAGGCGAAGGCAGAATCACTAGCCGCGGCGTGCCAAGCTCCGCTATGTGATTCTCAGCAACCATGTAAACAGGGACATGATCAAGATAAGCCGCCGCTCGCACCGCGTTCTGCTGCGCGCGCACCTGCAGCCCCCCGACCGCGGAGTATTGTGCCGCCTGCGATGTCACGATTGCCACCTTAGGGAGATGAGGTTCCCGAAGCGCCTCTCCTGCTTGTTGCGAAAAAGCGGCAAAATCCCGAAGCACCTTTGCCTCGGGTTTTTCGGTGCGATCGCCGCGCAGAGCACCAATCGGCGCCTCATTTCGTTCCACCATATAGTCATTGGTATTCCATAACCACTGGATAGCGCCCGATCCTCCAATCAACGACATGGCGATCTTGCGCTCTACCAGTGCGCCTTCCGTTTGCGGTGTGCGGCGCGATATCTCGTCCAACGTAGACTGGCGTTGCACGCCCGTCTCCTGAACTAACAGAGGCAGTCCCGGCTGCTTCGCAGTCAGCGAATCCCACAGAATGGCATCATCCTGCCACCACGAATGGATGACGGTGAAATCCACGCTAGGCGCGAAGAAGGCAGGCGACATGCGATCGATACTGCCACCCTCGTCCTGTCCGACGGTGACTAGCTGATGTGACCCCACTCCGCGAATAACCGTCTGCATGCCGTGCACCCATCCTGCGAAGGCCTCCTGCGAGAAGACATTAAAGTCGTACAGCTTGAGAGAGTTGTGCCCGCTATTCATACCCAGCGGATCGAACTCCGCTTCAGTGGGCAGGGCAATCGACTCATGACTGCTTAGCGAGGGAAGACTCCATGCATGCGCCAAGGCAACTCGATCTGGATAGCGGTGCGATATCCATTCATTCCATTTTGCTAGCTCGATGGCATCTCCATTTGGCCGGTTCTTCCACACCGCAGTTGAGAAGCTAGGTTCATTGATGAGATCCCATCCAAGAAATGGCACATCACCAAATCTTTTTGCTAGCGCTCCTACCAGCGTCTGTTGTTTGCGTACCGCAACCGGATCGAGATATGGGTTTTTTCCACCTAGAACTTCAGGCAAAAATGCGAAGATATTGAACTGAACCGGAAGCCCGTATTTTCTAGCGGTCATCAGGTAGGCCTCCATGGTGCGGAGAGTCCGCTCGTAAGGTACGCCTTCTTCATCGCATAGTTTTTCCCATCCCGTCCACCACCCGGCACGCAGCATATTCAGCCCTGCTGCATGAATCTGAGCCATATCCTGGTCCCATACGTAAACGTTCGGATGATCGAAGTACAAGCGTTGGACGTCGCTTGCCATGTAGGTCGTTCCAACCACAAACAGCGGCCTCCCGGCCACCTCAAAGTAATCGCGATTGACGCTCATCCGTGCACCGGAACGCAGATACGCGTGGTCGCGAATCCAGAAGCCGGAATGGTAGACCGCGCGAAGACGATTGCCCTCTTTGAGTTCCGCTCGAATGACATAGAAGCCATCGCTTTTGGGAGCGGGAAAGAGGAGCGGATCGTGAGCGGGTATCTCCACATGCTTGACCACCGCAGTTTCGGATCCGCCTTCCTGCTTGAGCATGACTGTTGCAGTCATCTTCGCGTTCTGTGTGGTTGCTCCAAGCCAATCCAGACTAACTTCTACTGGTTCGCCAACAAGGTAAAGCGGTAAGACTGGCCGTACGATGAACTCCTCGCTTCCAACGCTTGCCTGGCTGGTAAGAGCTGAAATCCATTTGCCCGCGCCCGCGAAGAACTCGGAATTCAACTCTGCATTGACAAAGATCCAACGCCCGCCAGCGAACTCGCTACGCAAATGATCGATCTCGATAGCCGGCGCGGAAATCCGCCTGCTATCTTTTACTCCCCAAGCCAGCGCATCCAAACGCGCATCAAGATACCCGCCTGACCCCCCTCGGGGCGAAGTTGCGCTGGAGCTCAAGCGAATTACGGGACTGAAAGCACGAGTCCAGTCGAATGCAGGCGTCTCGATCGGGAGATAGGCATTTGCTTCGAAGCGCAGGCCATTGGAGCCCGGAGTCTCCTGATACTGATCGATCAATAATTGCTGCGAGAAGCGAAC